>JBEARL010000018.1:0-20290 GCA_041163265.1 Actinomycetota bacterium
GCCGAGAGGCGAACGACCGGCAGCTCCTCCTTCGCGACGGACACCCGCCCGACGACCCGCCAGGCCACCGCCCGACCGCCGGCGTCGGTCAGCACCACCCGGTCCCCGACCGCGAGCTCGACGAGGCTCGCGAAGGCGCCGAGGCCCTCGGTCCGGCTGTCGACGTGGGCGGCGAGGACGGCGGTGCCGGGTGCGCCCGGCACCGCGGCGCGCCGGTCCCACCCGACGACCGCCGGCGAGGCGGGGATCGCGACGTCGCCGGCGGCGTCGAGGCCGACCGGCTCGACCGGCAGCTCCGCGCCGAGGGCCGGCACCTCGACGCGGACGGGCCAGCGGTCCGTCTCGACGCGACCGGCGACCGCGGTCACGGTGGCGCCGGTCGCCGCGACGGACCCACCGTCGGGACCCGCGCCGGCGACGGTGACGGGTGGGGCGTCACCCAGCGCGGTCGGGGGCCGCGTCGCGGCCCAGCCCAGCGGGGCCCCGACGAACAGGGCCAGCCCGACCGCGACCGCACCGCGGCCCCACCAGGGCCCCGCCGGCGCGCGACCCGATGCGCGCCGGCTGGGACCCGGGTGGGGGCGGCGCACCGTCAGCGGCGCCGGACGGCGACCGGGGCGAGGACGAGCGCCAGGCCGAGGACCATCAGCCCCGCGACCGCGGCCGGCAGCCCGCTCGACGCCACCAGACCGGCCTCGCCTGCGCCGATGTCCCCGACGGCGACCGCGTCGACCGTCGCCGTCACGATCGTCGGCAGCGTGTCGCCCGTGTCCGGCCCGACGGCGTAGACGAGGAGCAGCTCGTCGGCCGCGACGGTCAGCGTCCCGAGGTCGATCGCGATCTCGTTCGTGCCGGTCGCGCGGATGCCGACGTCCGCGACCGTCGCGCCGTCCGGCAGGTCGATGCGGGCGGTCTGCCCGTCGAGCACGCCGGCCAGCAGGACCTCGGTGCCGGCGAGGACGTCGACCGCGCCGAAGTCGGCGAGGTGGAACGGCTGGATGCCGGCCATCGTGGTGCGGTTCTCGTAGGCGGCCAGCTTCGGCGCGCCGAGCGCGTCGAGGTGGGCGGCGACGGTGACGCTCGTGCCCGACGTGAGCGTCGCGTCGAGCGAGAGGACCGGGTCGGTGGTGCCGGTCGCGGCGACGACGATCTCGACGTCGCCCTCGGGCAGCGTGGTGACGATCGGCGCGTCGGCGAACTCCATCGCCTCGATGGCGACCTCGCCGTCGATCAGGATGTCGACGACCAGGTCGGGCACGCCGTGGACGACGACGACCTCGGCCGTGCCGGTCTGCGCGGCGGCGACGGCCGGGACGGCGAGGAGCGCCGCGGCGCCGAGGCCGGCGGCGAGCCGGGACCGCGCGCCGCGCGGACGGGTGGACGGGGTGGAGCGCATGGGGACCTCTCGGGGGCGGGCGACCCGGCGCGGGGCGGCGGGTCGCGGCGTGCGGCACGGGGACCCGCGCCGGCGGCGAGGGTGGGTGCCGCGCCGCCACCGCGACGCCGCGGAGGCGTCCGTCCGGGGCATCGGCAGGCGACCGTGACCGCCGCGCCGCCGCGCCGCGAGGACCGCGCGAGCCGGCCGTGAGGACCGCCGCCGGTCAGGCCGGGGCCGCGCCGCCCTTCGCGCGCTTCGCCGTCCGACCGCGGACCGTCGCGGCCAGCTCGGCCTTGCGCAGCCGCACGGCCGACGGGGTGACCTCGACCGCCTCGTCCTCGCGGATGAACTCGAGGGCCTGGTCGAGCGAGAGCAGCCGCGGCGGCGCGAGGCGGACCAGCTCGTCGCCGGTGGCCGACCGCACGTTGGAGAGCTTCTTCTCCTTCGCGGGGTTCACGTCCATGTCCTCGGCGCGGGCGTTCTCGCCGACGATCATCCCCTCGTACACGTCGGCGCCGGGTGAGACGAACAGCTGCCCGCGCTCCTGCAGGTTCAGCAGCGCGAACTGCGTCGCGGCGCCGGTGCGGTCCGCGACGAGCGAGCCGTTCGGACGGGTCCGGATCTCGCCCTGCCACGGCTCGTAGCCGTCGAAGGCGCCGTGGAGGATCCCCGTGCCGCGGGTCTCGGTGAGGAACTCGGTCCGGAACCCGATCAGGCCGCGCGCCGGCACCCGGTACTCGAGCCGGGTCCAGCCCGAGCCGTGCGCGATCATCTGCTGCATCCGGCCCTTGCGCAGGCCGAGGAGCTGGGTGACCACGCCCACGTAGTCGTCCGGCACGTCGATCGAGAGCGCCTCGAACGGCTCGTGGACGACGCCGTCGATCTCGCGCGTGACGACCCGCGGCTTCCCGACGGTCAGCTCGAAGCCCTCGCGGCGCATCGTCTCGACGAGGACCGCGAGCTGCAGCTCGCCGCGGCCCTGGACCTCCCACGTGTCGGGCCGCTCGGTCGGCAGCACCCGGATCGAGACGTTGCCGATCAGCTCGGCGTCCAGCCGCTCCTCGATCTGGCGGGCGGTCAGGCGCGTGCCGTCGCGGCCTGCGAGCGGCGACGTGTTCACGCCGAGCGTCATCCCCAGCGACGGCTCGTCGACCCGCAGCACCGGCAGCGGGCGCGGGTCCTCGGGGTCCGCGAGCGTCTCGCCGATGGTCACGTCGGGGATGCCCGCGACGGCGATGAGGTCGCCCGGGCCGGCCTCGTCGACGGGCACCCGCTCGAGGGCGCGGGTCAGCGACAGCTCGGCGAGCTTCACGCGCTGGACGCTGCCGTCGGTCCGGCACCACGCGACCTGCTGGCCGCGCCGGACGGTGCCGTTGCGCACCCGGCAGATCGCGAGCCGGCCGAGGTACGGCGAGGCGTCGAGGTTCGTGACCAGGGCCTGGAACGGGTGCGTCGGGTCGTGACGCGGCGGCGGGACGTGGTCGAGGATCGCGGTGAACAGCGGCCGCAGGTCCTCCCCCGGCACCGCCGGGTCCAGCGTCGCCGTGCCGTCGCGGGCGACCGTGTAGAGGACCGGCAGGTCGATCTGGGCGTCGTCGGCGCCCAGCTCGATCAGCAGCGAGAGCGACTCGTCGACGACCTCGGCGACGCGGGCGTCCGGGCGGTCGATCTTGTTCACGACGAGCAGGATCGGGAGTCCGGCCTCGAGGGCCTTGCGGACCACGAACCGGGTCTGGGGCAGCGGCCCCTCGGCGGCGTCGACCAGCAGCAGCGCCCCGTCGACCATCGCGAGCGCCCGCTCGACCTCGCCACCGAAGTCGGCGTGACCCGGCGTGTCGACGATGTTCAGGGTGACACGGGCGTCGGCCGGGGCGCCGGGGCGCAGGTCGGGGACCTCGACCGAGGTGTTCTTCGCGAGGATGGTGATGCCGCGCTCGCGCTCGAGCGCGTTCGAGTCCATGACCCGCTCTGCGACCTCCTGGTTCGCCCGGAACACGCCGGACTGCCAGAGCATCGCGTCGACCAGCGTCGTCTTCCCGTGGTCGACGTGGGCGACGATCGCGAGGTCGCGGAGGTCCTCGCGCGGGACGAGGGAGGGGCTGGTCACGGCGTTCCGCTCGGGAGGGCGCGGGACGGGGTGGCCGGCGCGGTGGGGAGGGCGGGACGGTAGCGGGGACCGTCCGGAGGCCTACGGCTGCAACCGCTCCACCGTCCAGCCGCCGGCCACGTCGGGCCGCATGCGCAGCCGGTCGTGCCGGCGCGAGCGCCGACCCTGCCAGAACTCGACCTCGACCGGCGTCAGCGCGTACCCGCCCCAGTCGGGCGGACGCGGCACGTCCTCGACGCCCTCGAACCGCGCTTCGACCTCGGCGACGACCGCCTCGTACGCGGCACGGGACGCGACCGGGCGCGACTGCCGGCTGGCCCAGGCCGAGAGGCGGCTGCCGCGCGGGCGCGACGCGAAGTACGCGTCGCTGGCCGCGTCGTCGAGCGCCACGACCGGACCGCGCAGCCGGACCTGCCGCTCGAGCGGCTGCCAGTGCAGCACCAGCGCCGCATGGGGCGTCGCCGCCAGCTGCGCGCCCTTCGTCGAGGACCGGTCGGTGAACCAGACGACGTCCTCGGCGCGGATGCCCCGCAGCAGCACGACGCGGGCGTCGGGCCGACCCTCGGCGTCGACGGTCGCCAGCGTCATCGCGTTCGGCTCGTCGATGTCGGCCGCCACCGCGTCGGCGACCCACCGCTCCAGCTGGCGCAGCGGATGCTCCGCGAGGTCCGCCCGGCCGAGGCTGCCGACGGCGTAGTCGCGGCGGGACCGCTCGACCGCGTCCACGGACCCTCCCCCGGGTCGGGCCCGCGTTCGCCGGCGGGCCGCCCGCGTGGCAGGCTACGGGTCGCCGCGGGAGGGGGACCCATGGCGACGCCCGAGCAGCTGGCCGACGAGCTGGCGCGGCTCCGCGCGCTCGTCGACGTCGGCGCGCTGGTCGACGGGGCCGGGCTGCTCGGCGTCGAGATGGAGCTGCACCTCGTCGACCCCGACGGCATGCCGGCGGCCCGGAACGCCGAGGTGCTCGCGGGCCTCGCCGGCGGCGACGTCGGCGCCGACGTGCAGCGCGAGCTCGCGCGGTTCAACGTCGAGGCGAACCTGCCGCCCGTCGCGCTCGACGCCGCGCCGCTCAGCGGCGTCCGGCGCATGCTCGACGAGGTCCGCGCCGCCGTCGCGGCGGCCGACCCGCCGACGACCGCCGTCGCGGTCGGCATCCTCCCGACGCTCGGCGTCGAGCACCTCACGCGGGCGAACATCTCGGAGAAGCCGCGGTACCACGCGCTCGACGCGCGCATCATCGGGCTGCGCGGCGGCGCGATCCGCGTCGACATCGACGGGACCGACGCCGGTGGCGACCGGCTCGACGTGACGCTCGACACGATCCTGCTCGAGGCCGCGGCGACCAGCCTCCAGATCCACCTCGACCTGCCGGCCGACGGGTACGCGGCCAGCTGGAACACGGCGCAGGCGGTCGCGGGCCTGCAGGTGGCGCTGGCGGCGAACTCGCCGCTGGTGCTGGGCCGCCGCCTCTGGCACGAGTCCCGCATCCCGGTCTTCGAGCGCATCATCGACCTGCGCAGCGACGCCGACCGCGCCGCCGGCGTCCCGCCGCGCGTATGGTTCGGGGCGGACTGGATCGCCCACCCGGCCGACCCGTTCGCCGAGAACCTCGAGCGGTTCCCGCCGCTGCTCGACGACGCGGACGCCGACCCGGACGCGGACGACGCGCGGCCCGACGCGCTGACCGCCCTGCGGCTGCACAACGGCACCGTGTGGCGGTGGAACCGGCCCGTGTACGCCCTGCTGCCCGCCGGGCCGACGCTCAGGATCGAGAACCGCGTGCTCAGCGCCCCGCCGACCGCCGCCGACGCGGCCGCCGACGTCGCGCTGTTCCTCGGCCTGGTCGCGGGGCTGCGCGACCGCGCCGACGAGCTGACCGCCCGCCTGCCGTTCGCCGCGGCCGAGGCCGGGTTCCGGGCCGCGGCCCGCCACGGCCTCGGCGCGACGCTGCCATGGCCGGTGGGACTCGGTGTCGACCCGGGTGCGGCCGGTGCCGCGCCGGACGCGGACGGCGTCGCGCCGCACGCGCCCGCCGACCTCCTGCGCGGCGGACTGCTCGACGTCGCCGCCGCGGGGCTCGCGTCGCTCGGCGTCGCCGACGCCGAGGCCGGACCGGCCCTCGACACCATCGCCGCGCGGGCGGCGGCCGGCCGCAACGGGGCGACGTGGCAGCTCGACGCGCTCGCCGCCGAGGAGCGGACGCACACGCGACCCGAGGCGCTGCGCCGGCTGGTCCGCCGGTACCGCGAGCTGCAGGACGCGGGCGAGCCGGTCCACGCCTGGCCGGTCCCGTGAGCCTCCCGCCACCGGCCGCCGCGCCGGACGCCGCCGCGGGGCTGCAGGTCCTCGATCCCGTCGACCCCGACCTCCTGGAGCTCGACGCGTGGACGCTGCTCGGCCGGCTCGGCCGGCCGACGCTGCTGCGCGTGCCGGCGGTCGACCCCGACCCGGCATGGCGGCCGCGGGCGGTGGTGGTGCTGCAGCACGGCGACGAGCACACGGGCCTCGACGCGCTGCTCCGGGTGCTGCGCGAGGATCCGCCGCGGCCGTACGACCTGCACGTGCTGGTCGGGAACGTCACCGCCGCGCTGGCGCCGCCGGGCTTCGCGCACCGGATGCTGCCGGGCCAGCCCGACATGAACCGCGCCTGGCGGCCGGACGGCACCGTCGAGGTCCCCGACGACCCGCTCAGCGTCGCGACCCGCGAGGCGCTGCGCCGGCTGCGGGCGCTCGACCTCGCGGCGCTCGTCGACCTGCACAACACCACCGGCGCGAACCCGTTCCACGCGCTCGTGGCCCGGACCGGCGCGGCCGAACTGGAGCTCGCGGCGCTGTTCACGACGACGGTGGTCGAGTGGGACCAGCGCCGGCACACGCTGATGGAGGCGCTGGCCGACCGCTGCCCCTGCGTCTCCGTCGAGTGCGGCCTGGCCGGCCCGCAGGCGTCGCTGGCGTTCGCCGTCGACGGCCTGCGGCGCTACCTCGGCGCGCCCGACCCGGGTGCGCTCGGGACGCGGACGCGAGTCGAGCTGCTGGGACGGATGCGCCGCGTCGAGCTCGAGCCCGGCGTCCGCCTGCGGTTCGGCGGCGACCTCGACGACGAGGTCGACCTGGTCGTCGTGGCCGACGCCGACCGGCGCAACGGCGTGCACCAGGAGCCCGGGTGGACGCTCGGCGCCTACCGGCCGGACGAGCCGCGGCCGCTGCGCGTCGTCGACACCGACGGCACCGACGTCACCGACGAGCTGCTGGCGTTCGAGGACGGGACGATCCGGGTGGTCGCGCCGGCCACGCCCCTGATGATGACGCGGACGGTCGCCGCGGCCCGGGCCGACTGCCTGACCTACCTGCTGGCCCGGGTGGGGTGACCACGATCGGCCCCACCGCCGGACGCGGGAGCGCAGGACGGGCACTCCGACCGGCCTAGCATCCGCTCAGCCGAGCCGCAGGGGGCTCCCCTCGTGACACCGGATCCGGGGGCCCTTCAGCCACCCGATCGACGCACCGTGCTCTCGGCCGGCGCACTCGGCATGACCAGCCTCTGCCTCCCCAGCGCGAGCGCCTCCGCGTCGGTCCCGACGGTGGCGGTCGCGGACACCTTCACCGTCGCGGCCGTCGCCGACCGCACCGTCCGCGTCATCTGGTCGGAGAGCGCCTACACCGACACGATCGAGTACCGGCCGGCCGACGCCGACGCGGACGAACCCTGGACCACGACCGAGGCGGTGACCTCGCCCGCCGACGTGGTCACGACGGCGGGATGGGCGACGACCGCGACGTCCCGCGCCTACGACGTCCGGATCCGGACGTCCTCGGGGGGCGTCAGCGTCGTGACCGACGCGAAGGCGGTGACGTCTGTCGCCGCCGCCACGGGCGGCGACGCCATCGACCTGATCGACGTGGATGTCGAGGGCGCGTCCGTCCTGCACCGCGTCCACCGGTTCGACGCCGACGGCGACCTGACCTTCGCCTTCACGACGACGGTCGAGTACCTGATCGTCGGCGGGGGTGGCGGCGGGGGCGGCCACATCGCCGGCGGGGGCGGCGGTGGCGAGGTCGTGACCGGAAGCACCGAGGTCGCGGTCGGCGGGAGTTCCGTCCTGCGCGGGATCGTCGTCGGCGCAGGTGGAGCCGGCGGTCTCCGCGTCGCGGGCAGCCCGCCGGTCGGAGACGCCGGCGGGGACGGTGGCGACGGCGGGGACTCGTCCGCGTTCGGGGTGACGGCCGCGGGCGGCGGGGGCGGCGGAAACGTCTACCGCGGCGGCCGCGACGGCGGCTCCGGTGGCGGCGGCGGATCGGTCTCTGCCTCGGGCGGGGGGGCGTCGGCCAAGGCCGGCGGGGGCGCCGGGAACTCCGGCGGCCTCGGGAGCACGAGCGAGCAGGGCGGCGACCAGGCCGTCGCGGGCGGCGGCGGCGGGGCGGGTTGGGCCGGTGGTGCGGCCGACGCGACGGCGCAACGCGGCGGCGACGGCGGCGTCGGTGCGCTCAGCTCGATCACCGGCACCGAGCTCCGGTACGGCGGGGGCGGCGGCGGGGGCGTGAACGCCGGCGACTCCGGGGGCGCGTCACGTTCCGCCGGCGATCCGGGGACCGGCGGCGACGGCGGTGGCGGCGACGGCGGACCCAAGCCCGACCCGTGGGACGGCACGAACGCTGCGACGGCCGGGCTGCCCGGGACCGACGGTCTCGGCGGCGGGGGCGGCGGCGCGACCGGTGACGGCGGCCTCGACGCGGCCGAGACCTCGGGCGGTGCGGGCGGCCGGGGCGTCGTGATCGTCCGCTACCCGATCCCGGGCTGACCGACCGCCGCGTCCCACGCCTCGGGGTCGAGCCCCGAGAGCAGGTCCTCCTCGGGCAGCCGCGTCGCGACCTCGGACGCGAGCAGCTGGTACGGCTCCCACGGGTACGCGGCGACCTCGGCGGCGAGCGGCACGTCGAACCAGTCCCCCTCCGGATCGACCTGGCTGACGTGGGCGCGCAGCGCCGCGTCGCGGCGCGGGAACCAGGCGTCGCACCGCACGCGCGCGTCCGGCGGCGGCTCGTCCGCACGCCTGGTCGCGAGCCACTGCTCGTGCGTGCTCTCGATCCCGGCGCCGAGCTGCGCCTCGTGCAGGGCGAGGATTCGCTCGCGCGGGAACGCGCTGCCGGCGTAGACCTTCGCGACCCGCCACGACGGCGCCGCCCCGGCACCGTCGCCCGCGTGGGCGGGGTCCGCGGCCAGCTCGAGGCCGCGCATCGTGACGAGGTGCGTCATGATGTGGTCGGGGTGCGGGTACCCGCCGTCCTCGGGGTAGGTGACGACGACGTGCGGCCGCTCGGCGCGGACGACCGCGGCCAGCGCCGCCCCGGCGACGTCCAGCGGCGTGCGGGCGAACGTCCCGTCCGGCACGTCGGCCGGGTCCTCGTGCCAGCCCGAGTCCGCGAAGCCCAGCCGGTGCGTCGCGGTGAACCCGATCGCGCGGATCGAGGCGGCCAGCTCGTCGGCGCGGACGCGCGCCAGCGGCACCGCGTCGAGGAGCCCCGTGTCGAAGTGCGGGTTCAGGACCTCGCCGGCCGCACCGTCGGTGCAGGTGACGAGCACGACGCGGTGCCCCTCGTCGACGTACTTCGCCGCGGTCGCCGCGCCCTTCGACGCCTCGTCGTCGGGGTGCGCGTGGACGAAGAGGATGCGGGCCATCCTCACGCCCCCCGGCGGGCGCGGCGGAGCCGCTCGGCGGCCGGGTCGGCCTCCAGCCGGTCCAGCTCGCCCTGCACGAACGCGGCCGCCGCCTCGACCTCGGCCTCGGGACCGGTGAGTCGCACGATCATCGGCGACCCCGGGTACGAGCCCAACCGCACCGCGGGGAACCGCTCGGCGAGCGCGACGAACGTCGCGTTCAGCAGGCTCTCGGAGAGCGCGTGGGTCAGCTCGCGCACGTGGGGCACCTGGTTGCGGTCGGCCAGCAGCGCCGGCTCGACCGCCTCGGAGAGCAGCGTCCGGAACCCGCCGGGCACGCCGGGCAGGACGACGACGGTGGCGCCGCGTCCGTCCGGCGCGTCGACGCCGCCGTCGACGTCGACGGCGACCGCGGGCGTCCAGCCGCCCTCGTGGCCGAGCAGCCGCGACCCGGCCGGCACCCGCGCCATCCGCAGCAGGTGGTGGACGAAGACCTCATCGGTCGCGAACCCGGCCTCGGCGGTTCGCGCGCGGATGCGCTCCATCGTCGCGGCCAGCGTCGGGTCCTCGACAACGTCGAGGTCGAGCGCCGCCGCGACCGCCTCGTAGGTGATGTCGTCCGGCGTCGAGCCGATGCCGCCCGACGTGACGATCACCCGCGGCCGCGCGCGGGCGAGCTCGGCGTGGAGCGCCTCGGCGATGGCGTCCGCGTCGTCGGGGACGACGACGACGCGGTCCAGCGGGACGCCGTTGGCACGGCAGCGGTCGGCGAACCACGGCGAGTTCAGGTCGGTGACGTATCCCGAGAGCAGCTCGTCACCGATGACCAGCATCGAGGCGGAGAGCACCGCGTCGCCTCCCGTGCCGGAGGCCGGAGCGTAGCCCCGCAGGGGTAGCGTCCCCGAGGTCGCGTCCGCGCAGGCCGCGCGCCGGCGCGGATGCGAGCGGTCCGGACGGGAGGCGCGCGTGGGCGACGAGGCGCGGAGCGACCTCGCGCTCGCGATCGCTGCGGCCGCGATCGGGCCGGCGCTGCTGGGACCCGTGACCGGCGGCGGCGCGCTCGGCGCGGCCCTCGGCGCCGCGTCGCTGCTGGCGGTGACCGCCCTCGTCCCGGTGCTGCTCGGACGCGCGCGGGGCGACCTCGTCGACGCGCTGGCGCTGCGGCCGTCCGGCGCCGGTCGGGGCGGTGCGACGTCCGGCGGCGCGACCGTGCTCGCCGGCCTGCCGCTCGCGGTGCCGGCCGCGGTCGCCGGCGCCGTCGCGATGGTCACCGCGGGTGCCGCTGCGTCGGACGCGGTGCTCGGACGGCTGTCCGGCTCGGCGCTGCAGGCGCTCGTCGTCATCGCGGCGGCGGTCGGCGCGGGCGTACTCGTGACCTTCCTCGCCGTCCGGGCGCGGACGGTCTCGGTCCGCTCGCCGGTCTGGCCGCTGCGGCGGCTGCTCCGCACGGTCGGCGCCGGCGCCACCGCGGTCGCGCTGGTCACCGGCCTGCTCCGCGTGCCGCTCGGCGCATCCGGCACGCGCGTGGTCGTGAACGCCGTCGCCCTGCTGGCGATTGTGCTGCTGGCCGACCGGCTGGTCGGCGACGCCGGCGCCCCGCGGCTGGCGGTCCTGCTGCCGGTCGCGCTCGTGGCCTGGCTGCACCTCTCGCGCCTCGGGTTCGTCGCGGGCCTGACCGCGGCGGCGCTGGCGGCCGGGACCACCGCGGTCATGGCCTGCGTCGCGCTCGGACCGCGCGGATCGCGGGCGCTCGTCCCGCTGGCGCTGACCGTGCACCTCTGGCCGACCTGCCTCTCGCCGCTCGCGCAGGTCGGCGGGCTGTGCTGAGCGCCGAGGCCGCGGCGCTGCTGCGCCGCGCGCGCCGCGATCCGGCGCTGGTCCTGCTCGAGGGCCTCCACGCCCTGAAGCACGCCGTCCGGTTCGGCGCCGCGCCGCGGGTCGTCGCGAGCCCCGACCCCGACGCGCTGCGGGGCCTGCTGGCGCGGCTCGCGCCGGACGTCGCTGCGGCGGTCGGCGACGCCATCGTCGGCGTCGACGCGGACGCGTGGCGCGGCCTGACCGACGGCCGGCCGCTGCCCTCGCCCTGCCTCGCGGTCGTCGACCGACCGGCGCTGACCGCCGGCGAGCTGCTCGCGCGGACCGGGCGCGTGCTGCTCCTCGAGGAGCCGCGCCACCTCGGCAACCTCGGCGCGGTCGTCCGGGTCGCGGCGGCCGCCGAGCTGGCCGGCGTGCTGGTGGCCGGCGGCGGGGACCCATGGCACCCGACGGCGGTCCGCGCCGGTGCGGGGCTGCAGCTCGCGACGGGGGTGGTCCGCGTCGCGGACACGACCGCGGCGCTCGAGGCGCTCGACGCGACCGTCCGGCCGCTCGTCGGGCTCGACCCCGAGGGCGAACCGCTCGGCGGCGCGACGCTGGGTCGGGACGCGGTGGTCGCGCTCGGGACCGAGCGCGGCGGGCTCAGCCCCGCGCTGCGGGCGCGGGCGACGGCCCTGCTGGCGATCCCGATGCGGGACGGCGTGTCCAGCCTGAACCTCGCGACGGCCGCGGCCGTGGTGGCGTACCGGCCCTGAGGACCACGGCGCCGAGCAGCACGGCGCCGGCGCCGACGACCATCGCGGCCGCCGGGCTCACCCGGTCGATCATCGCGCCGGCGACCGCCCCGCCCAGCGCGCTGCCGAGGTAGATCGCGGCCTGCGTCCAGGCCTGGGCCTCGGTGCGCGCGTGCTCGGGCGCCAGCTCGCCGGCCAGCTGGAAGCCGGCGACGTTGAACGGGCCGACGGTCGCGCCGACGACGACGAGGGCCAGCGCCAGCAGCAGCACGCGGTCCCCCGCCGCCGGCATCAGGAGCAGCGACGACGCCAGCGCCGCGGTCAGCCGGGCCTGCCGCGCGAGCGGCGGCCCGTCCCAGACGCGCGCGGCGTAGGCGAAGCCGGCGACGAGGCTGAGGGTCGCGGTCAGCGCGATCAGCGGACCGGCCAGGCCCGGCGTGCCGCGCGCCTCGCCGAAGGCCGCGACGTACAGGTCGAACGCGCCGAACCCCACCGAGGTCAGCAGGAACGCCGCGGCCAGCGGCACCAGCCCCGGCGCGCGCAGCACGGCCAGCAGGCGGGACGCGGCACCGTCGGCCCCATCGGCGTCCGGGGCGGCGGGCGCGGGCTGGCCGGCCGCCGGCGACGAGGCGTAGACGACCGCGCCGACGGCCGCGGTGACGCCCGCGGTCACGAGCGCCATGCGGGGACCGACCGCGCCGGCCAGCGCGACGACGGTCAGCGGACCGGCGATGAAGCCCAGCTCGGCGCTGGCGCCCGAGATCGCGAAGGCGGCGGCGCGGGCACGGCCCGGCAGCACCAGCCGGACCAGCAGCGCCCGCGAGCACGGCGTGGTCGGCGGGTTGGCGAGGCCGGTCAGCGCCGCGACGCCCAGCAGCAGCGGCACCGGCCAGCCGCCGCCGAGCCCCGCGGCGAGCAGCAGGGTCCCCGTCAGGTACGCCACCGCGTCGGGCACCAGCACGCGCGCGTGGCCGAGGCGGTCGGCGAGCCGGCCCTGGAACGGCGAGCCGGCGGCGACGCCGAGCTGATGCGCGGCGACGAGCAGCCCGACGGACGTGTAGGGGAGGTCCGCCGCGCGGGCCGAGAGGATCAGCGCCAGCAGGACCATGCCCGGCGTGAGCCGACCGATCGCGGCGCCGAGCAGGGGGCGGCGGACCTCGCGCAGGGCGAGGACCTCGAGGACCGGTCGCACGGGCGGGACTCCGCCGGCCGCGACGCACGACGCGCCATGCGTCGCTCGGGGTCCGGACGCGGCGACGGTACCGCCGGGGCCTGCGCGGACCGCGACGTCAGCGCCGGCCGGCGGCCACCGGCCGGCCCGTCGGACCCGGCCTCAGGCCTGGACGCACCCCATGAACACGTCGATCACGGCCTGCACGTCGGCGCGGTCGGACGGCCGCGCGTCGAGGTCCGCGACGACCATGCCCAGCGAGTACGCCTGCAGGAACGTGGCCAGCGCGCGCGGGTCGAGGTCGGCCCGGACCAGACCGGACTCCTGCGCCGAGCGGATCACGACGGCCAGCTCGTCGAGCAGGGCCGCGGTCTCCTCACCGAGCCGCTGCGCGAGGTCGGGCCGGCCGTGGGCGCCGCCCACGGCGGCGATGCGGGCCAGCCGCTGCGTCGCGCGGCGCCGGTCGAGGACGTCGGCGGTCAGCCGGGTCAGGCCCTCGCGGAACGCGCCGCCGTCCCCCTCGCGGACCAGGCGCGCGATGCGGCGCAGGTCGTCGCGGACCAGGCCCGCGAACCGCTCGGCCAGCGCCTCGGCGACGAGGTGGTCCCGCGTCCGGAAGTAGTGGGTGGTGAGGCTGAGCGCGACCCCCGCCGCGGCCGCCACGTCGGCGAGGCGGAGCGCCGCCTCGCCCTCGGCCGCGATGATGTCCACGGCCGCCCTGAGGATGCGCTCGCGCGCCGGTGTCTCCTCCATGATGTCCGTCCCCCTCGACATTGGTGACTCCTCCGCTCGTCCCGGCCGATGGGCCGGGCCACGTGCTCGTCCCGACTCTCCTGCCCGAAGGGGTGTCGGAGAGATTACCGCGACGGTCGGTGCGGGGGCCGATGCGCCGCGATCGCCCTCAGCCGGACGCGGCCGCGGGCCAGCCCCCCGCGGACGGCTCGGCGGTCCGCACGGCCGGGACCGCGTCAGCCAGCTCGTCCGCCAGCACGGGCACGGTCGGGGCCCCGTGGGCGAGCACGGCCCGCAGGTGCGCGGCCGTGTCGAACGCGGACCCGAGCCGTGCCCGCTCGCGGCGCCGCAGTGCGGCCAGCTCGTCCGCCCCGGCGAAGTAGCTGCACAGCTGGCCCGATGTGACCTTCGCCCGCAGCAGCTTGCCGCGGGCCTCGGCCTCCTCCTGCAGGGCGGCGCCGGTCAGCAGCGACATCGCGTCCGCGTCGGTCATGCTCGCCGCGTGGAGGCCGAGGTCGAGGAGGGCGTTGGCCGCGACGCGCAGCTGCATGCGCAGCTGGATCAGCTCGAGGTCCTCGCGCGGCACCGCCGAGCCGCCGTCGCGGCCGAAGCCGGCGTCGAGCACCTCCCGCTCCATCATCACCGCCCAGCCCTCCACGAAGGCGGGCCGGCCCAGCAGCCGCCGCGCGAGCCGCGGGTGGGCGGCCTGGTGCATCAGCTGGAGGTGATGCCCCGGGTAGGCCTCGTGCACGGCCAGCGAGCGGAGCTGCGCCGGGTTGTACTCGCGCAGGAACGACGTGCGGCGCGACTCGTCCCAGTCGTCGCCGACGGGGGTGAGGTGATAGGTCCCGCCGGTGCCGGGACGCAGCGGCTCGGGGCCGGTCAGGAACGCCACGGCGACGCCCCGCAGCTCGGCGGGCATGACCTCGACCCTCAGCGTGTCCTCGTCGGGCACGGGCAGCGCGCCCCACGCGAGGCAGAACGCCCGCGCCTCCTCGACCCCCGCGCGGGCCTCGCGGAGCAGCCGGTGCGCCGGCACCGCCGTCGCCGCGACGTCCTCGAGGACGGCGCGGAGCAGCGCGTCCTCCCCGTCGGGGCGGGGCTGGCCGGGACGCCGCCGCGCCCACGTCGCGGCGGCCACCTCGGCCATCTCGGCCCGCGCCTCGGCGAGCACGGTCCGGGCGCGGTCCTCGAGCTCGCCGGCCGGCGTCGCCGCGCCGACCGCGAGGCGGAGCGCGCGCCCGTGGTGCACGGGACCGACCCGCCAGTCGAGGCGGTGGTCGTCGACCAGCTCGTCGACCAGCGCGGCGAAGGCCTCGAGCCCCTCGGCCGCGTACTCCCCCGCGTCGCGGGCCCCGTCGACGTCGAGCCCGAGCGCGACCGCGCGCCGCGGCAGCGTGTCGCGCACCAGCGCCACGAGCCCCGGCACCCGCTGCACGACGACCTCGTAGGCCGGCGCCGAGACGCCCGTCAGCGCCGCGCCCGCGCGCTCGAGGAACGCGGGGACGCGCCGCACGCGCCGCACGGCGGCCTCGACACGGCGCCGCTCGAACCCGGCGTCGGTCCCGTCGGTCCGCAGCAGCGCGTGCACGCCGGCCGCGACGGTGTCGAGCGCCGGCAGCGGGTCGAGCGCGTGGCGGGGACGGTCCTCGAGCTCGGCGAGGCGCCAGGCGAGGGTGTCGCCGAGGAGCCGCAGGTCGCCCGCGGCCGCGAGCACGGCACCGCCGGCGTCCGGCGGCACGTCCCCGAGCGCCCCGTCCACCGCTGCGGCCAGCGTCGAGAGCGACCGGATCCGCGCGTCCACGCCGGCCGGGTCGAGGTCCGGCAGGTCCTCGTCGCGGTCGGGCAGGCCCAGCCGCGACGCCTCGACGGGTTCGTGGTCCCGCAGGTGGTCGACCCAGCGCGCGACGAGGCGGTCGGCCGCCGCGACCAGGTCCTGCCCCATCGCCCGCCTCCGGACGGGCCCGCGAGCCCCGTCCGGACCCTACAGGGGGTGCTGCTGGTAGCCTCCCGACGTCCCGCTCCGTCGGGGCTCCCGCCGGCATCCTCGCCGGCCAGACGGTCCGGCCGCTCCGCGGCCCCCCTCCCGACGGCGCCCCATCCGGCGGCCGCGGGCGCGCCCCTTCCCGGCGCCGCGCCGCCCCAGCCCAGGTTCCCACACTTGACCACCACCTTCCGAGACCTCGGGGTCGACGCCGCCCTCTGCGACGCGCTCGAGGCCCAGGGCATCGTCCATCCCTTCCCCATCCAGGAGCTGACGCTCCCCACCGCGCTCGCCGGCCACGACCTCATCGGCCAGGCCCGCACCGGCACCGGCAAGACGCTCGCGTTCGGCCTGCCGCTGCTCCAGCGCCTCGACCCGTCCCGCGCCGAGACGCAGGCCCTCGTCGTCGTCCCGACGCGCGAGCTCTGCATCCAGGTCCACGACGACCTCACCATCGGCGAGGGCCGTGGCCTCACCACCATCGCCGTCTACGGCGGCACCCCGTACGAGGAGCAGACCGCCGCCCTCGAGGGCGGCGTGCACGTCGTCGTCGGGACGCCGGGCCGCCTGCTCGACCACCTGAACCGTCGCACGCTGGACCTGTCCCGCGTGCGCGTGCTGGTGCTGGACGAGGCCGACGAGATGCTCGACATGGGGTTCCTCCCCGACGTCGAGCGGCTCATCGAGGCCTGCGCCTCGGACCGGCACACCATGCTGTTCTCGGCGACGATGCCGACCGAGATCGTGCGCATGGGTCGGCGGTACATGTCGCAGCCGACGTTCATCCGGGCCGACACGACGCCCGGCGAGACGGCGCCGACCGTCGACCAGCACTTCCTGCAGGTCCACCGCATGGACAAGCCGCGCCTGCTGGCGCGCATCCTGCAGACGCCGGACCGCGGCAACGTCTACGTCTTCGTGCGGACCAAGCACATGGCGGACCGTCTCGTCGAGGAGCTCGCGGACCTCGGGTCCGAGGCGATCGCGATCCACGGCGACCTGCGGCAGACCACCCGCGAGCGCAACCTCGAGCGGTTCCGCGACGGCAGCGTCAGCGTGCTGGTCGCGACCGAGGTCGCGGCGCGCGGGCTCGACGTCGAGAACGTCACGCACGTCGTGAACTACGACTGCCCCGAGGACGAGAAGATGTACCTGCACCGGATCGGCCGCACGGCGCGGGCCGGTCGCGCAGGCGTCGCGGTCACGTTCGTCGAGCACTCCGAGGTCGAGCGCGCGAACCTGGTGCGCCGCGCCATCGGCCGCACCGACCTCGAGGTCCGCGAGACCTTCTCGACCTCGCCGTGGCTGGCCGAGGCCTTCGGTCTGCCGGAGGACGTCCCGTGGGCCCGCGCCGTCGCCCGGCGCCGCGCGCCCGACGAGGGCGGCGACCGTGGTGGCCGCGGGGGCCGCGGCGGGCGCGGGGGCCGCGGGGGCCGCGGTGGGGGGTCCGGCGAGGGCGCCCCGCGCGAGGGCTCACGCGAGGGCTCACGCGGCGGGGCGCGCGAGGGCTCCCGGGACCGCGACCGCGATCGGGACCGTGACCGGGGTGGACGCGGTCGCGGCGGATCGCGGGACGACGCGGAGCGGCGGTCGGACGAGACCGATGCACCCGGTCGCGGACCGACGTCCCGTCGCGCCGCGGGCGAGGATGCGGACCGGACCGAACGCACCGAGCGCACCGAACGCACCGAGCACGGCGGGTCCAGCGGCGAGGCCACCGGCCCGTCGGGTCGCCGGCGTCGCCGCGGAGGTCGCGGACGTCGAGGTGGTGGCGGTGGCGGCGGCGAGCGGACCGCGGGTGACGCGCCCGCCGCTCCCCGCGCCGAGGGCGGACGAGGCGACGAGCGCGGCGTCGACCGGTCGCGCACGCACGACGACGAGGGCTCCCGCTCGGGCGGTGGGCGACGGCGCGGACGGCGCGGCGGCGGCTCGTCGGAGGGCGGCTCGTCGGGCGGCGGTGAGCGCCGACGCTCCGACCGCTCGGACCGCTCCGAGGGCGTGGTGCGGACCGGGACCGTGGAGCGCGGTCCGGGTCAGCCGCAGATCGCCCGTCGCGTCCGGGTCGACCACCTGCCCTGACGGTCGCCGGGACCGTCGGGTCTCAGAGCAGCCCGAGCCGCGACGCCTCGGCGACCGCACCCGCGCGGTTGCGCGTCCCGAGCTTGTCGAAGATCTCCTGCGCGTAGGCCTTGACGGTGCGCTCGGTCACGCCGAGCACCTCGCCGATCTGGCCGTTGGTCTTCCCCTCGGCCATGCCGCGCAGGACCTCGAGCTGCCGCGGCGAGAGCTGCGGCGACTCGATGTCCTCGAGGACCTTCGACATCGTCAGGACCAGCGTCTCGTCCACGTCGGTCGAGGCGACGAGCGGGTCGTGGAACACGGCGACGACCGGCCCGAAGCCGACGCGGTCACCGTGGGTCAGCGAGGCCGGCCCCGAGATCCGCTCGCCGTTCACGGTCGTGCCGGCGCTCGAGTCGAGGTCCTCGACGAGGACGGCCGAGCCGATGCGACGGATCCGGGCGTGCACGCGCGAGACCCGCGGGTCCGGCACGACGTAGGTGTTGTCCTCGCGCCGTCCGAGCAGGCCCTCCTCGGCGTCGAGGCGGATCGTGCGCCCCGCCTGGGACCCCTCACCGAAGTGGAGGGTCGCGACGGGGACCACCCGTCCGGCCTTCCGCTGCTCGGCCATGGCGGCCCCTCCCTGCTCCTCGCCCCGCCCGGGGGCGGCGGCGCACCGGCCTAGCCGGCGGAGCGGAGCGAGCGTAGGCCCTCGAGGGCCTCGCGGGTCGTGAAGGACGTCCCGAGCGTGTCCCCGGGCCGTCCGTGGTGGTCCGAGCCCCCGGTGACGACCAGTCCCAGCTCGCCGGCGACGCTGCGCCACCGCGTGGCCTGCGAGCGCCGGTGCTCGGCGTGGTCGGCCTCGATGCCGCCGAGGCCCGCCTCGGCCATGCGGACGACCAGCTCGAGCGGGATCTCGTCCGACCCGTCGCGCGGGCCGAAGAGGCTCGGGTGCGCGAGCACGGCGACGCCGCCGGCCTCGCGCAGGACGCGGACCGCCTCGACCGGGTCGAGGGCGTGCTTCGGGACGTTGGCGGGGGCACCGTCGGCGAGGAAGCGGTCGAAGGCCTCGCGCTCGTCGACGACATGGCCGGCCTCGACCATCGCGCGCGCGACGTGCGGGCGCCCGACCGGTGCGTCACCGGCGAGGGCGCGGACCCGCTCGGCGGCGACGCCGACGCCGAGCGCGTCGAGCAGCTCGAGGATGCGCGCCGCACGATCGCCCCGCGAGGCGCGCAGGCGGGTCATCTCGGCCACGAGCCCGGGATGGTCGGGGTCGATCCAGTACCCGAGGACGTGGACCGACTCGGTGGCGGACGCGCTGCCGTGCTCGATCGTCACCTCTGCGGACAGCTCGACCGCCGGGACCAGCTCGAGGCCGTGCGCCTCGGCGGCGACGGCCGCCCGCGCGAGGCCGTCGCAGGTGTCGTGGTCGGCGAGGGCGAGGCCGCCGAGCCCGGCCGCCGCGGCCAGCGCGACGACCACCTCGGGCTCCTCGAGCCCGTCCGAGCAGGTGGAGTGGACGTGCAGGTCGAGGGTGGTCCCGGGGGCGCTCATCCGACGACCGTAACCCCCGCCGCCGGCCGGCGGGGACGGGCCGACCGCTAGGCTGCGGTCCTCACGTCCCGACGCGGAGGTTCGGCGTGGCCCAGGCCGTGCGGGTGCTCTCCGCCGTCGCGTTCGACGTCGCGCACTTCGACGCCACGGGCCGCGCGGACCCGGCGGTCCGCGTCCTCTCCGAGCTGCCGGGCCGCTGCGAGCCGTTCCACGTCAGCCGGGTCTACAAGGGTGCGCAGGGCCGGTACGAGGAGGTCCTCGCGGTCGCGGACCCGGACGGCGTGGTCGTCTGGGAGTCCGCACCGCGGCTGATCCGGCTGCGCGGCGAGATGTTCGAGGACCTGTTCCGGCTGACCGTCGACGAGCCGATCGCGATCGCGTCGGCCGGCGAGCACACGCTCGCGCTGTACCTCGACGGGGCGCTGGTCGGCCGCGTGCCGCTGTTCGTCGAGGCCCCCCGCTCGCTGGTCGCGACGGGCACGACGATGGACGCCGTCGAGGTCGCGCTGAAGAAGGGCTCGATCGTCTGGCTGCGCATCCCGCAGCGCGGCGGCGGCGAGGTCCAGCGCCCGGCCTGGTACGTGCAGGACGGTCGCACCATCTACGTCCTCAAGGGCGGCGACGAGCAGGAGCTCCCCGGTCTCGAGGCGGCCTCCCGCGTCATCGTCACCGTGAAGTCGAAGGACGTGCCCGCGACGATCGCCGAGCTCCCGGCGGACGTCCGCGTCGTGACCGACGGCGACGAGTTCGACCGCGTCGCGGGCCTCGGCCTCGGCACGCGGCTGAACCTCCGCGACGGTCAGGCGGCGATGGACCGCTGGCGCCGCGACTGCACGCTGGTCCACCTCACCCCGCTGGGCTGACCTCCGGGTCGGTCGGGCGGCGCCCGGCGCCGCGGCGCCACCACCACGCCCCCGCCGCGGCGAGCACTGCGACGGCGACGCCGGGCAGCGCCCGCCACCACCCCGCGGCGGCCGAGGACAGCGAGACGGGGCGGACGTCCCCGACGGGCAGCTCCCAGGTCACGGTCCGTCCCTCGAGCCGGTCGCCGTCGTGCGAGCGGACCGGCCCGGGGACTTGCAGCCGGAGCACGGGACG
>JBEARL010000019.1:0-18646 GCA_041163265.1 Actinomycetota bacterium
ACGATCTCGTGGCGCACGTGCACGGGCGGCCCGTAGGCCTCGAGGGCCTTCTCGACGATCAGGACCGCGCGGTCCACCCCGGCGCAGAACCCCCGCGGAGCGGCCAGCAGGAGGGTGTGGGGGGCCATGCAGCGAGGGTACCGACGCGGCGCGGTCGGCCCCGGGACGGTCGCTGTGGCAGACTGGGCCGACCCGCGGCGTGCGGGCCCGGAGGGACGCCGTGCACATCGTGGTCGGCGGCTGCGGCTACATCGGCTCGGCCGTGGCCGAGCGGCTCTCGGCGGACCCCGCCGTGGACGTCGTCGTGATCGACGTCGACCGCCACGCCTTCGACCGGCTCGGCACGTCGTTCAACGGGGACACCGTCGTCGGCAGCGTGACCGACCGCGGCGTGCTGGAGGCGGCCGGCATCGACCGCGCCGACGGGTTCATCGCGGTGACCCGCTCGGACAACACGAACCTGATGGCCGTCGAGGTCGCGTCCAACCTCTACGGCGTGCCGCGGACCGTGGCCCGGCTGTTCAACCCGGACAACGCCCCCGCCTACCGGGCGCTCGGCGTCGACCACGTGTCGTCGACCGACCTCATCGCGAAGCTGTTCCTGAACGAGCTGCTCGAGGACCGGCTGCCGCTGCACGTCGCCTTCCCCGACGAGGTCGCGGGCGACCTCGAGGTCTGCGACCTCGAGGTGACCGCGGAGGGCGCGGGCCGGCCGGTCGAGGAGCTCGAGGCCCGCGGCCGGATGCGCGTCACGGCGCTGACGCGGAGGGGGCGGACGCTCGTCCCCTCGGGGGCCGACGCCCTGGAGGAGGGGGACGTGCTGACCGCTGCGGTCACGCCCGCCGCGGCGGCGACGCTGGCGGGGCTCGTCCGTCGACCCGAGTCCGCCGGCGGGGGTCGGTGATGCGCGTCGTCCTGATCGGGGGCGGCCGCATCGGGCGGTACGTGGCGCGCGACCTCCTCGACCGCGGGCACGACGTGGTCATCATCGAGCGTGAGGTCAGCCGGGTCGAGGAGCTGGTCGCCGAGACGGGGCTGCTCGTGATCGAGGGCGAGGCGACCGACATGCGGTACCTCGAGCAGGCGCACGTCGACACCGCGGACGTCCTCGTCGCGACGACCCACGACGACGAGGTGAACCTCGTCACCTGCCAGCTGGCGAAGGTCGGGTTCCAGCTGCCGCGCGCGATCAGCCGCGTCAACGACCCGCGCAACGTCGAGGTGTTCACGGCTCTCGGGGTCGAGGCCGTCTCCTCGACGCGGCTGATCTCGGAGCTGATCGAGGCCGAGTTCTCGGTCGGCGAGCTGATCTCGCTGACCTCGATCCGCGGCGGCCGCGTCGACCTCGTCGAGGTCCGCATCCCCGCCGGTGACGGCGCCCCACCGCCGCGGGAGGTCAGGACCCTCGGCCTGCCGGCCGGCGTGCTGATCACCGTCGTGTTCCGGGGCGACGAGACGCTGCTGGCGCAGGGGTCGACCGAGATCCGGCCCGGCGACGAGGTGGTGGCCCTGACGGGGCCCGAGCACCGCGACGCGCTGATGGCGGCGCTGCTCGGGACGGTCTGATGGTCGTCGGCCGGGAGCGGTTCACGCCGCGGGCGGACGTCCGGGGGGTCGCGACGGTCGTCGCGATCGGCCTGGCCGTCCTCGGCGCCGCGGCCGTCCTGACGACGGCGGTGATGGCGCTCGTGCGCCTGGCCGGGGCCGGCGGATGAGCGCGGTCCTCCGACCGACCGTCGAGGACCTGCGGCTGATCGGCTTCTACCTCGGGCGGGTCCTGACGGGTCTCGGGCTGCTGATGCTGGTCCCGGTGCCGCTGGCCGTCGTGATGCGCGAGTGGAACGCCCTCAGCGCGCTGGTGCTCGGCGCGGGCATCGCGGTGACGCTGGGCGCCCTCGCGGACGCCCACCTGCGGTCCCGGCGCCAGCTCGGGTGGTCCCACGGCATGGTGGTCGTGGCGCTGGCGTGGATCGTGGGCAGCGCGGTCGCCGCCGTCCCGATGCACGTCTCGGGCCGCTTCTCGGATCCGCTGGCCGCGCTGTTCGAGGCGGTCTCGGCGCTGACCACGACGGGCATGTCCGTCATCAACGACCTCGACCACCTCGAGGCGTCGATGAACCTGTACCGCCATCTGCTCCAGATCGCGGGCGGCCTCGGGATCCTCATCGTCGTGCTGGCCCTGTTCAGCGCCGGCGGGTCGCGGGTCAGCACGCTGTACGTGTCCGAGGCCCGCGACGAGCGCATCCTCCCGAACGTGCTGCGGACCTCGCGCTTCATCGCCCGCGTCACGGCCGCCTTCGGCGTGGCCGGGACCGCGGCGCTGACGGTCGCGCTGCTGGTCGCGGGGTTCCGGCCCTGGCGGGCGCTCGAGCACGCCGTCTCGCTGTTCTTCTCGTCGTTCTCGACCGGCGGCTTCTCGGTCATGCAGTCCTCGATGGCGAACTACCACGCACCGGCCGTCGAGGTGATCGTGATGCTGGTCATGTTCGCCGGCATGCTCTCGTTCGGGCTCCACCACTCGATCTGGAGCGGCGACGTCGGCGAGGTCCGACGCCACGTCGAGACGCGGACGCTCGCGCTGGTCGGTGCGGGACTGGTCGTCCTCATGACGTTCGGCCTGGTCCGGTCCGGCGCCTACACGGACCTCGGCGCGGTGCTGCGGCGGGGCCTGTTCACGCTGGTCTCGGCGATCTCGTCGACGGGCCACCAGGTCAACGCGGGCGACACCTACCTGTCGGACTGGGGCGTGCTGGCCCCGGCGGCGCTGGTCGGGGCGATGGCGATCGGCGGCATGGCGTCCTCGACGGCGGGCGGCATCAAGGCGCTGCGCGTCGCGCTGGCGGTGAAGGCCGTGGTCCACGACATCCGGCGCTTCCTGCTGCCCGAGTCCGCCGTGGTCGTGACGACCTACCACGTCGGACGCCGCCGGATCCTCCGGCCCGACGTCTCGCGGGCGGCGACGACGGTGCTGCTGCTGTTCGTCGTGTCGTTCCTGCTCGGGACGATGGTCGCGCTGACCTACGGCGGCATCGACGTGACGCAGGCGCTGTTCGAGTCCGTCTCGATCGGGGCGAACATCGGCATCTCGATCGGCGTCGTCCGTCCCGGCATGCCGTCGCTGCTGCAGCTCGTGTACGTCGTGCAGATGCTGCTGGGCCGGCTCGAGTTCGTGGCCGTCCTCGTGCTCGTCGGGTACCTGCTCTCGTTCGCGCGGACCCCGCGGCGCCGGCGGCGGTCGGCGTGAGCGCCGGCGGCTCCGCGGGCGGCGCGACCGGACCCGCCGTCCCACGGCGCGGCCGGACCCGCTGGGCGCTGCTCGGATCGGTCCTGCTCCTCGCCGGCCTCGCCGGCATCACGTCGGCGCTGGACGCGACGGCCCCACGCGCCGACCGCTCGGCCCCGGCCGTCGCTGACCTGGAGCCGACCGTGCTCGAGGCGCCGATCCCCTGCCGCCGCAGCGATCCCGACGAGGTCGTCGCGGCGATCGCCGACCGGCTCCGTCCGGGCCGGGTGACCGCCGCGATCGTCGTCGCATGCCCGCGCCTCTTCGACGGTCGCGAGGTCGTCCACGTCGGGGAGGTCGTCGGCGACGTCCTCCGGCGGGACGGCGGGGCCTGGGTGACGCTGAACGACGACCCCTACGCCCTCGAGCTCGGACCGTTCGGCGCCCACCGCGAGCGGGCCGGGTTCAACACGGGCCTCGCGGTCCACCTGCCCGACGGCACCCACGAGGACCTCGGGCCGGCCGGCCGGTACGGCCGCCGCGGCGCGGTCCTGCGCGTCGAGGGCGTGCTCGAGCGGGCCGACGCGGCCGACGGCGGCGGCCTCACGATCAGGGCGCGCACCGTCGAGGTGCTGGCCCCGGCGGTCGCGGCACCCGTCCCCGTCGACCCGACGCTGGCCGCCGCCGCGGCGATCGCGGCCGCGACCGCCGTGGTGGCGCTGCTCCACGCCCGCCGACGCCGCCGGACCTGAGTCAGGCCGCATCGCCCCGGCCGGCGGCGCGCGACGACGGGCACCACGGCTCGACGACGCAGGTCGCGCAGTCGGGCGTCCGCGCGAGGCAGGTGCGGCGGCCGTGGTGGATCAGGAGGTCGCTGACCTCGAGCCACCGCTCGCGCGGGACCAGTGCCATCAGGTCCCGCTCGACCGCGACCGCGTCGCGACCCGTCGAGAGCCCGAGCCGGCGCGCCAGTCGGCCGACGTGCGTGTCGACGGCGATCCCCTCGAACCGGTCGAACCCGTTCGCGAGCACGACGTTCGCCGTCTTGCGGGCGACGCCGGGCAGCGCGCACAGCTCCTCCATGGTCCCCGGCACCGCGCCGCCGTGCCGCTCGACCACGAGGGCCGCGGTCGCCCGGAGGTTCCGGGCCTTCGCGCGGAACAGCCCGACCGTGGCGATCAGCGCCTCGAGGTCCTCCTGCGCCGCGGCCGCGGTCGAGGCGGCGTCCGGGAACCGCGCGAACAGCGCCGGCGTGACGAGGTTCACCCGCGCGTCGGTCGACTGGGCGCTGAGCATCGTGGCGACCAGCAGCTGCCAGCGGTCGGCGAAGTCGAGCGCGATGCGGGCGTCGGGCAGCGCCGCCGCCAGCGCGTCGAGGACGGGACCCGCGCGGTCGATCGCCGGCGCGTCGCGGCCCGGCGCCGGGGGCGGTGCCGGGGCCGTCACGCCGTCGCGTCGATGGGGAGGACCACGGTGAAGGTCGTGCCCTCGCCGAGCAGGCTCTCGACCCGGACGCTGCCGCCCTGCCGCTCGACCGCGTGGCGCACGATCGAGAGGCCGAGGCCCGTGCCGCCGGTCGCCCGGGACCGCGCGGTGTCGACGCGGTAGAACCGCTCGAAGACCCGACCCAGGTCCTGCTGCGGGATGCCGATCCCCGTGTCCCGGACCGTCAGGACCTGGGCCCCGCCCTCGGGGACGACCCGGACCTCGAGGGTCCCGCCGTCGCGGTTGTACTTCACGGCGTTCGAGACGAGGTTCGCGACGACGGCCTCGACGTCGGCCGGCACCCCCGCGACCCGCGCGGCGTCGGGCACGTCGACGTCGACCACGATGCCCCGCGCCTCGGCCCGCGGCAGCGCCTCGGCGACGGCGCGGCGGACGACCTCGGCGAGGTCGACCGGCACGCGCTCCAGCGGGCCCCGCTCCTCGAGGCGGCGGAGGTCCAGCAGGTCGGTGACCAGCCGGGCCAGCCGCTCGGCCTCCCCGGTCAGCCGCTTCGCGAGCGATGCGGCCCGCTTCGGGTCGTCGCGCAGCGTCACCTCGAGCGCCTCGGCCAGCGTCTGGATCGCGGTCACCGGGGTCTTGAGCTCGTGCGAGGCGTTCACGACGAAGTTGCGCCGGACCTCCTCGACGCGGCGCTCACGGGTCCGGTCGACGATGACGACGAGCGTCTCGTCGCCGACGAGCGAGACGGTCGCCGTCAGCTCCTGCTGCCCGCGCTCGACGTCGAGGGTCAGCGGCTCGCCGCTGCGGCGGGCCCGCCGGACGGCCTCGGCCAGCGCGGTCGACCCGAGGGCCTGGACGACGGTGGCGCCGCCACTGCCGGCGGCCAGCCCGGTCAGCGCCCTGCCGGCCGCGTTGGCGGCCTGCAGCCGGCCCTCGCCGTCGAACAGCAGCGCCGGCCCGACGATGGCGTCGACGAGCTCGAGCCGCCACGGACGCTCCCGCGCCAGCGCCTCGCCGCGACGGTCGTGGGCGTCGGCCAGCGCCTCGCCCGCGTCGCGCAGCGCCGCCCAGCCGCCCCGGCCGGCGACCTGCGGCGGCGGGGTCGAGTCGGTGCGGCGCGCCGCGAGCCACGCGGCCGCACGACCCGCCCGGGCCGACAGGAACGTCGCGACGAGGACGGCGGCCACCAGGGCCGCGAGGACGGCCAGCACCACCGCCGCGGCGGTGCTCACGCGTCGGCGAAGCGGTAGCCGACCCCGCGGACCGTCTGGATGCGGACGGGCTCGCGCGGATCGACCTCGACGCGGCCGCGCAGGCGGCGGATGTGCACGTCGAGCGTCTTGGTGTCCCCGAAGTAGTCCGAGCCCCAGACCTCGTCGATCAGCTGGTTGCGCGTCATGACGCGGCCGGCGTGCTCGACGAGGGTCGCGAGCAGGTCGAACTCCTTCGGCGGCAGCTCGACGGGCGCCCCGTCGACCAGCACCTCGTGCCGCGCCCGGTCGATGCGGACGCCGTTCGCCTCGACCGGGGCCTCGGCCGAGGCCGACGCGCCGACGGCGCCGGACGAGCGCCGGAGGATGGCCCGGATCCGGGCGACCAGCTCGCGGGTCGAGAACGGCTTGGTCATGTAGTCGTCGGCGCCGATCTCGAGGCCGACGACCCGGTCGACCTCGGCGTCGCGGGCGGTCAGCATCAGGATCGGGACGTCGGAGCGGGCCCGGATGGTCCGGCAGACCTCGGTCCCCGACATCCCGGGCAGCATCAGGTCGAGGACGATGAGGTCCGGCTGGGACCGCTCCCAGGCCGTGACGGCCTCGCCGCCGTCGCGGGCCCACGCGACCTGGAAGCCCTCGGCCTCGAGCCCGACCTTCAGGCCCTCGGCGATCGACCGCTCGTCCTCGACGAGGAGCACCCTCGGCATCGGTTCAGTCCCTTCCGCGCGGACGTCCGTTACGGTGGAGGAGCCCCGCAGGAGGCCTCCGTTGCGCGACGAGCTCGACCGCTCCCTCGACACGATACGCGCCGACCTCGTCGAGATGGGCGAGCGTGCCGACGACATGCTGGGCGAGGCCGTGGCGGCCCTGGTCGCCCGGGACGCGGCCCGCGCCGACCGCGTCCCCGAGGCGGACCAGGCCGTCGACGACCTCTACGCCCGCGTCCACGACACGGTGTTCGCGACGGTGGCCCGCCAGGCGCCCGTCGGTCGCGATCTGCGCGCCCTGACGTCGTTCCTCCACGCCGGCCTCCACCTCGAGCGCATGGCCGACTACGCCGGCTCGGTCGCCAGGGCCGCTCGGCGCAGTCGCGACCTCGCACCCGACGCCGACATCCTGGCGCAGCTGGGCGAGATGGGCGGCGCCGCCCGGGAGGTCTGCCGCGCCGCCATGCGGGCGCTCGTCGCGGCGGACGCCGACCTGGCCCGCGACGTGACCCGGGTCGACGACGCGGTCGACCGGCTGAACCTCGGCATCTTCCGACGCCTGATCGCGGTCGCGGCCGCGGACGACGGGCTGCTGCCGTGGGCGGCGCACATGATCGGCGTCGCGCGGCTGCTGGAGAGGTACGCCGACCACGGGGTCGACATCGCCGAGCAGGTCATCTTCGCGGTGACCGGCCGCAGCGAGGACCTCGGGGTCGGCGGCACCCACCCGGGCGGGCGTCCCGAGGAGGACTGAGGAGCCCGCGCCCGGACCGGTCCTCACGCGCCGGTCCTCACGCGCCGACCTCGACCCGCTCCCCGGTGACCGCGAAGGTCGCGTGCTGGGCGAACCGGACGCCGTGGTCCGCGAGGCGCTCGAGGTAGCGACCGAGCAGCCCCAGCGCCAGCACGGCCTCGGGGTCCCCCTCGAGCCGACGCGCCTCCAGCAGCAGGCGCGTGCGCAGCCGGTCGACGTCGTGGTCGTCGCGACCGAGCTCGTGCACTGCCAGCGCGTCGCGACGCCGCCATGCGTCGAGTCCCGCGCAGAACACGTCGGCGCTGCGGCGGGCCAGCTCCTCGACCTGCGTGCGCAGGTCGGGTGGCAGCAGCCGCGGGTCGAGGTGCGTCGTCGACGCCACGACGTGGGCGGCGAGACTGGCCGAGCGCTCCACGTCGTGGACCAGCCGCAGCAGCGCCACGAGGCGGCGCAGGTCGCCGGCCACCGGCGCGTCGAGCGCCAGCAGCACGAAGCCCATCTCCTCGACGAGGCGGCAGCGGTCGTGCACGTCGGCGGCCAGTGCGCGCATGCGGGACGCCGCCTCGCGGTCGGCGGCCAGGAACGCGCGCACGACCCCCGGCAGGGCGTCGGCGACGCGGAGGGCCGCGCCGGTCAGCTCGTCGTCGACGGCGTCGAGACGCTCGCGGAACTCGGAGCGCATGCCGGGTTCGCCGTCGAGCGCGGTGCGCAGGGGCGGAAGGTCGGCCGGGGCGGGACCGGCGACGGGGTTCTGGTCCTCCAGGGGATCCATGACGTCCTCGGGGGTGGAGCCGCCGCGGGCGACGGCTGACGGGGCTCCCCAGCGCGAGACGACCGTACGGTCGCCGCGCGTCCGCGCGGTGAACGGGCGGTGAACGCGGCCCGAACCGGCGCGCCGGACGGCCGCCGGACGGCGGCTCAGTACTCGATCGACGCGTACGCGCGCAGCTTCGAGAGGCGGTGCCGCGCCCGGATGGACCGCACGGTCCCCGAGCGGGCCCGCATGACCAGCGAGTCCGTGACCGCACCGCCGCCGTCGAAGGTCACGCCGCGCAGCAGCTGTCCCGGGGTGATGCCCGTGCAGGCGAAGAAGGCCTCGTCGCCGGTGACGAGGTCGTCGACGGTCAGCTGCGCCGAGAGGTCGTACCCCGCCTCGCGGGCCCGGCCCGCCTCGGCGTCGTCCCGCGGCCAGAGCCGACCGAGGATCTGCCCCTCGAGCGCCTTCACCGCGCAGGCGGAGGTGACCCCCTCGGGCGTGCCGCCGATGCCGTACAGCACGTCGACCTGCGGACGCTGGTCCCAGGCCGCCAGGACCGCGGCGGCGACGTCGCCGTCGGTGATGAGCGACAGCCGGGCCCCACTGCGCCGCACGGCCGCCTTGGCGTCCTCGTGGCGGTCGCGGTCCAGCATCATGACCGTGAGGTCGCGGACGTCCCGCCCGAGGGCGCGGGCGATCGCGGCCAGGTTGTCGCCGAGCGGGCGGTCGAGGTCGACGACGTCCGCGGCCTCGCGCCCGACCACCAGCTTCTCCATGTACACGCAGGGCCCCGGGTCGAACAGCGTCCCGGCCGGCGCCGCGGCCAGCACGGCGAGGGAGCCCGGCCGCCCCTCGGCGAGCAGCCGCGTCCCGTCGACGGGGTCGACGGCGAGGTCGACCCGCGGCGGCTCGCCGGTCCCGACCCGCTCGCCGTTGAACAGCATCGGCGCGCGATCCTTCTCGCCCTCGCCGATCACGATCGTGCCGTCCATCGTGACGGTGTCGAGCACCTGTCGCATCGCGTCGACGGCGGCCTGGTCGCCGGACTCCTTGTCGCCGCGGCCCTGCCACCGGGCCGCCGACATCGCGGCCGCCTCGGTGACACGGACGATCTCGACGGCGAGGTTGCGGTCCGGACGCTCGGCCATGCCTGCCTCCCGGGGTCGGCTCAGGTCGCGACGCGCCGGTAGGCGCGGACCGCGAGCGGTGCGAAGACGAGGACGATGCCGACGATCCAGAGCCCGGAGCGCAGCACCTGCTCGGACAGCACCTGCCCGGCGGGCAGCGCGCCCTCGCCGAGCATCAGGCCGCGCAGCGTGTTGGTCACCACCGTCAGCGGCTGGTGGTCGGCGAACGCCCGCAGCCACGACGGCATCGTCGCGGTCGGCAGGAACACGGACGAGGCGAAGACCAGCGGGAAGACGGGGAGGAACACCGCGGACTGCACCGCCTCGGGGGTCCGGACCAGCAGCCCGATCGTCGCCATCACCCAGGACAGCGCGTGGGCGAAGCCGAGCGCCAGCAGGTACCCGGCGAGGAAGCGGGGGAACGAGGTCTGGTACCGGAACCCGAGCAGGGCGCCCATCGCGACCATCAGGCCGATGACGACGGCGTTGCGCACGAGGTCCGCGCCGGTGCGGCCGGCCAGCACGGCCGAGCGGGCCATCGGCAGCGACCGGAACCGGTCCACGACGCCCTTCTCGAGGTCCTCGACGAGGCCCAGCGCCGTCTGGCCCGACCCGAAGGCCGAGACCTGGATCATCATCCCGGGCACGAGCCAGTTCAGGTACTCCCCCGCCGCCGCGGGCGGGAGGGTCCCCTCGATCGCGCCGCCGAACACGAACGTGAACAGGATCAGGAACATCAGCGGCTGGACCGTCGCGAACAGGAGCAGCTGCGGCAGGCGCACGACCCGGAGCAGGTTGCGCCGCCCGATGATCAGCGCGTCGCGCACCCCGTCGAGGGGGGTGAGGCGGCCCCGCAGCGGCGCCGCGGTCGTCGCGGCCGTGGGCGTCGTCGGTGCGCTCATGCCGCCTCCTCCGCCCCGCCCCGGCGTCGGCCGCGGCGGCCGCCGCGCGTCCGGCCCGAGGGGGTCGGTGCGTGGGTCGCCGGGTCGCCGGTCAGCGCGAGGAACGCGTCGTCGAGGGTGGGCCGGTGCAGCGCCACGTCCTCGGGCGTGATGCCGGCGTCCGAGAGCGCCCTGACGGCCGCGACGAGCGTCGCGCCGCCGTCCCGGGCCGGGACGCGGAGCGCGGTGCCCGACGGGTCCGTCTTGGGGGCCTCGCCGGCGATCCGCTCGAGCAGCTCGGACGCGCGGGCCCGGTCGGACTCGGGGACGTGGACCTCGAGGACGGCGCTCGCGACGCGGGCCTTCAGCTCGTCCGCGGTCCCCTCGCTGACGATGCGACCGACGTCGATGACCGCGATGCGGTCGGCCAGACGGTCGGCCTCCTCGAGGTACTGGGTGGTGAGCAGGACGGTCGTGCCGCCGCGGACCAGGTCCTCGACGAGCTCCCAGACGTCCATGCGGCTGCGGGGGTCGATGCCGGTGGTCGGCTCATCGAGGAACATCACCTGCGGCCGACCGACGAGCGACGCGGCCAGGTCGAGCCGCCGGCGCATCCCGCCCGAGTAGGTCGCGACGCGCCGGTCGGCGGCGTCGGCCAGCCCGAACCGCGCCAGGACCTCGTCCGCGCGGTCCCGGGCCGCCGCACCGCGCAGGCCGTAGAGCCGCCCGACCATCTCGACGTTCTCGCGGCCGGTGAGGTACGCGTCGACCGCCGCGAACTGGCCGGCGAGGCCGATGCGCGTCCGGGCCCCCGTCGGGTCGGCCAGCACGTCGACGCCGGCGACCTCGACGCTGCCCGACGCCGGACGGAGCAGCGTCGAGAGGACCCGGATCAGCGTCGTCTTCCCCGCCCCGTTCGGGCCGAGCAGGCCGTAGACGATGCCGGCGGGGACGTCGAGACTGACACCGTCGAGGGCCCGCGTGCGCCCGAAGGCGTGCACCACGTCACGGACGCGGACGATCGGGTCCGACACGCGCGGTCCTGGCGACGGGGGTGGGAGGCGACCTCCACCCTAGCGCCGCGGCCCCTCAGAACAGGGCGGCCGCCTGCTCGGCCAGCGGGCTGCGGACGCCCTTCGAGAGCGTCACGTGCCCGAACAGCGGGGAGCCGCGCATCTTCTCGATGAGGGCCGCCATCCCACCGAAGGGCGAGATGTAGGGGTTGTCGACCTGGCCGAGGTCCCCGCAGAGCACGACCTTCGAGCCGGCGCCCATGCGGGTCAGGACGACCTTCAGCGCCGAGAGCTCGATGTTCTGGGCCTCGTCGACGATGACGTACTCGTCGGTGATCGAGCGGCCGCGCAGGTAGGTGATCGACGCCAGCTCGAGCTGCCCCCGGTCGACGAGCCCGTCGACGACCGACTGCGTCCCGCGGCCCGGCCCCCCGCCGTCGCCGCGGAGCAGCGCGTACAGGTTGTCGTGGACGGCGGCCATCCAGGGCGCGAGCTTCTCGTCGAGGTCGCCCGGCAGGAAGCCGACCTCCTGGCGACCGACGGCCACGAGCGGCCGGTAGACGGACATGCGGCGGTAGCCGCGGGCGTGCATGACCTGCTCGAGCCCGGCCGCCAGCGCGAGGAAGGTCTTCCCCGTCCCGGCCATCCCCATCAGCGAGACGCAGGGGACCGCCGGGTCGAGCAGCAGGTCCAGCGCGAAGGTCTGGCGGACGTCGCGCGGTCCGATCCCGAACACCGAGCGGCCGCCCGCGACCCGCTGGACCTCGGCGGTGCCGTCGGCGTCGATGGCGGTGACGCGGCCGAGCCCGGACGCGGACCGGCCGCCGCGGAGCACGAGGCAGGCGTTGGCCCACAGCCCCCCGGCGATCCCGGCCGCCGCGACGGCCGCGACGTCCAGCCGCACCTTCCCGTCGCGGTGGAGGTCGTCGAGGACCTCGGGCGCGACGTCGAGCTCGACGATGCCGGTCGGGTGCTCCTCGATGCGCGCGGTGTCGCCGTGGTAGTCGTCGACGGCGACCCCGAGCTGGCTGCCCTTGATCCGGAGCGCCGCGTCCTTGGTGACCAGCGTCGCGCCGAGGCCGCGCGCGACCGCGAGGATGCGGTGGTCGGGCTTCCGCGGGTCGAGGTAGGGCGGCAGCTCGACGTCGACCATGTTGGCCTCGACGCGGATCGAGCCGCCTCCGGGACGGGCGAGCGGCTCGCGCAGCCCTCCGCCGGCCTCGGACCGGAGCTCCTCGATGCGGCGGAGCGCCAGCCGGGCGTTGCGGCCGATCTCGTCGAGGTCGGACTTCTTGCGGTCGAGCTCCTCGACGACGACCAGCGGGATGACGACGTCGGCCCCCTCGAAGCGGTCGAGCGCGTGCGGGTCCGCCAGCAGGACGCAGGTGTCGAGGACGAACCCGCTCCCGCCGCCGGTCACGGGCGGTCGGGTCCGGGTCGCGGTGGACGGCGCGGGAGCACGTCCGGACCGTAGCGACGCGGTCCCGCGCCGGCGAGGAGGCGCCGCGCGTCAGCGACCGAAGCGGCGCGTGCGGCGCTGGTAGTCGCGGAGCGCGCGGAGGAAGTCGATGCGTCGGAACTCGGGCCAGTACGCGTCGCAGAAGTGGTACTCGGCGTGGGCCGACTGCCACATGAGGAAACCCGAGAGCCGGACCTCCCCCGAGGTCCGGATGATGAGGTCCGGGTCCGGCAGGCCGGTCGTGTAGAGGTGGTCGGCGATGTCCTCTGGCCGCAGCGTCGCCGCGACCCCGGCGAGGTCCTCGCCGGCCTCGGCCCGGGCCAGCAGCAGGCTGCGCAGCGCGTCCGCGATCTCCTGGCGCCCGCCGTACCCGACCGCGACCTGGACGCGCAGTCCCTCGCGGCCCGCGGTCGCCTCCTCGGCGGCCCGGAGCCGGGCCCGGACCTCCTCGGGGAGCAGCTCGAGGGCCCCCACGGCCGTGATGCGCACGCCGCGCCCGCGACCCGGGCGGCCCCGTGCACCCAGCCGCTCGACGGTGTCGCCGATGATCCCGAGCAGGGCCCGCAGCTCGTCGTCGTCCCGCCCGAGGTTGTCCGTCGAGAGGAGCCAGAGGGTCACGAACGGGATCCCGAGGTCGGCGCACCAGTCGAGGAAGCGGTCGATGTTCGCCGCGCCGGCGGCGTGCCCGCTGGCGGCGTCCAGCAGCCGCGCGGCCGCGTACCGGCGGTTGCCGTCGAGGATCACGCCGACGTGCGCGGGCAGGTCCCCGGCCCCGACCTCCCGGGCCAGACGCCGCTCGTACACCCGGTAGAGGAGGTCCCGCGCCATGGCGGCAGCGTAGGCACGGGCCGTCGGCACCGGACCGGGCCGGCCGGCCGCGGCCCCGGCTGATATCCTCGCCGGACCGCGTGCAGCATCGGGCCGGCCCGTCCGTCCCGCCCCGCGGTCCCGGGTGGCGACCTGACGCCCCGCGCCGAGGCGCGAACCCGGCCCCCTCCGACCCACGAACCCCGTGCGCGCGTGCGCGCACGCCCGGCCGACCGAGCGCCGGCCCACGACTGCGAGGCAGCCATGAGCGGGACCCACCTCAGCCGCGAGGCGCACGACCGTCTCGCCACCGAGCTCGAGGACCTCCGCACCAACGGACGTCCGCGCATCTCCGCCGAGATCGAGGTGGCGCGCGCCCACGGCGACCTCCGCGAGAACGCCGAGTACCACGCGGCCAAGGAGGAGCAGGGCCGCATGGAGGCGCGCATCCGCCAGCTCGAGGCGCTGCTGCGCGACGCCGTCGTCGGCGCCGAGGCCTCGACCGACGCGGTCGCGCCCGGCGTGGTCGTGACGCTCGACCTCGAGGGGGACGTGGACGAGTACCTCGTCGGCAGCCGCGAGGACCGTCACCCGACGCTCGACGTCCTCTCGGTCGAGTCGCCGCTGGGCCGCGCGGTCGTCGGCGCGGGCGTCGGCGACGAGCGCACGTTCGAGACCCCGGCCGGGGCGACGCTCCGCGTCCGCGTCACCGGGATCCGGCTGCCCTGACCGGCGTGCCGCCGGAGCGGGCGGCGCGCGGCGGGGCGGCGCGGCTCAGGTCAGCCGCTCGAGCACCATCGCCATGCCCTGGCCGCCGCCGACGCACATCGTCTCGAGGCCGTAGCGACCGTCGCGGACCTCGAGCCCGTTGATCAGCGTGCTCGTGATGCGCGCGCCGGTCATGCCGAACGGGTGGCCGACGGCGATGGCGCCGCCGAACGGGTTCAGGCGCTCGTGGTCGATGCCGAGCCGCTCGGCCGAGGGCAGGACCTGCGCCGCGAACGCCTCGTTGATCTCGACGACGTCCATGTCGTCGATCGTGAGGCCGGCCAGCGCGAGCGCCCGCTGCGACGCCTCGACCGGACCGAGGCCCATGATCTCGGGGTTCAGCGCCGAGACCCCCGTCGCGACGACGCGCGCGAGCGGCGTCAGCCCGAGCTCCTCGGCGAGGACGTCGCTGACGACGATCACGGCGGCGGCGCCGTCGTTCAGCGGGCAGGCGTTCCCCGCCGTGACCAGCCCGTCGGGCCGGAACACGGGCGGCAGCGTCGCCATCCGGTCGCGGTCGGCGACGCGGGGCGACTCGTCGCGCTCGAGCACGCCGCCGTCGGGGAGCGTGACCGGCATGACGTCGCGCGACCAGAACCCGTCGGCCGCGGCCGCCGCGTACCGCTCCTGCGAGGCGTAGGCGAAGTCGTCCATCGCCTCGCGGGTGACGCCGGTGTGGCGGGCGACGTTCTCGGCCGTCAGGCCCATCGGGATGTAGACGTCGGGCAGGTCGGTCGGCGCGACCCAGTCGCGGCCCTCCTCGGCCGTGGCCCGGGTGCGGGCCTGCGCCGCGGCGAAGCGCGGGTTCAGGGCGGCCTCGGGCCCGTCGGAGGTGCCCACGATCAGACGCGAGGTCATCTCGACGCCGGCCGAGACGAACGCGTGGCCCTCCCCCGCCCGGATCGCGTGCAGCGCCATCCGGGTGGTCTGGAGCGACGACGCGCAGTACCGGGTGATGGTGGTGCCCGGCACCTGCTCCCAGCCGAGCAGCGTCGTGACGACGCGACCCATGTTGAAGCCCTGCTCACCGCCGGGCAGTCCGCACCCGAGGTGGAGGTCGTCGAGGCGGTCCGGCGTCAGCGCCGGGACCTTCGCCATCGCGGCCGCGACGACGTCGGCGACGAGGTCGTCCGGCCGCAGGCCCGTCATGGCCCCCTTGAAGGCCCGCCCGATCGGTGTGCGAGCGGTGGCGACGATGACGGCCTCGGGCATGTCGGTGGCTCCCCTGGACGGACCGGTCGAGGCTAACCGGCGGCGACCGCGCGCCACCGCGCGCCGTCGCGCCCGACCCGGACCGCGACGCCGAACGCGTCCGAGACGGCGGCGTCGGTGAGGACGGCGTCGACGGGCCCGGCCGCGACGACCCGGCCACCGCGGAGCAGCGCGGCGTCGGCGACCGCAGGGGGCAGCTCCTCGAGGTGGTGGGTCACCAGCACGGTCGTCGGCGCGCCCGGCGCCGCCATCAGCGCGGCGAGGTCGGCGAGGAGCGACTCGCGGCCACCGAGGTCCAGCCCCGCGAACGGCTCGTCGAGGAGCAGCAGCGCCGGCCCGGCGAGTTGTCCGACGCCGATGCGGGCCAGGGCGGCGGCGACGCGGTCGGCCAGCGCCGGGTCGCCGGCCAGCGGGTCACCGACCGGCCACGTCCCGCCGGCGGGGGCGCAGGCCAGCAGGTGGTCGACGCGGGCCCGGGCGCGGTCGAGCGCGTCGGCGGCGACCGAGACGAGCCCGATGCGGGGGCGGACCGCGCGCAGGTCCGACGCCCCGAACCGGGCGCCGAGGACCTCGGCAGCGCCCTCGGAGGGGAACCGCCGCGTCGCGAGCACCTGGAGCAGCGTCGTCTTGCCGGCGCCGTTGGGGCCGAGGATCGCGAGGTGCCGGCCGGTGGCCAGCTCGAGGTCGACCCCCGCGAGCAGCCGCGCACCGCCGACGCGGACCCCGACGCCGTCGAGGCGGGCCGCCGGGCCGGGGACCGGCATCGCGACCTCCCGACGGGTGCGGGCCCGACGGCCCGGAGGGCGCCGGACGCTACCGGCGACCCCCCTCCGGGCCCGTTCCCCCGAGACGACACCGAGCTGCTCCAGCCGCGCCGGCTCCACGACCGGACCGGCCTGAGCGACGAGTACCCGGCGATCGTGGCCCGACTGCGCGCCGACCGGGGTCGGCGCGGCGCGGCGGCGTCAGGCCCCGGGTCCGCGGGCGACGACGGCGTACACGCCGAGGACGATCAGCGCCGCACCGCCCAGCCGGAGCGGGTCCAGCGCCAGCGCGCGACCGGTGGGCGACGCGGCCTCGAGGCCGAACCCGGCCAGCAGCTGCACGCCGGTGACGAGCGCCAGCGTCGAGGCCAGGCCGAGCCCGCCGACGGTGAACGTGATCCCGGCGACGAGCAGCACGCCGGCCACCCCGGCGAGCAGACCCCACGGCGCGCCGCGCACGGCCGCGAAGCCGGGGTCGGTCCGCGTCAGCAGCAGGACCGTCACGGCGAAGAGCAGCCCCCCGACGTGGACCCAGGTCGCGGCGACGAAGGGCGGGACGCGCGTGCCGAAGGGGCCGAGGATCGCGCTCTGGACCGCGATGAGCACGCCGGTCCCGACGCCGACGAGCAGGGCGAGGCGCACGCGGGCTCCGGGTGCGGTCGTCGGCGGCCGCGTCAGCGGCAGGCCGCGACCAGGTAGGCGTAGGGGTTCTGCTTGCCACCGGCGGCCGAACGCCGCTCGAAGTGGACGTGCGGCGCGCTGCGCGTCGCGTTGCCGGTGTACCCGTTGAACCCGAGCTGCTCGCCCGCGACGACGCGGCGACCCGCGCTGCCCGCCGCGGTGTACCCGTTCAGGTGCGCGTAGAAGTACGTCGCGCCGTCGTCGCCGCGGAGGTACAGGCCGAGGCCGCCGAGGCGGCTCGTCGAGCGGCGCAGCACGACGCCGCTGGTGAACGCGTAGACGGGGACGTTGAACGGTGCCATGACGTCGGTGCCCTGATGCCGACGTCCGCCCGAGCGCGGCGCGCCCCAGGTGTCGCGGAACGACACGAAGCCGCGGTCCATGATGCAGGAGTACAGGCCGCTCTGGCGCGCGTTCTGGATGAGCCGCTGGCGGGCGGCCAGGGCCTCGAGGCTCCGGACGCGGCGGCGCGCCGCGTCCAGCTGCTCGGTGAGGGCCGTCAGCGCGACCTCCGCCTCGGCCTCGAGGTCGGCCAGCTCTGCGCGGCGGACCTCGGCCAGCGCCAGCGTCTGCCGCAGGGCCAGCCGCGTCGACTCGGCCTCCTCGAGGCTGGCGGTCTCCCGGTCCTGGAGCACGGCGGCGAAGCCGGCCCGCTCGATCGCGTCGGTCGGACCGCCCTCGGCGATCAGCAGCTCGAGACCGGTCCGCGGGCCGTGCTTGAACACCTCGCGCGCCCGGGCGGCGAGACGGACGTCCAGCTCGGCGGCCTCCGAGGTGAGCTCGGCGGCGCGGCGCTCGATCTCCTCGAGCTCGAAGGTCGCCTGCTCGACCGCGGCCCAGACCTCCTCGTACCGGGCGGCCGCGGCGTCGAGGTCGGCCTGGAGGGCGGCGGCCGCGTTCCGGGCCCCCTCGATGTCCACGGCGCCCGCCGGCGGGCTCGGCGCGGCGGTCACGGCGAGCAGGGCGGCGAGCAGGATCGCCACGGCCGGATGCGCCCAGCGGGGCACGGCTCCGCCCACGGATCGCACCACGCCGCTCCCCGCCGTCGTCGGTGCGGAAGCCTACGGGACCGGTCGGGGGGCCGTCCGGGCCGCCGGGGCGGGCGACGGTGTGCGGGCCTCCGGACGGGTCCACGCGCCCGTCAGAGGTCCGCGTCCTCCTGATCCGGGAAGCCCCGGTCGAGGATGGCCCGGGCCGCGGCCTCGACCTCGGGTCCCACCCCGTCCGCGACCGCCTCCTCGAGGGCCGCGGAGAACACCCCGGCGGTCGCGTTGATGCGCAGGATGAAGGCCTCCTGGCCGGACCCGAACAGCACCTCGGGGTCCTCGGCGACGGCCTCCAGGTACGCGACCCAGGCGTCGAGGTGCGGCAGGTAGGCGACGCGGACGGCCTCGGCTGGGGACGCGTCGAGCGGCTCGTCGAGCGCGTCGCGTTCCGAGCCGAGCGCGGCGACGGCCTTCGCGGCGGCCGCGCGGAGGAGCACGAGGACCTCGTCCTCGGAGGCGGCCTCCTCGAACGCCGCCCCCGCCGCCTCGTCGAAGCCGAGCATCGCGAGCTCGGCCGCGTCGACGGTCTCGAGCAGCTCGAGCAGCGCCACGTCGGCGTCGGCGTCGGCGTCGGCGTCCGCAGCCGCGGCCGTCGGTCCCCCGTCGGCAGCCGGGTCCGAACGGCCGTCGAGGAGCACCGCGCCGGCCGCGACCAGCGCGATCGCGAGGGCGACCAGCAGGAGCACGCGGCCACGGCGTCGGCCGCGCCGCGGCGCCGCGGGGGTCGCCAGCGGCCCCGGCACGCCCGCCGCCGCGTCGCCCGACCCTTCCCGCCCCCGCTCGAAGG
>JBEARL010000020.1:0-18393 GCA_041163265.1 Actinomycetota bacterium
CGAGCCGCATGCCGTCCTGGAGCCGGCCGTGGATCACCCCGCTGACGAGCGCCCGCTCGCCGTCGACCTGCGTCTCGCGCTCGATCAGGCTCGCGATCGTGAGCAGCTCGTGACGGGTCCGGGTCGCGCCGAGCACCTCGAGGTCGCCCGTCGCGACGCGGTCCATCTCGCGGGCCGTCTGTTCGACGAGGCGCTGCAGCGCGTCGCGGGCGGTCGCGTCGGCGAACAGCTCGTAGGTCTCGGGCCAGAGCAGTCCCTCGAGCGGCTCGACGTCGGCGGCCGCCGTCGTGGGGTCCGGCCACCAGCCGGGCAGGTCGAGCCCGCCCTCCTCCCCCGCCCGCGTCGCGGCCAGGACCGCCTCGAGGTCCTCGATCGTGACGTCGGGCAGCGCGGGCCAGCGCCGCGACCGTGTCGGCCAGCAGCAGCCCCTCGACGACGGTCACGGTCACCGTCGGCCGCTCGAGCGCCTCGGCGGGCCCGGCGGCCAGCACCGCGACGGCGGCGGCCTCCTCCATCCCGATGGCCAGCTGGAACCGGCCGGGCCGGAGCACCCGCGCGAGGTCGACCGCGTCGGCCTCGACGCGGAACCGGAGGCCCGAGTCGATGACGCCGAGGGCGATCAGGTCCTCGCCCACGGCCGTGACCGTGGCCCCCTCGGCGACGACGTACCCGACGGGGTCGCCCGCCGTGGCCTCCCCGTCCGCGTCGTCCGCCGTCGGTCCGGCGGCGTCGTCGTCGGCCGGCCACGCCACGACGCCGATGGCCGTGACGAGCAGCAGTGCGAGCACCGCGAGGCCGACGCGCCGTCCGCGTCCCGCGGCCGCACGACCGCCCGTGATCACGGCCCCGCCGGGGACGTCGTCGAGGTCGCTCACGCGGCACCCCGCCGGTGGGCCTGGGCGGCGAGGACCCCCTCCAGCAGCACCGCCGCGGCGACGCGGTCGACGACCCGGCGCCGCCCCGCCCGCGACACGTCGGCGGCGATCAGGACCCGTTCGGCCTCGGTCGTCGTGAAGCGCTCGTCCACCAGGCGCACCGGCAGGCCGGTGGCGGCGCGGACGGCGTCGGCGACGGCGCGGGCCTCCTGCGCGGCCTCGCCCTCGGTCCCGTCGAGCGCCAGCGGCGCGCCGACGACGACGCCGGCCGCCCCCGCGGCGACGGCCACGGCCGCCAGCCGGGTGGCCAGCGCCGGGACGTCCATCGCCTCGCCGCGGTCGAGGTCGCCGACGTCCACGGTGTCCGCGGGCGCGGCGACGACCTGGTCGGGGTCGCTGACGGCGACGCCGACGCGGACCCGACCGAGGTCGAGCGCGACGAGGCGGCCCGACAGCGGCAGCTCGTCGCCGGGCCGACGCATCAGCCGCCGCCCAGCGCCGTCCGGGCCTCGGCCGCCGCGGTCGCGAGCGCCTCGTCGAGGCCGGTCGCGTCGCGTCCGCCGGCCTGCGCCAGGTCGTCGCCGCCACCCGCACCGCCGCCGACCCGCTTCGCGGCCGGGGCGAGCACCGCGCGGGCCGAGACGCCGCGGGCGACGAGGTCGTCGGTGACGGTCGCGATCAGCTGGGCCTTCCCGTCGTTCGCCGCACCCAGCGCCACGATCGCGGCGGTGCCGAGCGCCCCGCGGACCTCGGCGGCGAGCCGGCGCAGGTCGTCCCCGCCGACGCCGTCGAACCGGGCGGTGACCACGGCCACGCCGTCCTCGCGGACCGCGGCGTCGGCCAGCCGGCGGGCCTCGACGGCGAGGTCGGCGGCGCGCAGCCGCGCCAGCTCCTTCTCGGCGGCGCGCAGGCGGGCGACCAGATCCTGGACGCGGGCCAGCGCCTCGGCCGTCGGGGCGTCGACCAGTCGCGCGACCTCCTCGGCGACGATGCGCTCGCGCGCCAGGAACGACACGGCGTCGAGCCCGGTCAGCGCCTCGACGCGGCGGGTGTTCGACCCGACGGACTCCTCGCGGACGATCGCGACGGTCCCGATGCGGGCGCCGGACGGGACGTGGGTCCCACCGCAGAGCTCCTTCGAGAACCCGCCGATGGTCACGACGCGGACGGTCTGGCCGTACTTGTCCCCGAAGTTCGCGACGGCGCCGGCGCGCTTGGCGTCCTCGAGGTCCATCAGCTCGGTCGTGACCGTCGGGTCGTCGAGGACGCGGCGGTTGACCAGCTGCTCGAGGGTCTCGACGGTCTCGCGGCCGAGCGGCTCGAAGTGCGGGAAGTCGAAGCGCAGCCGGCCCGGCTGGACGAGGGATCCGGCCTGCTGGGCGTGCGCGCCGACCAGCTCCTTGATCGTCGCGTGCAGGACGTGGGTGGCCGAGTGGCTGCGGGCGGTGGCGACGCGCCGCTCGGCGTCGACCCGGGCCCGGGCGTCGGTGCCGGGGTGGACCTCGCCGGCGACGACCCGCGCCCGGTGCAGGCGCAGGCCGCCGAGCACCTCCTGCGTGTCGAGGACCTCGAGGCGGCCGGTCGCGGTCTCGATCAGGCCGTGATCCCCGACCTGGCCGCCACCCTCGGCGTAGAACGGGGAGCGGCTGAGGGCCACGAGGACCTCGTCGCCCTCGCCGGCGGCGTCGACGAGGCCGGCGGGGGTGACGAGCGCGGCGAGGGACGCCTCGACCTCGAGCGCGTCGTAGCCGACGAACTCGGCGGTGCCGACGGCGGCGCCGGCCGCGCGCAGGACGTCGTCGGGGACGCCGCCGCCGCCCTTCTTCGCACCGGCTCGGGCCCGCTCGCGCTGGGCCTCCATCAGCGCCTCGAACGCCTCGCGGTCGAGGCCGAGGCCGGCGTCGGCGACGATCTCGGCGGTGAGGTCGACGGGGAACCCGAACGTGTCGTGCAGCTCGAACGCGACGTCGCCGCGGAACGGCGCGCCCGCGGGCAGCGCTGCCAGCGCCCCCTCGACGCGGGCCATCCCGTCGCGCAGCCGCGAGGCGAAGTCGGCCTCCTCGGCCGCCAGCACGCGCGTGACCAGCTCGCGCTGGGCGGCGAGGTCGGGGTAGGCGGCGGCCATCGTGTCGATGACGGTCTCGACCATGGGGACCGCGACGGGGACGCCACCGCCGACGTCGACGCCGAGGAGGCTCGCGTGCCGCACCGCACGGCGCATCAGGCGGCGCAGCACGTAGCCTCGCCCCTCCTTCGCGGGAAGGACGCCGTCGCCGACGAGGAACGCCGAGGTGCGGGCGTGCTCGGCGATGACGCGCAGCGACACGTCGGCCGCGTCGTCGGCGCCGTAGCGGTGGCCGGTCAGCTCCTCGGCGCGGGCCAGCAGCGGCCGGAACAGGTCGGTCTCGAAGACGTTGTCGACGCCCTGGAGCAGCACGGCCATCCGCTCGACGCCGAGGCCGGTGTCGACGTTCTGCGCGGGCAGGTCGCCGAGGATCGTGCCCTGCGCGTCGAGCGCGTGCTGCATGAACACGAGGTTGTAGTACTCGAGGTACCGCTCGGGGTTCGCGGCCGGACCGCCGTCGGCGCCGTACGCCTCGCCGCGGTCGTAGTACAGCTCGGTGTTCGGGCCGCCCGGACCGGCGGCGTGCGTCCACCAGTAGTTGTCCTCGGCGCCGAGACGCTGGATGCGGTCGGCCGGCAGGTCGGTCTCGGCGAGCCAGAGCCGCTCGGCCTCGTCGTCGTCCTCGTACACGGTGACCCAGATGCGCGCGGGGTCGAGCCGGAAGTGCTCGAGCGACAGCTCCCAGGCCCACCGGATCGCGTCGGCCTTGAAGTAGTCGCCGAACGAGAAGTTCCCGAGCATCTCGAAGAACGAGAGGTGGCGCGTGGTCCGGCCGACGTTCTCGATGTCGTTGGTCCGGACGCACTTCTGGTGGCTGACCGCCCGCTTCACCGGCGCCGGCTCGTCGCCCATGAACCACGGCTTGAACGGCAGCATCCCGGCGATCGTCAGCAGCACCGTCGGGTCGGACGGGATCAGCGGCGCCGAGGGGAAGCGGCGGTGGCCCCGCGCCTCGAAGAAGGCGAGGAACGTCTCGCGGATCGTCAGCGAGTCCACGCCGGCCTCAGCGGCCCGGCGTCCCGCCGGCGCCGCGGCGGGCCGTCGGGTGCTCGATGACCTCGCCGCCGGTCCGCCACGCCGAGCGGCGGGTCGCGTCGTCGACGACGCCGACGACGCCGGCGCGGAACCGGTCGACCCAGGCCGCGGCCGCGACCCCGAGGCGGTCGGGGGCGAAGCGCTGCTGGACGGCGTCGAGGCGCCGGACGAGGTTGCCGCCGACGACCATGCCGATGCCGAGCCCGAGGCCGAAGGAGAGGACGCGTCGCACCGGGGCTCCGTCAGTCGTCGCGGGGACGGCGCTGGTCCCGCCAGGCCGCCACGACCGGCCCGAGGGGCGCCTCGTGACCCCGGTCGGTCGGCTCGTAGAGGACGCGGTCCTCGAGCCCCTCGGGGAGGTGCGGCTGGCCGGGTGCGACGCCGCCCGGGTGGTCGTGAGGGTACTCGTAGGCCCGGGTCCGCCGGCCGTCCGCGTCCCGGGACAGCCACCGCGCCATCGACCGGTGGTGGGTGTCCCGCAGGTGCACGGGGACCGGCCGGTCCCCCGTCTCGGCGATCAGCGCGTCGGCGGCGGCCATCGCCCGCGTGACCGCGTTCGACTTCGGCGCGACCGCCAGCGCGATCGCGGCGTGGGTCAGCGCGTACCGGGCCTCGGGGAGCCCGACGCGGTCGAGCGCCTCGAACGCGGCGACGGCCGTCGGCAGCGCCGAGCGGTCGGCGAGGCCGACGTCCTCGGAGGCCATGATGACCATCCGCCGCGCGAGGAACCGCGGGTCCTCCCCCGCCGCGAGCATCCGCGTCAGCCAGTACACGGCGGCGTCGGGGTCCGAGCCGCGCAGGGACTTGATGAACGCGCTGACCTGGTCGTAGTGCGCGTCGGACGCGCGGTCGTACCGGAACCGCTGCAGCGCCCCGGCGACGTCCGCGACGTCGAGCGTCACGACCGCCGCCTCGGGATCGGCGAGCGTCCCGTCCGGACCGTGGACGCCGGCGGCCGAGGCCGCGACCTCGAGGGCCGACAGCGCCGCGCGCGCGTCGCCCTCGGCGACGGCGACGAGATGGTCGACGGCGGCCGGCGTCAGCACCGCGCGGCCGGCGAGGCCGCGGTCCGCGTCGGCGACGGCCCGCTCGAGCAGCACGCGCAGGTCGTCGTCGGCGAGCGGCTCGAGCCGGACCAGCTGGCACCGCGACAGCAGCGGCGCGTTCAGCTCGAAGAACGGGTTCTCGGTCGTCGCGCCGACGAGCGTCACCCAGCCGGCCTCGACGCCGGGCAGCAGCGCGTCCTGCTGGGCCTTGTTGAAGCGGTGGACCTCGTCGATGAACAGCACGGTGCGGCGGCCGCGCTGCTCGAGGCGGGCCCGGCCCTCGTCGAGCGCGCGCCGGACGTCCTTCACTCCCGCGACGACCGCCGAGAGCTCGACCCAGGACGCGTCGATCGAGCCGACGATGACGCGGGCGAGCGAGGTCTTCCCCGTGCCGGGCGGCCCCCAGAGGATCAGCGAGGACAGCGTGCCCCGCTCGAGCATCGAGCGCAGTGGGCGGCCGGTCCCGACGGCCTGCGGCTGCCCGACGAACTCGGAGAGGTCGCGGGGGCGCATCCGGGCCGCGAGCGGCACGCCGGCGCCGTCGAGCACGACCGCGTCCTGGCGTCCGCCGTCGTCGGCGACCTCCGTCCCCTCGAGCAGCAGCCGGGGCGGCTCCACCTCAGCCCTGCTGCGGCGCGAGGCGCAGCCCGAGGTCGGCCAGCGCCTGCGCGTCGTACGGCGCCGGCGCGTCGGTCAGCGGGCAGGCGCCGGACTGCGTCTTCGGGAACGCGATGACGTCGCGGATGGTGTCCTCGCCGGCGAGCAGCATCACCGTGCGGTCGAGGCCGGTCGCGATGCCGCCGTGCGGCGGGACCCCGTGGGCGAGGCCGCGCAGCAGGAACCCGAACTTCTCCTCGGCCTCCTCGTCGCCGATGCCGAGGAACCGGAACACGCGGCGCTGGACCTCGGCGTCGTGGATCCGGATCGAGCCCGAGCCGAGCTCGACGCCGTTGAGGACCAGGTCGTAGCCGCGGGCCGTCGCCGCGCCCGGGTCCTGCTCGAACCGGTCGAGCCACTCGGGGGCGGGCGAGGTGAACGGGTGGTGGTTCGGCGTCCAGCCGCCGGTCGGGCGGCCGGCGCGGTCGGTCTCGGGGTCGAACATCGGCGGCTCGACGACCCAGAGGAACCGCCACTCCCCCGCGGGGACGAGTCCCAGCGCGTCGGCCAGCGCGGCGCGGAGCGCCCCCATCAGCTCGCGGGTCGCGGTCGTCGGGCCGGCGGCCATCAGCACCGTGTCGCCGACGCCGGCGTCGCAGGCGGCGAGGATGCCGGCGATCTCCTCGGCGCCGAGGAACTTCGCGAGCGGGCTGCGCAGGGTGGTCCCGGCGTCGCCGGCCTCGACGACGCCCCACGCGAGGCCGCCGGCACCGCGGGCGCGGGCCCACTCGGTCCAGCCGTCGAGGTCCTTCCGGCTGAGCGAGCCGGCCGACGCCGGCACGGTGACGGCGACGACGCTGCCGCCGTCGGCGATCGCGCCGGCGAGGACCGCGGCGCCGCTGCCGGCGAGGACCTCCGAGAGGTCGACGAGCTCGAGGCCGTACCGCAGGTCCGGCTTGTCCGACCCGAACCGGCGCATCGCCTCGGCGTAGGTCATGCGCGGGAACGGACGCGGCACCTCGACGCCGAGCGCCTCGGCGAGGATCTCGACGTGCAGCTCCTCCATCAGCTCCTGCACGTCGTGCTCGTCGCCGAAGGACAGCTCGACGTCGAGCTGCGTGAACTCGGGCTGACGGTCGGCGCGCGAGTCCTCGTCGCGGAAGCACCGGGCGATCTGGAAGTACCGCTCGACGCCGGCGACCATCAGCAGCTGCTTGAACAGCTGCGGCGACTGCGGCAGGGCGTAGGTCTCGCGCGGCCGGACCCGCGAGGGCACGAGGAAGTCGCGCGCGCCCTCGGGCGTGGCCCGCGTCAGCTGCGGGGTCTCGACCTCGAGGAAGCCGTGCCGCTCCATCACGCGCCGGATCGTCGAGGTCACGCGGGCCCGGAGCGCGAGGTTGCTGGCCATGCGCGGCCGCCGCAGGTCGAGGTAGCGGTGGTGCAGGCGCAGCTCCTCGCCGACCTCGACGTCGTCGGCGACGGGGAACGGCGGCGTCCGGGCCTCGCTGAGGACCTCGAGGTCGGTGACGGCGATCTCGACGTCGCCGGTCGCGAGGCGCGGGTTGCGCATGCCCTCGGGCCGGGCGCGCACCGTGCCGGTGGCCCGCACGACCCACTCGTCGCGGACGCGGTGCCCGAGCTCCGCCGCCCCGGACGCGGCGGCCGGGTCGAGGACCAGCTGGACGACGCCGCTGCGGTCGCGGAGGTCGAGGAACAGCACACCGCCGTGGTCGCGCCGGGTGTCGACCCAGCCGGCCAGGCGGACCTCGGTCCCGGCGTCGGCGGCGGTCAGCGTCCCGGCGCCGTGGCTGCGCAGCGCCCCGAAGGGGGTGATGGTCACGGCCGGGCCTCCGGGTCCGCACGGTCCGGGGCGGGGGCCGCGCCCGTTCCGTCCGCACCGGCGGCGCGGGCCGCGAGCAGGAGGGCGGGGGCGTCGGCCTCGGCGACCGTGGTCTGCTCGCCGGTCGCGAGCTCCTTCAGCGTGACGCTACCGGCGGCCCGCTCGGCCTCCCCGCGGACCAGCGCGAACCGGACGCCGCGGCGGTCGGCGTGGCGCAGCTGCTTGCCCAGTCGCCCCTCGCCGGTCCAGACGTCGGCCCGGACCCCGGCGGCCCGGAGCCGCTGCGCGACCGCCAGCACGTCCACCCCGTCCGCCGGGTCGAGCACCGTGACCAGCACGTCCGGCGCGTCCGGCGCGGCGGCCCCGTCGGCCGCCCGCTCGGCGAGGATCAGCAGGATCCGCTCGAGCCCGAGCGACCCGCCGACCGCCGGCACGTCGCCGCCGGCGAACATGCCGACCAGCCCGTCGTACCGGCCGCCGGCCGCGATGCTGGCGTCGAGGGCCGGGTGCGTCACCTCGAACACGGGGCCGGTGTAGTAGCCGAGGCCGCGGGCCAGCACCGGGTCGCGCACGACGCGCTCGGCCGCGTCGGCGGGCAGGAGGTCCTGCAGCTCGGCGACGCGCGCGAGGCCCGTCCGGCCCCGCTCGTCGGTCGCGATGCGCGCGGTCAGCGCCGCCACGCGATCCTCGGCGGCGAGGTCCGCGTGCAGCGCGTCGACGGCGGCCGCGGGGACGCCGCGGTCGCGCAGCTCGGCCGCGACGCCGTCGGGACCGATCTTCGCGAGCTTGTCGAGCGCGGTCAGCGCCGAGGCGCCGAGCGCCTCGGGCACGCCGTACGCCGCGACCAGGCCGTGCAGCGCGTCGCGGTCGTTGAGGTGCACGGTGACGTCGCCGAGCCCCAGCGCGTCGAGCGCGTCCAGCACGGCGAGCAGCACCGACGCGTCGGCGAGCGGCGAGGTCGAGCCGGCGACGTCGATGTCGCACTGGGTGAACTCGCGGAAGCGACCTCGGCCGGGACGGTCGGCCCGCCAGACGTTCGCGATCTGGTAGCGCTTGAACGGCACCGGCAGCTGCGAGCCGTACCGCGCGACGACGCGCGCGAGCGGCACCGTGAGGTCGTAGCGCAGCGCCAGGTCCGCCTCGCCCGTCGCGGCCTGCTCGCCGCGGCGGAGGATGCGGAAGATCAGCTGCTCGCCCTCCTCGCCGTACTTGCCCGAGAGCACCTCGAGCCGCTCGAACGCCGGCGTGTCGAGCGGCTCGAAGCCGTGGGCCTCGAACACCGACTGGACGGCGGCGAAGGTGCGGCGGCGCAGCCGGACGTCGGCGGCGAAGAGGTCGCGGGTGCCCGACGGCGGGTTGACGTCGATGCTCACGCGCCACCCCCGGCGCCGGGCAGGAACGGGTTCGCGGCCCGCTCGCGCCCGACGGTCGTCGCCGGCCCGTGCCCCGGCAGCACGAGCGTCGTGTCCGCGCAGCGTGCCATGGTCGCGGCCAGCGACCGCGTCATCGCCGCCGGGTCCCCACCGGGGAGGTCGGTCCGGCCGATCGAGCCGGCGAACAGCAGGTCGCCGGCCAGCAGCACCGACCCGCCGGCCGCCAGCGCCGCCCCGTCCAGCTCCATCGGCGCACCCACGAGGTCGTCGGAGGTGTAGACGACGTGCCCGGGGGTGTGGCCGGGCGTGTGGTGCACGTCGAGTCGGATCCCCGCGAGGTCGAGGCGCTCGCCGTCGCGGACCTCGCGGACCTCGACGCCCGCGGTGCCCCAGGGTCCGAACCCGGCCTGGGTCGCCAGCGCCGAACCGCCCGGTCCGAACGCGGCGGCCGGGTCGTCCCAGAGCCAGCGGTCGGCGGCGTGCAGCAGGACGGGGACGTCGTAGGTGCGCGCGACGTCCGGCGCGGCCCAGAGGTGGTCGAGGTGGCCGTGGGTCAGGAGCACGGCGACCGGCCGGACGCCGAGCCGCTCGAGCAGGCCCGGCACCTCGCGCGCGCCGTGCTGCCCGGGGTCGACGACGACGGCCTCTCCGCGGGCGCGGTCGCCGAGCACCGCGCAGTTCGTGGCCCAGACGCCGAGTGCGCGCGCCACCAGCGCCGGTGCGGAGGCGGGGCCGGGGGCCCCGGGGGCGGTCGTCACGGGGTCCTCCGGCGTCGAGCGGAGGCTAGTTGCGCTCCCCCGCGCCGGGGACGACGCGGTACGCGTCGAACACGCCCTGCACCCCGGCCATGGCGCGCAGCGCGTCCTCGAGGTGGGCCGGATCGGCCAGCTCGAACGAGAACCGCAGCACGGCCACGCGATCGGCGCGGGTCGTGACCTGGGCCGAGACGATCGAGAGGTGGAGATCGCCCAGGACCGCCGTCACGTCCCGCAGCAGGTGCTTGCGGTCGAGGGCCTCGGCCTGGACGGTGACGCGGAACGTGGCCGTCCGGTCCGCGGCCCACTCGACGGGGACGAACCGCTCGGCCTCGGGCCCCAGCGCCGGCACGTTGGTGCAGTCGGCGCGGTGGACCGAGACGCCGCGGCCGCGGGTCACGAAACCGACGATGGCGTCGCCGGGGACCGGCGTGCAGCACCGGGCCAGCCGGACGAGCATCCCTCCGGCACCCTCGACCTCGATCGCCTCGCCGCCGCGCTGCTCACCGATGCGGATCGGCGACGGCGCGCGGGCCTCGGGCTCGGCCTCGGGTTCGTCGGTCAGCAGGCCGACGACGCCGCGGGCGACCGCGGCGGCCTGCACGTGGCCCTCGCCGACGGCGAGGAACAGGGCGTCGGTGTCGACGTACCCGAGCGTCCTCGCGGCCTCGGCGAGGTCCCCCGAGGCCATCGTCCGCGCGTACCCGATGCCCTTGCGGCGCAGCGCGCGCGTGACGGCGTCGCGGCCGCGGACGAAGGTGTCCTCCCGCTGCTCGCGGTTGAAGTGGCCCCGGACCTTCGAGCGGGCGCGGGACGAGACGGCGATGCGCAGCCAGTCCCGCGACGGCCCGGCGTCCTCGGCCTTCGACGTGATGACCTCGACCGCGTCGCCGTTCTCGAGCTGGTGGTCGAGGGGGACGAGGCGGCCGTTGACGCGGGCGCCGATGCAGCGGTGGCCGACCTCGGTGTGGACCGCGTACGCGAAGTCGATCGGCGTCGAGCGGGCCGGCAGCGACAGCACGTCGCCCTTCGGCGTGAAGACGAAGACCTCGTCGGGGTGCAGGTCCAGCCGCATCGACTCGAGGAACTCGCCGGGCTCCGCGACCTCCTCCTGCCACTCGAGCAGCTGCGCCAGCCACGGCAGCTCCTCGGCGTCGCTGGTGTCGGTCGGCGACTCCTTGTACTTCCAGTGCGCGGCGACGCCGAACTCGGCGGTGCGGTGCATCTCGGCCGTGCGGATCTGGATCTCGAGCTGCCGTCCCTCGGGCCCGACCACCGTCGTGTGCAGCGACTGGTAGCGGTTGAGCTTCGGCATCGCGATGTAGTCCTTGAACCGCCCAGGCAGCGGCCGCCAGACCGAGTGCAGCTGACCGAGCACCGCGTAGCAGTCGCGGACGCTGCCGACGATGACGCGGACGGCGACGAGGTCGTGGATCTCGTCGAACTCCTTCCCGCGCAGGACCATCTTCTGGTAGATCGAGTAGTAGTGCTTCGGCCGGCCGGTGACCTCGCCGCGGACCTTCACCGTCCGGAGCTCGTCGCGGATCGCGGCGATGACGCGCTCGAGGTACCCCTCGCGCTCGGGGGTGCGCTCGTCGACGAGGCCGACGATCTCGTCGAAGCGGCGGGGGTGCAGCGTCGCGAACCCGAGGTCCTCGAGCCGCAGCTTGAAGTTCTCCATGCCGAGGCGATGCGCCAGCGGGGCGTAGATGTCCAGCGTCTCCTGCGCGATGCGCTTCTGCTTGTCCCGCGGCATCGCGCCGATCGTCTCCATGTTGTGGAGGCGGTCGGCCAGCTTCACGACCAGCACGCGGATGTCGCGGGCCATCGCGACGACCATCTTGCGCAGCGTCTCGGCCTGCTGCTCCTGCTTCGACTCGACCTGGATGCGGTCGAGCTTGGTCACGCCGTCGACCAGGCGGGCCACCTCGTCGCCGAAGCCCTCGCGGATGTCCTCGAGCGTCGCCGGCGTGTCCTCGACGACGTCGTGGAGCAGCGCCGCGAGCAGCGTCGCCGTGCCGAGCCCCAGCGACGCCAGCTCGGTCGCGACGGCGACCGGGTGCGTGATGTACGCCTCGCCGCTGCGCCGCAGCTGGCCCTCGTGCATCGCCCGCGCGTAGTGGAAGGCCCGGGTGACCTCGCGCAGGTCCGCGCGCGACTCGCGGCGGATCGCCGTGGCCAGGGGCTCGAGCTCGGGCGGCACGACCTCGCGCGAGCCGAGCGGCAGGCGGGAGAGGACGCCCTTCACGCCCGAGGGGCGCGGCGGGGGCAGGGTCGTCGGGGCGGCCGGCGCGGCGGTCGCGGCGCGCCCGCCGCCGTCGGACGGGTCGGACGCCATGTCACCGCCTCCGGTGCGGACGGTGAGCGTAGCGACGGGGCCCCTCGGGACCCCGTCCGTCAGTAGTCGAGCAGCGCGACGTGGCGGCGGCCCTCGAGCTTCGCCGCGCCGCCGAGGAACCCGAGCTCGATCAGGAACGCGAGCCCGACGACCCGGGCGCCGAGGTCCTCGACCAGCTTCACCGCGGCCGCGGCGGTCCCGCCGGTCGCGAGGACGTCGTCGACGATCAGGACCCGGTCGCCCGGGTGGAACGCGTCCTCGTGGACCTCGATCGTCTCGGTGCCGTACTCGAGCTCGTAGGAGACGGCCCGGCGGGCGGCGGGCAGCTTCCCGGCCTTGCGCGCCGGCACGAACCCGGCGCCGAAGTGGTAGGCGACCGGTGCGGCGAGGATGAACCCGCGGGCCTCGATGCCCAGCACCTTGTCGACCTCGCCGCGGCCGAACTGCAGGACGATGGCGTCGACCGCGGTGGCGAACGCCTTCGGGTCCGCGAGCAGCGGCGTGACGTCCTTGAACATGATGCCGGGCGTCGGGAAGTCCGGGACGTCGCGCACGCGCGACGCGAGGAGCTCGCGGTCGAAGCCGTCGTCCATGCTGCGCCTCCCCCGGCCGGACGGGATCCGGCCCCTGCCGTGCTGCGGCCCGGCGCCGGAGCGGCGACGGGCCGACGGAACCTAGCGGCGGTGCCGACGGCCGCGGCGGCCCTCACCGCGGACGTACTCGGTCGTGACCGGCGCCCGGCCGGCGTACGAGGCCTCGACCGCAGCGGCGGCGTCCGGGTCCCCGGTCGCCTTCGCCGCGACGCGGGCGATGCGGCGGGCCTCGGCGGGCTCGCGCGCCTTCCAGTGGGCGTAGATCGGGGCCGCGAACAGGATCGACGAGTACCCGCCGACCGCCATCCCGATGAACAGGGCCAGCGCCAGGTCCTGCAGCGTCGTCGCGCCGAGGATCCCCGCGCCGATCACGAGCAGCGCGCCGACGGGCAGCAGCGAGGTGACCGTCGTGTTGATAGAGCGGCCGATGACCTCGGACAGCGAGTCGTCGACCAGCTCGAGGATGGTGCGTCGGCCCGGGTCGCCGAGGGTGTGGAGGTTGTCGCGGACCCGGTCGAACACGACGACGGTGTCGTAGAGGGAGTAGCCGAGGATCGTGAGGAACGCGATCACGGTCGCCGGCGAGACCCGCAGTCCGACCAGCGCGTACACCCCGATGCTGAGCACGACGTCGTGGACGAGGGTGAGCAGCGCGACACCCGCCATCTTCCGGTCCAGCCGGATCCCGATGTAGACGGCGACCACGACCAGGAACACGACGAGGGCCCGCAGCGACTGCTGCGTGATGCGCTCGCCCCAGCTCGGACCGACGAACGTCTCCTCGACCGCGTCGACCCCGGCGACGTCGGCGAGCGCCGCGCGGACGGCCGTCGCGACCTCGCCGTCGGGGTCGAGCGCCTCGGTCCGCACCACGCCGGCCCGGTCGGACCCCTCACCGCTCAGCTGCGCGACGGCCTCGGTGGCACCGGCGGCCTCGGCCGCGGCACGCAGGTCGGCGGCGTCGACGTCCGCCGGGACCCCCTCGACCCGGAATGAGTTGCCGCCGACGAACTCGAGGCTGAACTCGAGCCCGCGCCCGAGCAGCCCTCCGAGCGCGACCGCGAGCAGCACCGCCGAGAGCAGCAGCCACCGCCCGAGGTTCGGGACGATCCGGTACCTGCGCCGCGTCATGCCGCACCTCCGGTGGTCGCTGCCGGCTCCGTCGTGCGCGCCCCGCCGGCCGGGACGGGGGCCGGAGCGCGGAGCCGCTCGCGCGTCAGGACTCCCGAGGCGGCCAGCAGCTGGACGACGGGGCGGGTGAACGTCGCGAGGATGAGGAGGTCGAGCAGCGTCGCGAGGCCGAGCATCAGCGCGAAGCCGCGGACCGGGCCGACCGCCAGCGCGTACAGGACCGCCGCGGCCGCGAAGGTCACCGTGTTACCGGCGAGGTTGGTACGGAACGCCGACTCGTACCCCTTCACCGCGGCGCTGCGGAGGCTGCGGCCGGCGGCTAGCTCGTCGCGGATGCGCTCGATGAACAGGATCGAGGAGTCGGCCGTGATGCCGATCGCGACGATGATCCCGGCCACCCCGGCGAGCGTCAGCGCGAAGCCGACGCCGGCGAGGACGGTCACCGCGGAGACGACGAGGACGCCGAACACGGCGAGCGAGAGCAGCGTGACGAGCCCCAGCCAGCGGTAGACGAGGAACAGCCACAGGCCGACGAGCAGCAGCCCGATGAGTCCCGCCGTGACGCCCGCGCGGAGCGAGTCGGCACCGAGGGTCGCCGAGACCTCCTCGAAGGTCGAGGCCTCGAGCGTGATGGGCAGCGCACCGGTCCGCAGCACCAGGGCGAGGTCGCTGGCCGCCTGCTGCTGGGCCTCGCGGTCGCCGGCGCCCGAGGTGATGACGGCGCCGTCGGTCAGGCCGATGCCGCAGATGACGTCCGGGTTCATGCTCGGCGCCGACTCCACGACACCGTCGAGGACGATCGCGAGCAGCGCCGTCTGACCGGCGTCGCGGAGGCAGGCCAGCTGCCCGGTGATGGCGGCGAACGCGGCGTCCCCCTCGGCGTCGAACGCGACGGACGTGGTGAACCCGCCGGACTGCTCGACGGGGAAGGCGTCCTCGATGCGCTCGCCGGTCAGGGCGACCGACCCGACGAGGTACTTCGCGCCGCCGATGGTCAGGGCCGCGTCCCCCTCGCCGATGACGGTCGTCGGCCCGCAGAGGTAGCCGACGTCCCCGTCCGCGAGCTGCGGTCGCTCGGCCAGCGCGACGGTGCAGTCGACGTCCGCCTCGGCGTAGCCGGGCGAGGACGGGTCGAGCACCTCGAACACGGGCCGGAACTCGAGCTGGGCCGTCCGGCCGATGACCGCCCGCAGGCGGTCGGCGTCGGTGGCGCCGGGCAGCTGGACGACGACGTCGGTGCCCGACCGCGCGATGTCCGGCTCGGCGACGCCGAGCGAGTCGACGCGGGCGCGGATGACCTCGATGGTCCGGTCGAGGACCTCCTCGAAGTCGGCGGGCGGCTCCTCACCCTCGGCGAGGACGGGCACGTAGACGGCGCTGATGCCACCGCGCAGGTCCAGGCCGAGCAGCGGCCGGGCGCCGGTCGCGAGCAGGACGGCGCCCGCCAGCGTCAGCGCCAGGATGGCGGCCAGGCGGACCACCAGGGGCCGGCGGTTCACGGGGTGCTCCGGGTCGGGGGGACGGCGCTCATCCGAGGACGTTCCCGTTGGCGGTCATGCGGAAGGTGCAGTCGAGGGTCCGGGCCGCGCGGCGCATCATGATCATCCGGTCCAGGAAGATCTCGAAGTACTCCAGCACGGAGGACCGCTCCGTGTCCAGTTCGAGCTCGAGGGTGATCGTCGCGCTGGCCGCGTCGACGCGCAGGAACGAGTGGGTCACCGCGTCGTTGACGCGGTCGTGGACGTCGCGGGACGGGTCGGCCCCGTGGCGGACGCGCGAGCGGTGGACGTCGGCCTTGTCCGCGAGGATGACCGCGGCGCCCACGGGTCCGATGGCGCTGCCGTGCTGCTCCTCGTGGTTGCCGACGGCCGAGAGCACCAGACCGATGCGGTAGGGGTCGACCTCGAGGCGGCGCAGCGCGTCGTACGCGATCCACGCCCCCGACAGGCCGTGGTTCGTGCGGGCGACGACGTTCCCGATGTCGTGGAGGTACCCGGCGATCGCCGCCAGGTCGCAGAGCTCGGGGTCGACGCCCAGGTGGTGGAGAACGTTGTGCGCGATGCGACCGACGAGGTTCGCGTGGCGGAAGCCGTGCTCGGTGAAGCCGAGAGCGCCGACGAGCTGGTCGGAGAGCTGGATGAACGCGCTGACGACCTCGTCGCGCTGCAGGCGTTCGAGGACGCCGACCTCGGCCCCGGTGGCGTGGCCCGTCACCGCACCGATGCGCTCGGCCTCGCGCACCGCGGCCGCGGCGTCGACGCCGCGGAGCAGCGCGTGCTCGGCCCGCTCGTCGCCGATGGGCGCCGCGGGCGTCGCCGAGGCCTCGGTGACGTCCGGTGGGGTCGATCGCCCCTCGGCCGGCTGGGTCATCAGGCCGCGTCCGGCCCCGCGTCCACTTCGGCACCGCCGTCGCCGCCGGCGCGCTCGACCAGCCGCGCCACGGCCGCGCGGTCGAACCGGACCACCACGTCCGGCTCGTCGGCGTCGTCGCGGGACAGGACCAGGTCGACGGTGCCGTCACCGAGGTCCGCGACCTCGCCGTGGATCCCGCCGATCGTCACGACCAGGTCGCCCGGCCGGAGGGCCGAGATGAGGCGCTGCTGCTCCTTGCGCCGCCGCGACTGCGGCCGGATGAGCAGCAGGTAGATGGCGGCGAACAGCAGGACGGGCAGCAGGAGGCCGCCGGTCGGGTCGGCCGCCTGGGCCAGGATCACGGACGTCGTCGCAGCGGGCACGGCGCTCCCCCGGTCGGGGTCGGGTGGGGTCTCCGGCGGCGGAAGCGGGCCTGCCGGCGTCCTGCGAGCCTATCCGCGCCGCGCCGGACGGCCCGGGGTCGTCCTCAGACCTGACCCTCGTCGAACAGGGCCGGGGCGCCCGCCGAGGGCGGGGGTGTCCGGCCGAGGTGGCGGTAGGTGCCGACGGTCGCGGCCCGGCCCCGCGGCGTGCGCTGCAGCAGGCCGCAGCGCAGCAGGAACGGCTCGACGGCGTCCTCGAGCGTCGTGGCCTCCTCGCTGAGCACCGTCGCGAGCGTCGCGACGCCGACGGGCCCGCCGTCGAACCGGTCGACGAGCGCCTCGAGGAGGCGACGGTCGAGCCGGTCGAGTCCCAGCTCGTCGACCTCGAAGACCTCGAGCGCCGCCCGGGCCGTCGGGACGTCGACCCGGCCGTCGGCCTCGACCTGCGCGAAGTCCCGGACGCGGCGCAGCAGCCGGTTCGCGATGCGCGGCGTGCCGCGGGACCGCCCCGCGATCTCGGCGGCCGCGGCGTCGTCGACCGCGATGTCGAGCAGGCCGGCCGAGCGCCGGACGATCGTCGCGAGCTCGTCGGGCTCGTAGTGCTCGAGCTGCGCGACGAACCCGAACCGGTCCCGCAGCGGCGACGAGACCTGCCCCGCCCGCGTCGTCGCACCGACCAGCGTGAACGGCGGCAGCTCGAGTCGGATCGAGCGGGCGCCGGGACCGCGGCCGACGACGACGTCGATGCGGAAGTCCTCCATCGCGGGGTACAGCACCTCCTCGACCGCGCGCGGGAGGCGGTGCACCTCGTCGACGAACAGGACGTCACCGGGCTCGAGCCCCGAGACGATCGCCGCGAGGTCGCCGGGCCGCTCGATGGCGGGACCCGACGTGGTGCGCAGCTCGGCGCCCATCTCGGCGGCGACGATGCCGGCCAGCGTGGTCTTCCCGAGGCCCGGCGGACCCGAGAGCAGCACGTGGTCGGCGGCGGCGCCCCGCTGCCGCGCCCCGCCGAGCACCAGCTCGAGCTGGCGCCGCAGGCGCTCCTGCCCGACGAACTCGGCGAGCCGGCGCGGACGCAGGGAGGCCTCGAGCCCCTCCTCGTCGGGCCCGGCCCCCGCGCCGAGCAGCTCGTCGCTCATCGCGCCACCTCCGGACCGCCGCCGAGCAGGCGGAGCGCGCGGCGCAGCAGCGTCGCGGCGTCCGCGTCGCCGACCGGTCCGAGTTCGCGCAGGGCGCGCGCGACCTCGGCCGCGGTGAACCCGAACCCGGCGAGCGCCGCTCGGACCTCGGCCGACGCGTCGGTGTCGACCCCGCCGGTGGCCGCGTCCGCGCCGACGACCGGGCTGACGCGGTCGCCGAGCTCCAGGACCAGCCGCTCGGCCACCTTCCGGCCGATCCCCGGGACCCCGGTCAGCGTCGCGAGGTCGCCGTCGGAGAGCGCGTTGCGCAGCGCGGCCGGGCGGAGCGCCGAGAGGACGGCCAGCGCGAGCCGGGGTCCGACCCCGGTGGCCGACCGGAGCAGATCGAAGAGGTGCCGCTCCTCGTCGGTCGCGAACCCGTACAGGGTCTGCGCGTCCTCACGGACGTGGAGGACGGTGTGGAGGTCGACGGCACCGCCGGGCGCGGGCACGGCGGTCGAGGTCGGCACGTGCACGAGGTACCCGACGCCCCCGACGTCGACGACGACCGCGCCCTCGCGACGCTCGAGCACCTCGCCCCGCAGGCGCGCGATCACGCGGCGTCCCCGCGCCGGCCACCGCGCGCGGCGTCACCCGCCCGCGCCGCGGCGACCGCCTCCCAGCCGCCGCGGGCGGCGCGGCGGGCCTCGTCGGCGGCGGCCTCGAGGACGGCCCGGGCCGGCGTCGCCGCGGTCGCGGCCCGCGGGCCGCGCGCGTGCGCGAGGTGGGTGATGGCGACCGCCAGGGCGTCGGCGACGTCCGGCGGGCG
>JBEARL010000021.1:0-17956 GCA_041163265.1 Actinomycetota bacterium
CGAGGGAGAGCACGAACAGCGCGAGGCCGGCACGATCGCTGTCGTTCATCGCGTAGGCGATGGGGATGATGGCACCGACGACGAAGTGGGTGATCATCATGCCGAACGTCGGGTAGACGCGGTGGTTGACCCAGCCGTTGATCTGGTCGTTGTTGAACTTCACCCTGCGCTCCAGTGGTCGGTCGATCGGCGCCGGGAGCGCCGGGGCGACCGTAGGAGCGGGCGGGACGGGGTCACTTGTAGCGGTGTCCCACGATCGTGAACATCGGATGACGGTGCGGTGTCAGTCCCGCTCGACCGTGTCGAAGGTCATCCGCTTCGTCGCCGCCCGGTAGGCGCTCGGCGTCATCCCGACCTGGTCGCGGAACACGTGGGTCAGGTGCGCGGGGTCGAAGAAGCCGAGCTGGAGCGCGATCTCCCCGATGTCGAGGTCCGTCGCGTGGATGCGGTATGCCGCCTCACGCGTGCGTGCGACGCGGATGCTCTCGGCGTAGGTGGTCCCGAGCCACTCGCGGCAGAGCCGGTGCAGGTGGGACCGGGAGTAGCCGAGATCGTCGAGGTCGAGCCGGGTCTCGAAGGGACGGTCGGACGTCCCGGGTGAGAGGACCTCCAGACGCATCAGCCGCATCGCCTGCTCCAACCCGACCGGGACCTCGAGTCGCGCGAGGATGAACTCCTCGACAAGCGCCACGCGCTCCTCGAAGGTCGACGCGGCGTGCAGCCCGTCCTGGAGTCGCGCGAGGCCCGGGCGGAGCACGTCGGGGTCGACGACGACCGTGTCGCGCAGCTCGGAGGCCGGCATGCCGAAGACGGCGCAGGCGGCGATCGGGTTCATGATGACGAGGATGCAGTGCATGGCCTGCAGGTCGACCAGCGTCGACCGCGTCAGACTGCCGAACAGCAGCGGGGCTTCGAGGGGCGGGCCTCCCCCGGGGACCTCGATCCGCTCGTCACCGATGGTGAAGCGGTCGATCCGGCAGCCCTCGAGCGGCAGGAGCAGCTCGACCTTCCCGGAGGGGAGGATGCGACCACGGCTCAGCCCGTCGAAGTGCGCCTCCGCGATGACGTCCACGATGCCGTGGAGGCGCCGGGGTTGATGGAACCGAGGCAGGTCGTCGGGCCACGAGTCGCCATCGGGATCGGCGGTGCCGTCGTGAACCGCCAAACGGGCCCCATTCGTCCCGAGGGAACCTACCGAGCAGGCCACGGTCCGGCCAGCTGAGCCGATCGGATCCGGGGCGGACGGACGCCAGTAGCGTCGCACCTCTGACGCGGTAGGGGGAGACCGTGGACGGCATCGTGGACGTGCTGCAGCTCGTGGTCGGGCTGGGACTCCTGAACGTCTGGCTCGTCCGCCGCGACCGGCCGACGGCGTTCCGCGGCGGGTCGGCGACGACGCTCCGCGAGGAGTTCGCCGCCTACGGCCTGCCGCCGCTCGCCTACCCCGTCGTCGGGACCCTGAAGGTCGCGTCGGCGCTGGTCCTGGGCGCGGGCGCCCTTCTGCCACTGCCGGACACGGCGGTCCCGGCGGCCGCGGCGGTCGTCGCGGTCCTGATGCTCGGCGCGATCGCGATGCACGTGAAGGTGCGCGATCCGCTGGTCCGCGCGCTGCCCGCGACCGCGATGCTGGCGATGAGCGCGGCGATCGTCGCCCTCGCCGCCTGACGGCGCGGTCGTGATCGTCCGGTACCTCGGCGTCTACGACGCCGACGGCGGCCTCGTCGGCGAGGTCCGGTACGTCGTCGGCCACCTGCTCGGCACCGCCGAGTGCGCCCTCTGCGACATCACCCACTCGTTCGCGTGGCGGCGGCGGGCCTGGGACCGGATGGTCGCGGGGCTCGGGGCGCCGTTCGACCTCCGGCACCGGAACGAGCTGACGCCGGCCGAGCGGGACGCCCTCACGTCGGTGGCACTGCCCGTAGTGGTGGCCGAGCTCGACGACGACGCGTTCGTGCCGCTCCTGGACCGCGAGACGCTGGCGCGCTGCGCGGGGGACGTGGCCGCGTTCGCCGAGGCCCTGGAGGCCGCTGCGCGCCCGTACGGCGGCCGTTCGGACCCCGAGCGGTCCTGACCGGCCCTCCGCGACGAACCCCCGGTGCGGTGGAGGACTCGGCCCTCCGCCCGGCGGAGCCACCATGAAGTACGTCATCCGGGAGTTCACCGAGGCCGACCTCCAGGGCGCGGTCCACCTCCTCGAGTCGCTGCAGGACGACCCCAAGACGGTCCAGATCGACCTCTCGCAGTTCGTCCACGACGTCAACGAGCAGGCGCCGACGCTGGTCGCGGTCGCGCAGGGCGAGATCGTCGGGCTGCTGACGGCCCGGACGTTCGGGACGACCGCCTGGATCCTGACGCTCGCGGTCTCGCCGACGTGGCGGAAGCAGGGGGTCGGCACCGGACTGATCGCGCGGCTCGAGCGACGGTTCGCCCGCGACGGCATCCGCCGCATCTCCGCCGTCCTGGCCCCGGGCCAGATCGGGCACCAGTCGCTGCTGAACTCGGGGTTCTCGGAGACCAGCGGTCTGGTGCGGCTCGACAAGCGCTCGGCGCTGGAGCCGAGCCAGTTCGAGGTCCTCACCGACCTCGGCGGAGAGATGCTGCCCGAGGGGCTGTGGGACCTCGCGGCCGGGATGTCCCGGGAGAAGGAGCTGATCGACTCGCGCATCGTCGCGCCGCTGGCGGCGCCGGCGCTGTCCCAGCGCATCGGCCTGCGGCCGCCCGCCACCGCGCTGATGTTCGGCCCGCCGGGGACGGGGAAGACGACGTTCGCCCGCGCGATCGCGAGCCGGCTCGGCTGGCCGTTCATCGAGCTGCTGCCCTCGAAGATGTCCGGCGGCGGGGCGCTCGCGGCCGAGCTGCACGACGCGTTCCGCGACGTCGGGGTGCTCGACCATGTGGTGCTGTTCATCGACGAGTTCGACGAGCTGGTGCCGGCGCGCAAGGCGCAGCCGGGTTCGGCCGGCGTCGTGAACGAGCTGCTGAAGTCGATCCCCGAGTTCCGTGAGCGCCCCGGCCGGCTGCTCGTCTGCGCCACGAACTTCGTCGACGCGATCGACCCGGCCATCCTGCGGCCCGGCCGGTTCGACCTGCTCATCGGCATCGGACCCCCGGACGCCGAGGCGTTGACCGCGCTGTGGAGCCAGGCGCTGGCGTCGCTCGACCTGGCGGCCGACGTCGACCCGGCCGAGCTCGCCCGCGAGTCCCGCGGGTTCACGCCCGGCGACGTCGACCTCGCGACGCAGCGGGCCGCGGCCGCCGTGTTCGCCCGCTCGCGGTCGGGGCAGGGGTCCGAGCAGGTGCACCTCGACGACCTGCGGGCGGCGCTGCGGCGCACGCGGCCGTCGATCAGCCCAGAGATGCAGGCCGCGTTCGACGCGCAGCTGGCCGAGTTCGAGCGGGTCTGACGGGCCGAACCGGGGCGCCACGGCCGGCGTAGGGTTCCGCCATGCCCACCCCCACCGGCGACCGCGCCCAGCACTGGCCACGCATCGAGGCCCGGTACGGCCGAGCGATGCGCGACTGGTTCGAGCTGCTCTCGGAGCGGGAGGATCAGCGGTACCCGGCGCTGATGGCGTTCCTCCAGGAGGAGCACGACTTCAGCCGGGCCCACGCCAACGCGGTGGTGCAGTTCCACCGCGGCTCGACGTCGTCGCGGCGGTACGCGTCGTTCGACGACTACCTCGCGGCGGCCGAACCGGTCGGTGCCGCGACGGTCCGCGCCGCGTTCGACGGCCTGCTCGCACGGCACCCGGGCACGACGGTCGAGATCGCGTGGAACCAGCCGTTCCTGGTGCGCGACGGGCAGCGGCTGCTCAGCATCTCGGTGCTCGACGGGCACCTGCTCGCCGCACCATGGAGCATCGAGGTGCTCGACGCGTTCCGCGCCCGGCTCGAGGGGCACCCGGGTGTCACGAAGGTCCTGAAGAAGACGTTCCGGCTGCCGTCGGACGCGCCGGTCGACCCTGACCTGCTCGATGACCTCGTCACGGCCGCGCTGGCGCGCGGCGAGAGCTGAGGAGCGGCCCCGGGCGTCAGTCCCGCCCGGCGACCGCCGCGCGCCGGACCGCGACCCGGTCGACGCCCAGCATCATCCCGCCGAGCACCAGGAAGCCGGCGATCAGGATGCCGGACCACACCGCGACGCCGTCGTACCCGAGCTCGTTCACGTCGATGACGAAGTACGGGTACTCGCCGACGATGGGACCCCGGACCAGCCAGTACGCGAGGTACGCGATCGGGTAGCCGAGCCAGACGACCGGCTGCACGGGACGCAGCGCGCCCCACGGCACGTACCGCGCCCACCACACGACGCCGAGCAGCGGCGACAGGGTGTGCGCCGTGGCCTCCGGGATCCAGAGCCACCACGCCTCGACGTCCTGCGGTCCGCCGAGCACGAACCAGAACGCCAGCCCGACGAACAGGATGTACAGCGAGCAGGCCGCCTGGACCGAGGGTGCGGCGAAGAACTCCGCCAGCCGGCCCCGCCCGCGCAGCAGCGCCCAGGCCATCGCCACGATGAGGATGTTCGTGAGGTTCGTCAAGTAGCTGAGCGTGATGATCGTCTCTGTCAGCCACTCCGACACCGGCGCCTCGACCAGGCGCCGCACGTGCCAGATCGAGACGCCGATCAGCGACGACCACAGCCAGACCTGCAGCACGAGGCGACGACCCGCCGCCGGGACCTCTACGTCGGTGCTCATCCCCCGTCCTCCCCGGCCGCTCCCCCGAGGGCCGCTGGAGGGACTCTAGGGGCGAGGTCCTGTCCACAGGCGCCGGATCCGCAGCACCGTGACGACCTGTCGTCGGTGATGCTGCGAGTCGGGTCCTCCGAGCAGGCGGCGGACCCCGACGACGAATGGGAGGCTGATATATGCTGACATACATGGACGTCCGCCGTACCACCCTCATCCTCCCCGCCGCCCTCGACGCCGCCCTGCGCCAGGAGGCGGCCCGCCGCGGCCTGACCGTCTCGGCCCTCACCCGGGAGGCGATCGCGACGCACCTGGGACTGCCGACCGTCGAGCCGGGCGAACGCGGGGCGGACGGCGTCGCTGCTGCGCCGCCCCGCCGGCGGCTCTCCTCGACCGGCGCCGGCGCGAGCGGCCGCTCCGACATCTCGGAGCGGATCGAGGAGATCCTGCGCGAGGACTTCGGCCGCGACCGGTGATCGTCGACGCCGGCGTCCTGTACGCCAACATCGACCGGGACGACCGGCACCACCCCGCGGCACGGGAGTTCATCGCCACCTTCGACGGGGTCCTCCGCGTGCCGATGCTCGTCGTGGCCGAGGTGGCGCATCTCGCGGCGACCCGGCTCGGCACCCCCGCCGAGGCGCGGTTCCTCGCCGACCTCGCCGCCGGCGAGGTGATCGCCGAGCCGGTCCACCCCGCCGACTGGGAGCGGATGGCCGAGCTGGTCGCCCGGTACCGGGACCTGCCGCTCGGGACGGTCGACGCGTCGCTGGTCGCGCTGGCCGAGCGGCTCGGCGAGACCGAGGTCGCGACCTTCGACCGCCGCGACCTCGGCGTCGTGCGCCCGCGGCACTGCGAGGGGTTCACGCTGCTGCCGTGAGCGATCCGAGTGGGCGGAAGCGTCCATACGCTGGTCTGATGCGCCACTCGTCGACACCCGACTGATGCACGCCGAGGTCGAAAGCCTTCGAGACCTGCTCACCGTCGGCCGCGCCCTGGTCCTGACCGGTGCCGGCATCTCGACGGGCTCCGGCATCCCCGACTACCGGGGCCCCGACGGTCGCCAGCGCGCGGACCGGCCGATGACCATCGAGCGGTTCCTCTCCTCCCCCGAGGAACGCCGCGCGTACTGGGCCCGCAGCCACGTCGGGTGGGAGCGGTTCCGCCTCGCCCGCCCGAACGCCGCCCACCTGGCGGTCACCGAGCTGCAGCGCGCGGGCCTGCTCGCGGGCGTCGTGACGCAGAACGTCGACGGGCTGCACACGGCCGCCGGCGCCGCCGACGTCCATGAGATCCACGGCCGTCTCGACGAGGTGGTCTGCCTCGGCTGCGGCGACGTCACCCCACGCGACGCGCTGGCCGACCGCCTCGCTGCCGCGAACCCGGGGTTCCGCGAGGAGGTCGCGGCCGACGCGATGGCCGTCCGCCCCGACGGCGACATCCTGCTGCACGACGCCGACGTGCGCCGGTTCCGGTTCGTCGACTGCGCAGCCTGCGGCGGGACGTTGAAGCCCGGCGTGGTGATGTTCGGCGAACAGGTCCCACGCAGCCCGTACGCGGCGGCGCGGGCGCTGCTCGACACGGCCCGGTCGCTCGTGGTGCTCGGCTCGTCGCTGGCCGTCGGGTCCGGCTACCGCTTCGCCCTCGACGCGGCCCGTCGGCGTCTGCCGATCGCGCTCGTGACCCGCGGCTGGTGCCGGGCCGAGGATCTCGCGACGATCCGGGTCGAGGAGGACCTCTGCGCGGTGCTGCCGGCGATCGCCGCCGGACCGAGCCCCGCGCCCGTCCACCCCTGACCGCGGGCGGCCTGACCCGCCGACCTCACCCCCGCCGCAGCACCACCGCCGTCGTCGCCGGGAGCGTCCCGTCGAACGCCCGGCCCTCGCGCGACCCCGCGCCGTCGGAGTCGACCGCGACGACCCAGCCGTCCCACGAGGTCGCGCCGACGACGGCCGGCGCGAGCACCGCGTCCGGGGCGGTCATGCTCGCGAGCGTCACCACCGTCGCCCCGTCGAGCTCCCGCACGCTCCCGAGCACGCCGTCGGGCAGTCCGTCCTCCGCGCCGAGCACCCGCTGGGACCCGCGGACCAGCGCCGGCGTCGCGCGGCGGAGCGCCAGCAGACGGCGGTAGAGGTGCGCGGTCGACGCCGGGTCCCGGCGCTGGGCCGCGACCGACCGCGCGGCCGCGTCGGGCGGCGGGGGCAGCCACGCGGTCGCCGGCCAGCCGCCGCGCGCGTCCTCCTCCCACGGCACCGGGGCGCGGCACCCGTCCCGCCCCCCGGGGTCGACGACCAGGTCCGGCGGGACGACGGCGTCCTCGAGGCCGAGCTCGTCACCCTGGTAGATCGTGGGCACGCCGCGCAGCGTCACCTGCACGACCGCCGCGACGCGCGCCCGCGCCTCGGACCCGAGCCGGGTCGCGATGCGGCGCTGGTCGTGGTTCGCGAGGGCCCAGGCGGGCCAGGCGCCGGCCGGGACGAACGCCGCGTCGACCGCGCGGATCCGCGCCACCCACGCGGCCGCGTCCCACGGCGCCAGCAGCAGCTGGAACGCGAAGGGCAGGTGCAGCGCCTCGTCCCCGACGTGGGCCAGCAGGACCTCGGGCGGGTCGAGGTACATCTCGCCGACGATGACCGCGCCGTACGGGTCGAGGACCCGGCGGATCGCGCGGAGGTGCGCGCGCGTCGAGTGGTGGTGGTGGAAGTCGGCGCGGCCGTCGCCCCGCACGGCCTCGGGCGGATCGTCCGGGTAGGTGCGGTCCTGACCGATGAGATGGACGACGTCGGCCCGGAACCCGCGCACGCCGCGGTCCAGCCAGAACCGCAGCACGTCGAGCTGCGCCTCGCGCAGGTCCGGGTGGTCCCAGTTGACGTCCGGCTGCTGGGGCAGGAAGTGGTGGAGGTAGTACTGGCCGCTCGCCGCGTCGAGCGTCCAGGCCGGCGCGTCGGCGAAGTGCCGGATCCAGTTGTTCGGTGGGCCGCCGTCGGGGGCGGGGTCGCGCCAGACGTACCAGTCGCGGTGCGGGTCCTCCCGCGACGAGCGGGCGGCCTCGAACCACGGGTGCCGGTCCGACGTGTGGTTCGGGACGAAGTCGAGCCAGACCTGGAGCCCGTGCGCGCCGGCCTCGGCGATGACGGCGTCGAGGTCGGCGAGCGTCCCGAACACCGGGTCGACGTCGCGGTGGTCGGCGACGTCGTACCCGAAGTCGGCCATCGGCGAGCGGTACAGCGGAGAGGACCAGACCGCGTCGACCCCGAGCCACGCGAGGTGCTCGAGGCCGGCCCGCAGGCCCGCGAGGTCGCCGACGCCGTCGCCGTCCCCGTCGCGGAACGATCGGGGGTAGACCTGGTAGATCGCGCCCTCGAACGGTGGCCCGTCGCGCATCGCGTCCTCCGGTGGTTCGCGGACGGCCCCGACCCTCCGGGACGCTACTTCGCTGACCCCGTGCGAGTGGAACCGTGTTCTGGAACCTCCGTTCTGGAACCCCCGCCCGCCCGGGTCGGTCACCCGCTCCGTACGGTCGTCGGGAGTGGGTCAGGAGGTGGTCCGTGGCGGACGAGGCGCCGCGTGTCCGCCTGCCCGCCGTCGAGGCGACGGGCGGTCCGCTCACCCGACCACCCGGAACGCTCGCGCTCCTCTCCGCACTCGACGTCGGTGACCGCCTCATCGGCGTGGAGGACGACGGGTCCGAGGTCGCGTACGAGGTCGACGGTGCAGCCATCGACGACCGGACGACCCTCGGGGACGTCGTCGACCGCGACCCGCGGACCGGCGACCTCCGCATCGCCGTCGGCGTCGGCGCCTACGACCCGCAGACCGGTTGCTTCGCCGCGACGGTGACGATCCGGGCCCGTCCCCTCGCCCCCGGCGGGGAGCGCCCCGACCCGCGCTGACGGCCACTCGGCGGCCCGTCGACCACCTCTTCGGCGGCCGCGACGAGCTGCTCGACGCGATGCGGATCGACCTCGTCCGCGCCCACCTGGGCAACGACGGCCGGGCGACGCGACTGCGGACGCGGCTACGGTCGACGCACGACGACACACCCCCGCCTCGCCAAGGACCCCGCCCGTGCCCACCGGCACCGACGCCCCGGCCACCGCGACCGCGCGGCCCGGCCCGCCCCGCCGCCGAGCCGCCCTCACGCCCGCGATCCTCGGCGGCTCCGGGACGGTCCTGATGGGGCTGTTCGCCGGCTCTGAGGCGACGGTCGCGGCCGGCGGCACGCTGACCGAGCCGCTCTGGGCGCCGGCCCTCGGGGTCCTCGCGCTGACGACCGCCGGCGTGCTCGGACCGGGGTGGCTGTTCGTCGGCAACCGGCGTCGGGGCGCCTGCGGCGGCGGCCGCTGCTGACGTGGAGGACCTCCCGGTCGACCGCGGGGTGGTCATCCCGGGCCGCGAGCTCGTCGTCCGGACCAGCCGCGCCGGTGGACCGGGAGGGCAGCACGTCAACACCACCGACTCCCGGGTCGAACTGCGCTGGGACGTCGCCGCCTCGGTGGCGCTCGACGACGCGCAGCGAGCACGGCTCCGCGATCGACTGGGACCGCGCCTGACCGCCGAGGGCGTGCTGGTGCTGCACGTCGACGCGCACCGCTCGCAGCACCGCAACCGCGACGCGGCCCGGGCGCGGCTGCGCGAGCTCGTCGCCGACGCGCTGGTCCCGCCCCGGCCCCGGCGTCCGACCCGGCGGACCCGCGCCTCGGTCGAGCGGCGGCTGGACGCGAAGCGGCGGCTGAGCGCGCGGAAGCGCGAACGCGGAGCGGCGGACGATCACGAGTAGCCCGGCCCCGGACCCGGTAGTAGCGTCCGCACGGTCCGGACCGGGGGCCCGGAGCGCGTCGCGGGAGGTCGACATGATCAGGGTCATCCGTGCCGAGGAGCGGCTGCGTCGCCTGTCCGAGCGGGATGGGCGGCGTCGCGTGGACATCATCACCGACGAACTCCTCGGCATCACCGCCGTCCAGGCCGACATCGTCTACAACGACGCCGGCGTCATCGGCTCACCTCACCAGCACACCGACGCCGACCACGTCTTCATGGTGATCCGCGGCACGGGCGTCCAGTACACCGACGACGCGGCCGAGGAGGTCGGGCCCGGTGACGTCTACTTCATCCCGCGGGGCCACTACCACTGGTTCCACAACACCGGGACCGAGACGTCGGAGCGGCTCGAGATCTGGGTCCCGGCCCCGACCGAGACGATCTGGCGCGACCCGGACGACCACTGCGCCTTCGTACCGGACGGTCACGGGGTGCTCGAGCGCGACCTCGCCTGACGGTCCCCCGGTCAGGCGGGGTCGAGGAACTCGTCGTGGACCTCGGCGACGACCGTGTGGGTCGCCGCCGGTCCGAACAGGTCCCGGCCGTCGAACCGGACGCTGTACATCGGTGCGTAGGCGCGGTGATGGTCCATCGGGTTCAGGACGACGCCGTGGACCGCGAGCACCGTTCCCGACCGGCCGACGGCGTAGGGCGGGGTCCGGGGGTTCTCCGTCGGGCCGGTCGGCGTGGCGCGGACGGTGACGCGGTCCCCGACCCCGAACCGTCCGCCCTCGACGTCGCGGACCTCGACGCGCGCCGTCGGGGAGGGACAGAACTCGTCGACGTCGCTCACGACTGCGCCGCCAGGCCGTCGACGATGCGACGGTCCGACGCCGGGTCCTCGCCGGCCCGCGCCGTCCCGACCAGCGACTCGGTGGTGACCAGCTCGGCCAGCTCACCCTCGGACAGGTCCTCGGTCCCCGGCGGCCGCTCGGGCAGGACCATCCACCGGACGTCCGACGTCGAGTCGTGCACCCGGATCTCGACCCCTTCGGGGACCTCCAGACCGAACGCCTCCCTCAGCATCCCGCGCGGATCGCGGATGATCCGCTCCTTGTAGGCGTCGACTCGGTACCACCACGGCGGGTTCCCGAGCAGGTCGTGCGGGTAGCACGAGCAGAGGGTGCAGACGACGACGTTGTGGACCTCGGGCGTGTTCTCCGCGACCCCCAGGAGCCCGAGCTTCCCGGGCGGGATGTCCAGCTCGCGCACCGTCTCGCGCCCGGCCGACAGCAGCCGCTCCCGGAACCCGGGGTCGACCCAGGCCCGGGCGACGATCCGGGCGCCGTTGCGCCAGCCGAGCGACCCGAGCTGCGCGAGCCGCTGCTCGAACGCGGCGTCGGTCGCCCGGCCCGTCCGGACGAGACCGGCCCGGACCGCCCGGACGAGCAGCTCGTCGTCGGCCATCGCCGCCTCGACGGCGTCGAGGCGGGCCAGCAGCTCGGACGGGAACGAGCGGTACGCCGGACGGAGGAACTCGTCGTAGTCGCCCCGTTCCTTCCGCGTGTCGTCGATCGCGACGCTCGCCCCTTCGAGGGGGACCTGCAGGGACAGGATCGAGATGACCAGCCGATCGAGCCGCTCCTGGAGCCGCTTCACCCGCGCGTCGAGGTCAGGCTCGGGCGCGAGCGGGGCGGGGGGCTCGAGGACGGCGGCCCGCAGCAGTTCGGCCAGCGGCAGGATGCGTCGCCGGGCGAGGAACAGCACGCGCGACTCGAGTCGCTTGCGTCGGAAGTACTCGAGATCGGCGACGATCGCCGCGACGTTCGCGTCAGGATCGGCCAGGTGCCGGTGACCCGGTGGGTGCTCGTGCTCGTGCTCGTGCTCGTGCTCGTGCTCGTGCTCGTGCTCGTGCTCGTGCGGGTCGCCGCTCACAGGGACCGCCGTTCAGCCGCGGGCCCAGTAGCCGTCGCCCTCACGGGCGGCGGCGACGGCCGCGCCGTCCTCGAACCCGGGCGCCATCGAGGCGGCCGACCCCGCCATCACCTGATGGTGGTCGATGCCGAGCAGCCGGATCCAGGACTGCTGGCCGAAGGTCAGCCCGATGGCGCAGCCCAGCTCGACCAGTTCGGCTTCGGAGAAGTGCGCGTGGACCCGAGCCCAGAGCGCCTCCAGCTCCTCGTCCGAACCGGGCCCCCAGGCGATGGCCTGCGCGTACGCGAGGGCCGCCTTCTGGCGCTCGTCGTACCGGTCCGAGGACTCGAAGTTCAGCAGCTCGTCGTACTGCGCCTCCTCCAGCGAGCCGCGCGCCTGCTCGGAGCGCTGGTTCCCGCAGTACTCACACTTCACGGTCCGCGAGATGTAGGCGCGGCACAGCTCCTTGATGGCGTGGTCGCAGACGCCGGTGCGGAACAGCGCCTCCCAGGCGTCGGCGAAGGCCCAGAACGCGGCGGGGACGTGGGCGCGGACGGCGCTCGACTCGGGCCTGGGCGTGCCCTCACGGGCGCACCGCTCCATCTCGGCCCGCATCCGGTCGTCCATCGCCTCGATCGGGACGTAGCTGATGCGCTGGGTCATCGGGGTGCTCCTCCTCGCGGCCGCGCGGGGCGGCGGACTCCTCGGCTCAGACCTCGAGCTCACCGTGGACGTGCGACGGGATGTCGCGGACCGGGGTCCGGCCCTCGATGTCCCGACCGGTCGGGTTCCAGGCGCAGGCGTTCGCGCCGGGGACCCAGACGGTCCGGTTCTGTCCCGGGACGAAGAACTCGACGAACACCGCCTCGTCGCTCGTGCCGTTCGCGAAGGCGTGGACCTCGTGCTCGAGGTTGTAGAGCAGGTCGCCGGCCTGCAGCTCATGCTCGATCCCGGCGAGGTCGGCGGTCAGCGACCCCGACAGCATGAACTGGAAGTGCTCGGCGCCCTCGTGGTGATGCGCGGCGCCCGAGGACCCCGGCGGGTAGATGATCATCTCGCCCTTGACCGCGTCGGTCCCCCAGAGCGACGGGCTCGCGAGGTAGATCCGCTGCCGGGTGTCGTGCTCCGAGCTGAGGACGGGCTCGCGGTTCCACTCGACGTCGGCCCGTATGCCGCGCGTCAGGTCGGGGTCGTAGTCGGCGGCGTTCGGGACGTGACAGACGAGCACGCTCGCCGCGCCGTCGGCGACCAGGGGGATCCGCCGGCCACAGGTGCCCATCACGATCCAGCCGCGGTCGCGCCGCTCCCCGTCCATCGTGACGACGCCGGTGAGGACCTGGAGCCAGACGAGCGAGCGCTGCTCGGCGACGACCGTCCACTCCGCGCCGTCCGCCATCTCGAGGACCTTGACGCGGAGCCGGTCGTCGGGCAGGAACCCGGGGTCGATGACGCCGCGGCGCCGGACCCCCGGCGCCGGCTCGCTGAACGAGTTGTCGGCCCGTCTGACGATGAAGGCCATGCCGCCCCTCCCCCGCGACCACCACCGGCGCGCGGTGACGTCCAGCCTACGGAGCGCCCCCACCCCCCGCGCCACCGCCCGCCCGGCGGGCCCGGAGCCGGCCGACCGCCTTCCAGATCTCGAACCAGAGGACACCGGCCACCGCGGCCCCGGCGGCGGCCAGGCCCGTCCCGACCGGCAGCGGCCCGAACCCGAGCGCATCCCGGAGGAGCGGGACGCCGAGGACGGCCAGGAGCAGCGCGAGCGCCGCGGTCACGATCCAGGGCAGGATCGGGTTGCGCCGCACGACCAGCGCCCGCCAGAGCGAGAGCCGCCAGGACCGGTTGGTCAGGATCAGGGCGAGGTTGCCGATCACGAGGGCGGTGAAGGCGGCGGACCGGACGACCCCGGCGTCCCACCCCTGCTCGACCCCCCAGAGGAAGACCGCGAGCACCCCGGCCAGCGCACCGAGTCCCTGCAGCACGGCGATGCGGAGCACGCCGCCGCCGAGCAGCGGGTCGCCGCGCCGGCGTGGCGCCTGGTCCATCACGGCCGGGTCGATCTCCTCGGACTCGAACGCGACCGAGCAGGCCGGATCGATGATCAGCTCGAGGAACGCGACCTGGACCGGCAGCAGCACCAGCGGCCAGTCCGCCACGAACACCGGGATCAGCGCCATCCCGAGGATCGGGACGTGCACGGCGAGGATGTAGGCCATCGCCTTGCGCAGGTTGTGGAAGATGCCGCGGCCCTGCCGCACGCCGCGGACGATCGACGTGAAGTCGTCGTCGGTGATGACCAGCGCCGCGGCCTCGCGCGCGACGTCGGTGCCGCGGCCGCCCATCGCGATGCCGATGTCGGCGGCGGCCAGCGCCGGCGCGTCGTTCACCCCGTCGCCGGTCATCCCGACGACCTCGCCGCGGGCCTGCAGCGCGCGGACGAGCCGCAGCTTCTGGGCCGGGACGACCCGGGCGTAGACGTCGACCCGCTCGACGGCCCGTGCCAGGCCCTCGTCGTCGAGGGCCTCGAGGCCGGACCCGGTCAGGCAGTCCGTCGTCCGTCCGAGCCCGATCTCGCGAGCGACCGCCAGCGCGGTCGTCGGGTGGTCCCCGGTGATCATCACGGTCCGGATGCCGGCCCGCGCGCACTCGGCGACCGCGTCGGGCACGCCCGGCCGGACCGGGTCCTTCAGGCAGACCAGCCCGAGCAGCTGGAGCCGGAGGTCCGCCTGGTCGGTGGGCAGCGCGGAGGCACCGGTCCCCGGCCGGCCCCGCGCGACCGCCAGGACCCGCCGGCCGTCCTCGGCCGCGACGGCCAGCGCCGTCTCCATCGCCTCGGCCTCGGCGGCGGACAGGTCGCAGAGCCGCGCGACCGCCTCGGGCGCTCCCTTCGTCGCGACGACCAGCGTGCCGTCCGGGCGCCGCCAGGCCGTCGAGGTCGCGAACAGCGCGTCGGACAGCGGGTACTCGGCGATGACCTCCCACCCGTCCCGGTCGTCGACGTCCAGACCGAGCTCCGCCTCGGCGAGCTCGCGCACCGCGCGGTCCATCGGGTCGAACCGCCCGGCCGATGCAGCCAGCGCCGCCGTCTCGGCGACCTCCCGGGCCGCGAGCGGCAGCGGTTCACCGTCGACGGCGTGACTGCGGCCACCGACGACGACCTCGGCGACACGCATCCGGTTCGCGGTCAGCGTGCCGGTCTTGTCCACGCAGAGCACCGTCGCCGACCCGAGCGTCTCGATGACGGCCGAACGCCGGGCCAGGACGCTCCCGCGCGACATCCGCCACGCGCCGAGCGCGAGGAACACCGTCAGGACGATCGGGTACTCCTCCGGCAGCATCGCCATCGCGGCCGCGATGCCCGCCAGCAGCCCCTCCAGCCAGTCGCCGCGGATGAGGCGGTACGCGACGACGACGACCGCGACGGCCGCGACGGCGACCGTCGCGATGATCCGGACCAGCCGGTCGACCTCGTCCTGGAGCGGCGTGCGGCCGCCGCCGAGCCCGCCGAGCGCCCCGCCGATCGCGCCGAGCTCGCTGCCCGCCCCCGTCGCGCGGACGACCGCCGTGCCGCGTCCGCGCACGACGAGCGTGCCCGAGAACACCGAGGCCGGGTCGTCCCCGCCGGGCGTCCCGAGCGGCGCATCGGCGTCCGCCGCGGCGGCCTTTCGGACCGGGGCCGACTCGCCGGTCAGCATCGACTCGTCGGTCGCGAGGGACGTCGCGTGCAGCAGCACCGCGTCGGCCGGCACGCGGTCGCCCTCGCCGAGCAGCACGACGTCGCCGCGGACGACCTCGCGGCCGGGGATGCGCACCTCGGCGCCGTCGCGCACGACCAGCGCCCGCGGCGACGAGAGGTCCCGCAGCGCGGAGAGGGCCGCCTCGGTGCGGTGCTCCTGCCCGACCGAGATGGAGATCACGAGCAGCACCGAGGCGAGCAGGAGCCCGGCGTCGAGCGGCTCGGCCAGCAGCAGGTGCACGAGTCCGGCGCCGAGCAGGAGCAGGATCATCGGTTCGCGCAGGACCCCGGCGATCTGCGCGAGCCAGCCGCGGTCACGCGCGCTCGGCAGCTCGTTGGGACCGTCGACCGCGAGGCGGGCCGCGGCCTCGGAGCCGGTCAGACCGACGGTCGGGCTGGCGGCGGGGGGTGCTGCGTCGGGGGCCATACCGCCGAGGCTACGGACGCACCCACGGGCCGGTCGCCCGATCAGGAAGGTCCGGGAGGGCTCGGTCCCCGGGACGCGACCGTCCCGTCGGGGTCCGACGGGCCGACGGGAGTCCCCTCGAACGCGGCTCGCATCCTGTCCGCCCCCGCCCCGGGGCAGGCGAGGTAGCCGTTCCCCCGCGTCGGCGAGCCCCACGCCGCCGCGAGGCAGTCCGCCGCGGCCTCCAGCGGATCCACGTCCGTCGGGAGCGCGACCCCGTCGAGGTCGCGCCGGCGTGCGGCGAGGTCCCCGGTCGCGTGCTGCCAGACGTGTGCCAGCTCGTGGCGTAGGACGTACGCCAGCGTCGCGTCGGACCACCGGGCGGCCGCGGGACTGATGACGATGCGGTCCCCCCGGTCGACCAGCCCGCCGGGACAGGCGAGCGCCGCCACGGGACGACAACCGACGGCCAGCTCCCTGACGACGGCGCGCCAGGGGAGAGGTGCGATGGCGTCGAGCAGTCCGACCACGCGCAGCGTCAGCCCAGCGCGGGACATCAGCAGGTCGGCCACGTCCGCGGTGTCCGCGGGGCTCGGGACACGGACTCCGCCGTCCCGCGTCCAGACGACGAGGGGCGGTTCGGAGGCCTCGCGCCGGTCGTGGGCGACCGATGTCGCCGGCGGTGCGGCCGTCCCGGTCCGCGGTGCCGTCAGCCCGGGTCCGGCGGTGGCCCCCGCCCCACCCGAGGCATCGGCCGTGACCGTGGTGCCGACGGTGGCCGCGACGGCGAGCGCGACGGCGAGCGCAGCACCACCGCCGACCCCGCCGTACCGGGGTCGTGACGACGCTGCCCGATGAGGCAGCGTCCATCGCCCGTCCGCCACACGACCTCCGCGTCGCGCGGAGCATCACACGGTGCGGACGCGGGCGGCGGGGTCCCGGCTCTGGAACGGGCGCCCGTCCCGGATCGGACCTGCGGCGCTCAGGGCTCTGCGTCACCGTCCGTGCAGGGGTGCCGCCTCGCTGCGGGAGTGCTGCGACCGGGGGCCACGCGTCCGCGCCGCACGGGGTCCGGAGGAGGATCGCTCAGCCGGCGAGGGTGGCCTCGGGCAGCGGGGTCCGCGGCCGCAGCCGGGCGCGCTCGCGGACGGCGTCGGCGAGGTCCGCTGCGACCGCCTCGGGGCCGCGGCCGAGCTCGGCGCCGAGGACCGCGGCCACGCGCGGCGCGGCCGTCCCCCCGGCCTCGCCATTGAACCCCACCATGCTGCGGCGCAGCAGCACGTCGGCGGTCGTGTGCGCCCATTCCTCGCGGGCGGCAAGGACGACCTCGGCGGCCAGCGCCCCGGTCTCGGGGTCGACGACCTCACCCAGCCCCGGGTCCTGCTCGACGAGGTCCGCCACGCGGGCGGCGCGCGCGCCGTAGACGTCGACCAGACGCGTCGCGGCGGTGGCCGTGACGCCCAGTCGTGCGGTCAGGTCCGCTTCGAGCGCGGTCCGCGCCCGACCGGCGATCGCGCCCGGGACCGGCCGACCGTGCGTCGCCGGGCGACCCACATCCATCCCCGCCGACCGCCCCGCCGCGGCGATGACGTCCTCGGCCAGCGCGCGGTGGGTCGTCCACTTGCCGCTCAGCGCCGAGACGAGGCCCCGGTGCGTCGGCGCGTGGTCGACGATGACGTGCTCGCGCGGGATCTTCGCGTTGTCGGTGACACCGGGCATCGCCGGCAGCGGCCGGACCCCGGCGTAGCTGTACAGGACGTCGGCCTCGGTCAGCCCGGCGCCCGGGTAGAGGCGGTTGGTCTCGTCGAGCAGGTACGCGATCTCGTCGTCGGAGGCGGCGAGGTCGTCGAGCTCGCCCTCGAACGTCAGGTCGGTCGTGCCGATCAGCAGGCGTCCGGCCCACGGCATCAGGTACATCGGCCGCCCGTCGGCGTGGGCCTCGAAGAAGGTGCAGACCTCGGGCGCGCCGTCGAAGCGGTCGACGACGACGTGGCTGCCCTTCGTCCCGCCGATGCGCCGCGGTCCGTCCACCCCGTGCGCGAGCACCGCGTCGACCCACGGGCCGGCGGCGTTCACGACCGCGCGGGCGCGGACCTCATGCTCGACCCCGTCCGCACCCGTCCCGACCGCGTCCGGCGCGCGGTCGCGGACGCGGACACCGGTCACCCGGTCGCCCTCGGTGAGGAACCCGATGACCTCGGCGCGCGGGACGACGTCGGCGCCGGCCGCGGCCGCGTCGAGCGCCAGCTCGACGGCGAGGCGCTCGGCCCAGGTGCACTGCCCGTCGTGGTACAGCGTCGCGCCGCGCAGCGACCCCAGGTCGAGCCCCGGCGCCAGCCGCGCCACCGCGTCGCGGCGGAGGCTGCGGCCCCGCGGGAACGGGTCCCGCCCCTTGAGGACGTCGTGGGCGACCACGCCGAGGCGGATCAGCCACCAGGGCCGGCGATC
>JBEARL010000022.1:0-17655 GCA_041163265.1 Actinomycetota bacterium
GGTCGACCGCCTCGTCCCGTCGGGCCCCGTGACGGTGCTGGCCGGGCCGTCGTCGAACGGCGCCGCCGGCATCGCCGCCGCGCGCCGCCTCGCCGCCGCCGGCCGCGGGGTCGAGGTCGTGCTCGTGGGGTCGCCGCGCGCGGCCGACGCGCCGGCGCTCCTCGCCCCCGCGGGCGTCGCCGTCCGCGCCGCGCCGGAGGGTCCGGGCGCCGTCGTGGTCGACGCGCTGCTCGGCGCGGCGGGCCGACCTCCGCTGGACGCCGGTCCGGCCGAGGCGGCGCGGTGGCTGCGCCACCACGACGTCCCGGTCCTCGCCGTCGAGGTCCCGAGCGGCTTCGGCGCCGACGAGGGCCCCGCCGGCATGTGCGTCGCGGCCGACGCGACCGTCGCGCTCGGTCTGCCCCTCGCCGCGTGCGCCCTGCCGGGCGCGCAGGTCTTCCTCGGCGATCTCGTCGTCGCCGATCTCGGACTCGACGCGGCGGCGTGGGCGGATGCCGGGCTGCCCGGGGTCCCGGCCGACCTCTTCGCGCCGGGGCCGCTCGTCAGGCTGACCGAGGTCGCGGCGGGCGGCGACGCTGGCACGCCGCTGCAGGTCGACGCGGATGGGGTGCGGGCGGTGGGAGTCGAACCCACACTGGGAGGATTTTAAGTCCCCTTCCTCTGCCGGTTGGGATACGCCCGCGTCGCCCGAGCGTAGGCTCCGTCCCCGACGGCGGAGGTGCGACGTGGCGCGCGTCCCCGTCGCGGTGCTCGTCTCCGGCTCGGGAACGAACATGGTCGCGCTCGCCCGCGCCGCCGCGGGCTCCGATCACCCGGCTCGGATCGTCGCGGTCCGCTCGGACGTCGCCGGCGCACCCGCGCTCGACCGCGCCCGCGAGCTCGGCCTCGACGCCGCCGCCGTCCCGTTCGACCGCGCCGACCGCCCGGCCTGGGAGTCGCGGCTCGCCGCCGACGTCGCGGCCACCGGCGCCGAGGTCGTCGTGCTGGCCGGGTTCATGCGGGTGCTCTCCGCCGCGTTCCTCGCGCGGTGGCCGGACCGGGTCGTGAACGTGCACCCGTCGCTGCTGCCGGCCTTCCCCGGTGCGCACGCCGTCGCGGACGCGCTCGCCGCCGGCGTCCGCGTCACCGGCGTCACGGTCCACCTCGTCGACGAGCAGGTCGACCACGGGCCGATCCTCGCCCAGGCCGCCGTCGAGGTCCGGCCCGACGACGACACGGCGGCCCTGCACGCCCGCCTGCAGCCCCTGGAGCACCGGCTGCTGCCGGCCTGCGTCGCCGCCCTCTGCGAGGGCCGCGTCGACGTCGTCCGCGGCCACGCCGTCGTGCGTCCAGCCGTCCAGGTCACCATCCCCGCCGTCCCGGAGGTCCTGCCGTGAGCGACGTCACGCCCGTCCGCACCGCCCTGCTCAGCTGCTTCGACAAGACCGGCGTCGCCGCGCTCGGCGGGGCGCTCGCCGCGCACGGCGTCCGGCTCGTCTCGACGGGGTCGACCGCGGGCGTGCTGCGCGACGCGGGCCTCGAGGTCGTCGAGGTGGCCGACCTCACCGGGTTCCCCGAGTGCCTCGGCGGCCGCGTCAAGACGCTGCACCCGCGCGTGCACGCCGGCATCCTCGCGGACCGGGCCGACCCCGGGCACGTCGAAGAGCTGGCCGCGCTCGGCGTCGACCCGATCGACCTCGTCGTCGTGAACCTCTACCCGTTCACCCGGACCGTCGCGTCGGGCGCGTCCGACGCCGAGATCGTCGAGATGATCGACGTCGGCGGGCCGACGATGCTGCGGGCCGCGGCGAAGAACCACGGCTCGGTCGGCGTCGTCGTCGACGCCGCCGACCACGCGCGGGTGCTCGCCGACCTCGCGGCCCACGGCGGGCTGACGGCCGGGCTGCGCCGCGACCTCGCCGCCACGGCGTTCCGCCACACGGCCACCTACGACGCGGCGATCGCGACGTGGTTCGCCGGCCGCGACGGGGACGGCGAGGGCGGCACCGCCTCCGCCGCGCCGCCGCCGTTCCTCGGCCTCCCGCTCGAGCGGACCGCCGCGCTGCGGTACGGGGAGAACCCGCACCAGCGGGCCGGCCTCTACCGCATCCCCGGCGCGCCGCCCGGGGTGGCGGGGGCGCGGCAGCTCGGCGGCAAGGAGCTGAGCTTCAACAACCTGCTCGACACGCACGCCGCCTGGTCGCTCGTGGCCGAGCTCGACGCCCCGGCCGTGGCCATCATCAAGCACACCAACCCCGCCGGCCTCGCGACGGCCGCGACGCTCGTCGAGGCGCACCGCCGTGCGCTCGAGGGCGATCCCGTCAGCGCGTTCGGCGGCATCGTCGCCTGCAACCGGCCCGTCGACGGCGCGACGGCCCGCGGCATCGTCGAGGTGTTCACCGAGGTCGTCGTCGCCCCGGGCTTCGACGCCGAGGCCCGCGAGGTCCTCGCGGCCAGGCAGAACCTCCGCGTCCTCGAGCACGCCGACGCCGGCCGTCCGCGCGTGTCGTGGCAGCTGCGCTCGATCGACGGCGGGGTGCTCGTCCAGTCCACCGACGCCGACCGCGAGCCGTGGGAGGAGTGGCGGACCGCGGACGGCGCCCCGATCGACCCCGCGCTCGAGCAGGACCTGCGGCTCGCGTGGCTCGCGGCGAAGCACGCCTCGTCGAACGCGATCGTGCTGGCGCGCGCGGGGCAGGTCGTCGGCGTCGGCGCCGGGCAGATGAGCCGGGTCGACAGCGTGCGGCTCGCGGTCGAGCGCGCCGGCGGTCGCCAGGAGGGCGGCGTCGCGGCCAGCGACGCGTTCTTCCCGTTCCGCGACGGCGTCGACGCGCTGGCCGCCGCCGGTATCGTCGCCGTCGTCCAGCCCGGCGGCTCGGTCCGCGACGACGAGGTCGCCACGGCGGCCGCCGAGCACGGGATGACGCTGGTGCTGACCGGTCGACGCCACTTCCGCCACTGACCGCCGGGGCCCCCATGACCGCCCGCCTGATCGACGGCCGCGCGCTCGCGACCCGGCGCCGGGCCGAGCTGGCCGACGAGGTCGCCCGCCTCCGCGCCGAGCACGGCGTGACGCCCGGGCTCGCGGCGGTGCTCGTCGGCGACGACCCGGCGTCCCGGACCTACGTCGGGATGAAGCACCGCGCCACGGAGGCGGCGGGCATGCGCTCCGAGCAGCACCTGCTGCCGGCCGACACGTCCCAGGCCGACCTCCTGGCGCTCGTCGACCGGCTCGACGCCGACGACGCCGTCGACGGGATCCTCGTACAGCTGCCCCTCCCGGGTCACCTCGACGCCCGTGAGGTCCAGCGCCGCGTCGACCCGGCGAAGGACGTCGACGCCCTGAACCCGGTCACGGCCGGGATGCTCGCGAACGGCGAGCCGACCTTCCTCGCCTGCACGCCGGCCGGCGTGCTCGAGCTGCTCGCAGAGGCCGGCGTCACGCTGCCGGGCAGCGAGGTCGTCATCATCGGCCGCTCGACGCTGGTCGGTCGGCCGCTCTCGATCATGCTGACGCTGCCGGGGCGCGACGCCACGGTCACGGTCGCCCACTCGCGCACGCGCGACCTCGCCGCGGTCTGCCGCCGCGCCGACGTGCTCGTCGTCGCCGCCGGCCGCGAGGGGCTCGTCACCGCGGACATGGTCCGGCCGGGCGCCGTCGTGATCGACGTCGGCACGAACCGCACCGCGGACGGACGGCTCGTCGGCGACGTCGCGTTCGCCGAGGTCGCCGAGGTCGCCGGCGCGATCACGCCCGTGCCCGGCGGCGTCGGACCGATGACCGTCACCATGCTGCTCGCGAACACGCTGCACGCGGCGCGGCTGCGGCGCGGCCTCGCCTGAGGCGGACGGCGCAGGGCCCGCGCCGCGCGCTCAGCGCGGCCGCGCCGTCCCGATCAGCGCCGGCCCGATCGGGCCCGCTCCGGGGATGCGGTGGTCGGCGACCCCCGCGTCGTCGAACCCGGCGGCGACGAGGGCCGCGCGGGTGTCGCGGTCGAGGTGGCAGCCCTGCGCGACCCGGCGCCAGGCCGGCGTGAGCAGCCGCTGCAGCCGCCGCAGCCGTCCGGGGGGCGCGGCGACGTGCTCGAGCAGCAGCAGGCGTCCCCCCGATGCCAGCACCCGCCGGACCTCGGCCAGCACGGCCGCCGGGTCGGGGACCGAGCAGAGGACGAGCGTCGCCACGACCGTGTCGACCGAGGCGTCAGCCAGGGGCAGGGCGTCGCCCCTGGCCGCGACGACCTCGGTCGGCGGCAGGCGGTCGGGGTCCGCGGCCCGGACCGCCGCGAGCCGTGCCCGCAGGCGGGCCCGCATCGCGGGGGAGGGCTCGACGAGCACCAGCGACGCGAGGCCCCGCGGCAGGTGGTCGAGGTTCGCGCCGGTGCCGGGGCCGAGCTCGACGACGCGTCCGCCGGCGGTCGCGAGCAGCGCGGCGCGGTCCTTGGCGAGCCCGGCCCGCTCGGCGCCCGCCAGCACCCGGTCGTACAGACCCGCGACGACGCGGTCCCAGGCGCTCGCGAGCGGCGCGGACCGACCGGTCGCCGGGCCGTCCGCATCCGTCGTCACGGCCGCAGCGTAGGAGGCCTGCTCTAGGCTGCGGCCGCGCGTCCGGAACGGCCGTCAGGGTCCGCTCCCTCCGGACCCGCGAGGAGCCGCCATGACCACCCCCGTCCGCGTCGCCGTCACCGGGGCCGCCGGCCAGATCGGCTACGCGCTGGTCTTCCGCATCGCCTCGGGCCAGATGTTCGGGCCCGACCGTCCCGTGGAGCTGCGGCTCCTCGAGGTCACCCCGGCGCTGCCGGCCCTCGAGGGCGTCGCGATGGAGCTGGACGACTGCGCGTTCCCGCTGCTCGCCGGCATCGAGCTGACCGACGACGCCCGGGTCGCGTTCGACGGCGCCGGGATGTGCCTGCTCGTCGGCGCCAAGCCGCGCGGTCCCGGCATGGAGCGCAGCGACCTGCTGAAGGACAACGGCGCCATCTTCCGGGCGCAGGGTCGCGCCATCGCGGCCGGTGCGGCGTCGGACGTCCGGATCGCCGTCGTCGGCAACCCGGCGAACACCAACGCCTCGATCGCGGCCGCGAACGCCGACGGGATCCCGACCGAGCGGTTCACCGCGATGGTCCGGCTCGACGAGAACCGCGCCCGGACGCAGCTCGCGCGCCGCGCCGGCGTCCCGGTCACCGAGGTCACGAACCTCGCCGTCTGGGGCAACCACTCGCCGACGATGGTCCCCGACGTCGGCAACGCCCGGATCGGCGGCCGACCGGCGACCGAGGTCATCGACGACGCGGCCTGGCTCGAGGGCGAGTTCCTCACCACGGTGCAGCAGCGCGGGAAGGCCGTCATCGACGCCCGCGGCGCCTCGTCGGCCGCGTCGGCCGCGAACGCGCTCGTCGACCACGTCGCGACCTGGTGCGGCGGCCGTGCGACGGCGCCGGGGGACTGGGCCTCGATGGCGGTCGTCTCGGACGGGTCCTACGGCGTGCCGGAGGGGCTCGTCTCGGGCTTCCCCGTCACCACCGACGGCGCCGGCTCGTACCGCATCGTCGCGGGGCTCGAGCTCTCGCCGGTCACGCGCGCGGGCCTCGAGCGCACGGTCGCCGAGCTGGTCTCCGAGCGCGACGCGGTGGCGCACCTCCTGTGACGGCGGCCGCGGCCGAGACCGCCGTCGCGGGACGTCCCGGTCCGGCCGATCGCACGCGCGTCTTCTCGGGGATGCAGCCGTCCGGCGCGGTGCACCTCGGGAACCTGCTCGGCGCGCTGCGCAGCTGGGTCGTGCTGCAGGAGGATGCGGACTGCACCTACTGCGTCGTCGACCTGCACGCCATCACCGCGCCCGACGAGCACGATCCGGCCCTGCTGCGGACGCGGACGGTCGACCTCGCGACGACGCTGCTGGCGGCCGGCATCGACCCCGACCGCAGCACGCTGTTCGTCCAGTCGCACGTGCGGGAGCATGCCGAGCTGGCGTGGCTGCTGAACTGCGTCGCGACCTTCGGTGAGCTCGGGCGGATGCCGCAGTTCCGCGACAAGTCCGCGGGACGCGACGCGTCGGTCAGCGTCGGCCTGTTCGACTACCCGGTGCTGCAGACCGCGGACATCATCCTGTACCACGCGGACCGCGTGCCGGTCGGCGAGGACCAGCGGCACCACATCGAGCTGGCCCGCGACATCGCGCAGCGGTTCAACCACCGCTTCGGCCCGGTGTTCACGCTGCCGCAGGCGATGCTGCCGCCCGTCGCGGCCCGCGTCATGGATCTGCAGGAGCCGACGCGGAAGATGTCGAAGTCGGCGACGAGCGAGCGCGGCATCGTGCACGTGCTCGACGACCCCGACGCGGTCGCGGCGAAGTTCCGCACGGCCGTCACCGACTCCGACGGCGAGGTGCGGCCCGACCGGGCGGCGAAGCCCGGCGTGACGAACCTCCTCGAGATCCTCGCCGCCGTGACGGGTACCGACGTCGAGGCCGCGGCCGCCGCCCACGCTGGTGGCGGGTACGGGGCGCTGAAGGCCGCCGTGGCCGAGGCCGTCGTCGAGCACCTCCGCCCGATCCGGCAGCGGCACGCCGAGCTCGCGGCCGACCCCGGCGAGGTGCTGCGGCTGCTCGCGGTCGGCGCCGAGCGCGCCCGTGCGGTCGCGGCGCCGACCTTCGAGCGGGCCCGGGACGCGATGGGGTTCCTCGCGCCGGCCTGACGCCGCGGCGCACCCCCGGGGCGCCCCGCGGCACGGCCCGGTCCCGCGTCCCGCGGGGAGGCGCCATCCGGCCCGCTGCTACCGTCCCGCCCCGGCGCCGCTCCCCGTCGTCCGCCGCGCACCGCCCGACCGGAGGTCCTCCGTTGGCCACCACCACCGCCGCGGCCGAGGCCCCGACCCGACCGGCACCGTTCCTCCTGGTCCTCTACCGCTCGGCCCTCGGGAAGAAGTACCTGATGGCCGTCTCGGGCATCGTCGGCCTCGGGTACGTGTTCGCCCACATGCTCGGCAACCTCAAGCTCTACCAGAGCCCCGAGGCGTTCAACGCGTACGCCGAGTTCCTGCGCCGGCTCCTCTACCCGATCCTGCCCCATAGCGGCACCCTGAACCTGCTGCGCGGCGTCCTGGTCCTGGCCCTCGTCGTCCACGTCGTCGCCGCGGCCCAGCTGACCGCGATGAACCGCCGTGCCCGTCCCGAGCGGTACCGCTCGAAGCGCGACTACGTGGTCGCCGACTTCGCAGCGCGGACGATGCGGTGGACCGGCGTCATCGTCCTGCTCTTCCTCGCCTACCACCTCGCCGACCTGACGTGGGGCTGGGTCAACCCGGCGCCGTCCGGCTCGACGCCGTACGACAAGGTCATCGCGTCGTTCTCCCGCGGCCCGATCGCCGCCATGTACCTCGTCGCGAACGCGGCCCTCGGCATGCACCTCTTCCACGGGGTCTGGAGCCTGTTCCAGTCGATGGGGTGGAGCAGCCCGCGGTTCGACCCCGTCCGTCGCACGTTCGCCACGGCGTTCACCGCGGTCGTCGTCGGCGGCAACCTCTCGTTCCCCATCGCCGTCCAGCTCGGCGTCGTCTCCTGATCGCTCCGCCACCGCCCGCCACCACCCGTCACCCCGCCGCAGGAGGAACCCCGATGACCGTCCTCGACGCGAAGATCCCCGCGGGGCCGCTCGAGCAGAAGTGGGACGAGCACCGCTTCGCGATGAAGCTGGTCAGCCCGGCGAACAAGCGGAAGTTCTCGATCATCGTCGTCGGGACGGGGCTGGCCGGTGCCTCGGCCGCGGCGACGCTCGGCGAGCTCGGCTACCGGGTGAAGGCGTTCACGTTCCACGACTCGGCGCGGCGCGCGCACTCGATCGCGGCGCAGGGCGGCATCAACGCGGCCAAGAACTACCACGGCGACGGCGACTCGGTCTACCGCCTGTTCTACGACACCGTGAAGGGCGGCGACTTCCGCTCGCGCGAGGCGAACGTCTACCGCCTGGCCCAGGTCTCGAACAACATCATCGACCAGTGCGTCGCGCAGGGCGTCCCGTTCGCGCGGGAGTACGGCGGCCTGCTCGACAACCGCTCGTTCGGCGGGGCCCAGGTCAGCCGGACCTTCTACGCCCGGGGCCAGACGGGGCAGCAGCTGCTGCTCGGCGCCTACCAGGCGCTGTCGCGGCAGGTGAAGGAGCGCACCGTCGAGCTCCACACCAACCAGGAGATGCTGGACGTCGTGGTCGTCGACGGCCGCGCCGTCGGCATCGTCACCCGCGACCTCCGGACCGGGCAGGTCGCCTCGCACGCGGCCGATGCGGTCGTGCTGGCGACCGGCGGGTACTCGAACGCCTTCTACCTCTCGACGAACGCGATGGCCTGCAACGTGACGGCGGCCTGGCGCGCCCACCGCCGCGGGGCGATGTTCGCGAACCCCTGCTTCACGCAGATCCACCCCACGGCCATCCCCGCCAGCGATGAGTTCCAGTCCAAGCTGACGCTGATGTCCGAGTCCCTGCGCAACGACGGGCGCATCTGGGTCCCGACCGACGCCGACGAGGCGCGATCGGTGGGCGACATCCCCGAGGACGGCCGCGACTACTTCCTCGAGCGCCGCTACCCGGCGTTCGGCAACCTCGCGCCGCGCGACATCTCGTCCCGCGCCGCGAAGGAGCGCGTCGACGCCGGCTTCGGCGTGGGCCCGCTGAAGAACGGCGTCTACCTCGACTTCTCCGAGGCGATCGGCCGCCTGGGCCGCGACGCCATCGCCGAGAAGTACGGGAACCTGTTCGACATGTACGAGCGGATCACCGGCGAGGACCCGTACCGCACGCCGATGCGCATCTACCCGGCCCCGCACTACACCATGGGCGGCCTCTGGGTCGACTACGAGCTGCAGACGACGGTCCCGGGCCTGTTCGCGATCGGCGAGGCGAACTTCTCGGACCACGGCGCGAACCGCCTCGGCGCCTCGGCGCTGATGCAGGGTCTGGCGGACGGCTACTTCGTCCTGCCGGCCACCATCGGCAACTACCTCGCGCCGATGCTCGGGAAGCCGAAGGTCGACACGACCGCCTCCGAGTTCGCCCAGGTCGAGCGCGACGTCGAGGCCCGCGTCCAGCGGTTCCTCGCCAGCCGCGGCACGCGGTCGGTCGACTGGTTCCACCGCGAGCTCGGCCGGATCGTCTGGGACCACTGCGGCATGAGCCGGACGAAGGAGGGCCTCGAGAAGGCGCTCTCCGAGATCCCGGCCCTTCGGGCCGAGTTCGAGGCCGATGTCCGCGTCCCCGGCTCGGGCGACACCATCAACTCGTCGCTCGAGAAGGCCGGACGGGTCGAGGACTTCTTCGAGCTGGCCGAGCTGATGTGCCGCGACGCGCTGGTCCGCGAGGAGTCCTGCGGCGGGCACTTCCGCGAGGAGCACCAGACGGCCGACGGCGAGGCGCTGCGCGACGACGAGAACTTCGCCCACGTCACGGCCTGGGAGTGGAGCGGCGACAGCGCCGCGCCCGTCGAGCACCGCGAGCAGCTCGAGTACGAGTACGTGCAGCTCGCGACGAGGAGCTACAAGTGAACCTCACCCTCCGCGTCTGGCGGCAGGCCGGCCCCAGCGAGCCCGGTCGGTTCGAGACCTACGAGGCGAAGGGCGTCTCGGAGGACTCGTCCTTCCTGGAGATGCTCGACCTCGTCAACGAGGGCCTCATCGCCCGCGGCGACGAGCCGATCGAGTTCATGCACGACTGCCGCGAGGGCATCTGCGGCACGTGCGGCATGATGATCAACGGCCAGGCCCACGGCCCCAAGGAGCTCACCACCACCTGCCAGCTCCACATGCGGACGTTCTCGGACGGCGACGAGATCGTCATCGAGCCCTGGCGGGCCGCCGGGTTCCCCGTCCTCAAGGACCTCGTCGTCGACCGCTCGGCGTTCGACCGCATCGTGCAGGCCGGCGGGTACGTCAGCGTCGAGACCGGCTCGGCGCAGGACGCCAACCTCATCCCGATCCCGAAGGCGGACGCGGACCTCGCGATGGACGCCGCGGCCTGCATCGGGTGCGGAGCCTGCGTCGCCGCCTGCCCGAACGGGGCCGCCCAGCTGTTCACCTCGGCGAAGCTCGCGCACCTGAACCTGCTGCCGCAGGGGCAGCCCGAGCGGAGCCGCCGGACCCTCGCGATGGTCGAGGTCATGGAGGAGCGGTTCGGCTCGTGCACCAACTACGGCGAGTGCGAGGCCGCCTGCCCCAAGGGCATCTCGATCGACTTCATCGCGATGATGAACCGCGACCACCGTCGGGCACTGGTCTCCGGACGCCGGAGCGCCTGACCGCGTGGAGGGCGAGCGCCGGTCCGTCAGCGGACTCCCGATCCGGCTCGTCCACGGTCCCGGTGACCCCGAGGGGTTCGACCCCGAGGTGACGCTGGGCGCGCCCGGCGCGTACCCGTTCACCCGGGGCGTGCACCCGACGATGTACGCGGTACGGCCCTGGACGATGCGGCAGTACGCGGGGTTCTCGAGCGCGACCGAGTCGAACCTGCGCTACCGCTACCTCCTCGAGCAGGGCACGACGGGGCTGTCGGTCGCGTTCGACCTGCCGACGCAGATGGGGTACGACTCGTCCGCGCCGATCGCCGAGGGAGAGGTCGGCAAGGTCGGCGTCCCGGTCGACACGGTCGAGGACATGCGGGCCCTGTTCGACGGCATCCCGCTCGACCGCGTCTCGACCTCGATGACGATCAACGCCCCGGCCAGCCTGCTGCTGCTGATGTACGAGCTCGTGGCCGAGGAGCAGGGCGTCGCGCCCGAGCTGCTGCGGGGGACCATCCAGAACGACGTCCTGAAGGAGTACATCGCCCGCGGGACCTACATCTTCCCGCCGGGACCCTCGCTCCGCCTGATCGCCGACACGTTCGCGTACTGCGCCGAGCGTCTGCCCGAGTTCAACACCATCTCGATCTCGGGCTACCACATGGCCGAGGCCGGGGCGACGCCGCTCCAGGAGGTCGCGTTCACGCTGGCCGACGGCATCGCCTACGTCGAAGCGGCCCTGTCGCGCGGACTCGACGTGGACACGGTCGGGCGTCGCCTCTCCTTCTTCTTCGTCGCGCGGACGACGCTGCTCGAGGAGGTCGCGAAGTTCCGCGCGGCCCGGCAGGTCTGGGCCCGGATCATGCGGGACCGCTTCGGTGCGACCGACCCGGGGGCGATGATGCTGCGGTTCCACACGCAGACCGCCGGCGTCCAGCTGACCGCCCAGCAGCCCGAGGTCAACCTCGTCCGCGTGACGGTGCAGGCGCTCGCGGCGGTGCTCGGCGGGACCCAGTCGCTCCACACCAACGCCTTCGACGAGGCGCTGGCTCTCCCGACCGAGCGCAGCGCGCGGCTCGCCCTGCGGACCCAGCAGGTCCTCGCCCACGAGACGGACCTCACCGCGACGGTCGATCCGTTCGCGGGCTCGTACGCGATCGAGACGATGACGGCCGATCTGGTCGCCGCGATCGAGGACGAGATCGCCCGCATCGACGCCATGGGTGGCGCGGTGGCCGCGATCGAGGCCGGCCACCAGAAGCGCGAGATCGAGCTGGCCGCCTACGACGCGGCCCGTCGCATCGACGCCGGCGAGGCCGTCGTCGTCGGCGTGAACCGCTACCAGCTCGACGACGAGGTCCAGCCCCAGCTGCAGCGGGTCGACGAGCGCGTCCGCGACGAGCAGGTCGCCCGGACCGCGGCCGTCGTGGCCGGTCGGGACGGCACCGCCGTCGCCGCCGCCCTCGAGGAGGTCCGCGCGGCGGCCGCGGGGACCGCGAACCTCCTGCCGCCGATGCGGGAGGCGCTGCGCCGCCGGGCCACGCTGCAGGAGGTCTGCGACGTGCTGCGGGCGGAGTTCGGCCAGCACGTCCCGCGCGAGACCTTCTGACCTGACCGACGCGGGCCGGTGGCTCAGCCGGCGTCGATGACCGCCAGGACCGTCCCCGGATCGACGACGCTGCCTGGCGCGACGTCGGCCATGGTGACCGTGCCGTCGACGGGCGCGCGCAGCGTGTTCTCCATCTTCATCGCCTCGAGGGTCACGACCGGGTCGCCCGCCGCGACGCGCTGGCCCGTCGTCACGGCGTAGCCGATGACGGTGCCCTGCATGGGCGCGCGCAGCTCACCGGTGGCCGCGGCCGCGGTCGCGCCGTCGCGACCCGCACGCCGCCGGGGCGCCGCGGATCCCGCCGGCGCGGCCGTGAGGACCCGGACCTCGAAGCGGCGGCCGTCGACCTCGACGGTCACCTCCTCGGTCCGCCGCTCGGGGACGTCGTCGGCCGCTGGGGGCTCGGACGGCGCCAGCGCCGCCAGGTCCCACTCGCGCTCGACGGAGGACGTCGCGTGCTCGGCGGCGGCGAACTGGGGGTGCGCGACGGCGAGGCGGTGGAACGGCACCGTCGTCGGGATGCCCTCGACGACCAGTTCGTCGAGGGCGGCGCCGAGACGGCGGCGGGCGGTGTCGCGGTCGGGCGCCCAGACGATCAGCTTCGCGACCATGGAGTCGTACTCGCGGGGGATGGTCCCGCCGCTGCGGACGCCGGTGTCCAGCCGGACGCCGGGGCCGGTCGGCGGCTCGAGCCGCCGGACCGGACCGGGGGCCGGCACGAAGCCGGCGCCGGGGTCCTCGGCGTTGATGCGGGCCTCGATGGCGTGCCCGCGGACCACCACGTCGTCCTGGGTGAACCCGAGGCCCTCGCCGGCGGCGACGCGCAGCTGCGCGTGGACCAGGTCGATCCCGGTCACCAGCTCGGTGACGGGATGCTCGACCTGCAGTCGGGTGTTCATCTCGAGGAAGTAGAACCGCCGGCCATCCTCGTCGAGGAGGAACTCGCAGGTGCCGGCGTTCACGTACCGCATCTCGCGGCTGACCAGCACCGCCGCCTCGTGCAGGGCCGCGCGGACCGCCGGGTCCATGCGCGGGGCGGGCGCCTCCTCGAGCAGCTTCTGGTGCCGACGCTGCAGCGAGCAGTCGCGGTCCCAGAGGTGGACGACCGTCCCGTCGACGTCGCCGACGACCTGCACCTCGACGTGGCGCGGACGCTCGAGGTACCGCTCGAGGTAGCACTCGCTGCGTCCGAACGCGACCCCGGCCTCACGGGCCGCCGACCGCATCGCGTCCTCGAGTCCGACCGCGTCGCGGACGACCTTCATGCCGCGGCCGCCGCCGCCGAACATCGCCTTCACGGCGACGGGGTAGCCGTGCTCGTCGGCGAAGGCGCGGGCGATGTCGACGTCGTCGGTCGGCTCGGCGGTGCCGGGCACGACCGGGACGCCGGCCGCCGTCGCGACCGCCCGGGCCGAGAGCTTGTCGCCCATGCGCTCGATCGCCTCGGGGGACGGGCCGACGAACGTCAGCCCGGCGTCGGCCACGGCGCGCGCGAAGGCGGCGTTCTCGGCCAGGAACCCGTAGCCGGGGTGGACGGCATCGGCGCCGGCGCGGCGGGCGACGTCGACGATCCGGTCGACGTCGAGGTACGAGGCGGCGGGGGAGGCCGGACCCAGGAGGTGGGCCTCGTCGCAGGCCCGGACGTGCGGCGCGTCGCGGTCGGCCTCGCTGTAGACCGCGATGCTCCGGACGCCGAGCTCGCGGCAGGCCCGCGCGACGCGCACCGCGATCTCGCCGCGGTTCGCGATCAGGACCGACTCGAACACCCGCGCCGTCTCCCGATCGGGCCCGGAGGGCGCCGTGGTCCGCGTCGACGGGCAGCCTACTTCCAGGCTGTACCGCTGAACTTTCCGCCGTTCCGCAGGACGGGACGAGGCCGTGAACGCGGTCGCAGCCGCCCCGGCGGGGCCGGGGACGGGTCGGGGCTATCATCCGGGCCGCGACGTCCGCATCCGCCGAGGTCACCGTGCGCTCCCGCTCCCTGCCCGCCCTGGCCGCCGCCGCGGCCCTCCTCGTCGGCTGCACCTCGGTCCCCGAGGGGGCCGTCACCGCCGCGGCCCTCGTCTGCCCGCCCGGCGATCCGGGCTGCGACCCCGTCCAGCCGGTCGGTCCCGGCGGGGACCTGGCGATGGACATGGGGAACTTCTTCTTCGACGTGACCGACGCCGTGGCCGTCACCGGCGCGGTCGAGGTCACCGTCACGAACGTCAGTGACGCCTACCACAACGCCCAGTTCCTGGGAGCGGCCGACGGCTCGGAGCTCCCCGAGGCCGACGGTGGGGCGATGGGGACCGGGACCGTCCTGCTGTTCCCGGGCGAGTGGACCGTGATCTGCACCGTGCCGGGTCACCGTGCCGCGGGCATGGAGACCACGATCACGGTCTACGCGACCGCCGAGGAGGCCGCCGCGGCCGAGGCCGCCGGAGCCACCGCAGGGATGTGAGCGGTCGCGGCGTCAGCCGCGGCCGTCGGGACGCACCTCGGGTCGCCCTCCGACGCCCTCGCGCAGCGCCGCGCGCCGCCATCCGGGCGTGATGGGCGCGTTCCGTCCCGAGGGCGCGGCGCCGCGCACCACCTTCCGGACCGCCAGTCCGATGGCGGCGAGCGTCGCGGCGTCGGGCCGTCCGCCGGCGACGACCTCGACGCGGACGTCGGTCCCGTCCGCGCTCACAGCGGGATGTTCCCGTGCTTCCGCGGGGGCGGGGACTGCCGCTTCGTGCTCGCGAACCGCAGCCCGCGGACCAGCTCGCGCCGGGTCTCGGAGGGACGGACGACGGCGTCGACGTAGCCGCGCTCGGCCGCGCGCCACGGGTTCGCGAGGTCGCGCAGGTACCGCTCCTCGAACTCGGCCTGGAGCGCCGCCGGGTCCTCGGCCGCGTCCAGCTCGCGCCGGTGCAGGATGCTGACCGCGCCGCGCGCGCCCATGACCGCGATCTCGGCCATCGGCCACGCGAGGTTCAGGTCCGCGCCGACGTGCTTCGACCCCATGACGTCGTAGGCGCCGCCGTAGGCCTTGCGCAGGATGACGGTCAGCTTCGGCACCGTCGCCTCGGCGTACGCGTACAGCAGCTTCGCCCCGTGGCGGATGATGCCGTCGAACTCCTGGCCGGTGCCGGGCAGGAACCCCGGGACGTCGACCAGCGTCACGATCGGCACGTTGAACGCGTCGCACGTCCGGACGAACCGGGCGGCCTTCGTCGACGAGTCGATGTCCAGCACGCCCGCGAGGTGCTGCGGCTGGTTCGCGACGATCCCGACCGGCCTGCCGTCGAGCCGCGCGAACCCGATGACGATGTTCGGCGCGAACTCTGCGGCGACCTCGAGGAAGTCCGCCTCGTCGACGACCGCCGCGATCACGTCGCGCACGTCGTAGGGCACGTTCGAGGTGGCCGGCATCATCGCGTCGAGCTCGGGGCAGAGCCGCTCGGGGTCGTCCGTCGGCTCGGAGCGCGGCGGATCCTCGAGGTTGTTCGACGGCAGGAAGCCGAGGAGGACCTTCAGGTCCTCGATGCAGGCGCGCTCGTCCTCGGAGGCGAAGTGGGCGACGCCGGAGCGGGTGGCGTGCGTGACCGCCCCGCCCAGCTCCTCCATCGTGACCTCCTCGCCGGTCACGGTCCGGATGACGTTCGGGCCGGTCACGAACATGTGCGAGGTGTCGCGGACCATGAGGACGAAGTCGGTGATCGCCGGCGAGTACACGGCGCCACCGGCGCAGGGGCCCATGATCGCGCTGATCTGCGGGACGACGCCGGACGCGCGGACGTTGCGGAGGAAGATCTCGCCGTACCCGCCGAGGCTGACCACGCCCTCCTGGATGCGGGCCCCGCCCGAGTCGTTCAGTCCGACCACGGGCACGCCCATACGGACCGCGAGGTCCATGATCTTGATGACCTTCTCGGCGAAGACCTCGCCCAGCGAGCCGCCGAGGACCGTGAAGTCCTGGCTGAACACGCAGACCCTGCGGCCGTCGACGGTGCCGTGGCCGGTCACCACCCCGTCCCCGGGGATGCGCGGGTCCTCCGGCCCGAACCCCTCCGCGCGGTGGACCGCGAGCGCGTCGGTCTCGACGAACGAGCCCACGTCCAGCAGCAGGTCGATCCGCTCCCGCGCGGTGAGCTTGCCCCGCTCGTGCTGCCGCGCGACCGTCTCGGGCCCCCCGCCGGCCAGCGCGGCCGCCCGCCGCCGTTCGAGCTCCTCGAGGGCCGGGTGAGCCTGATCGGCCATTTCGCCTCCGAGGTCCGGTGCCGAGGTGCGGCCGAGTTGCGGTTGGGCCTGTCGCCGGGGCGACCGGCGGGAGCGTAGTGTCGGGGCCGGGAGCGACCCGGGGCAGGGTCCTCGCAGGGGTTCGCGCGGCGCCCGGCCGTGCGGAGGGCGAGGGGAGGCGTTCGTGTCCGTGTCCGACGGGCGGGGTCGGGGGACGTGGGGGACGGCGGCGTCGACCGCCGAGGTCCGTGCGGCGCTGGACGGCGCCGAGCACGTGCGAGGGCTCGAGGTCGTCGATGAGGTCCCGTCGACGCAGGACGCGGCGCGGGCGCGCGCGACGGGCGGCGCGCCGAGCGGGACCCTGCTCGTGGCCGAGCGGCAGACGGCCGGTCGTGGTCGTCGTGGGCGCACCTGGGACGACGACGTCCGGCCGGGCGCGTCGCTGGCGGCGACCCTGGTCCTCGCTGCACCCGACGCCGCGCACCTGGTCCCGCACGCCGTCGGACTCGCGGTCCTCGACGCGATCGCGCCGTGGCTCGCGGGGCGCGCCGCCCTCAAGTGGCCCAACGACGTCGTCGTCCGGACCGAGGCGGGGCCGCGGAAGGTCGCGGGGCTGCTCGTGGAGCGCGAGGACGGACTCGGTGCGGCGGGCCGCACCGTCCTGCTGGCGGGGGTCGGGGTGAACGTCGACCGGCGGCACCTGCCGCCGTCGGACGACCGGGCGGGCCTCGCCGATCTCGCGGCCATGGACGTCGCGCCGGCCGCGCTGCTGGCCGGACTGGTCACGGGCCTCGACGCCGCGCTGGCCCTGCTCGCGCGGGGGCCGCGGGCGCTGATCGGCCGGTACCGGTCGGCCTCGGACACGTGCGGGCGCGAGGTCGACGTGGCGCTGCCCGACGGGGCCACCGTCCGCGGTCGTGCCGACGTCGACGACGAGGGGCGACTGGTCGTGACGTCGGTGCTCGGCCGGCACACGGTCCTGGCCGGGACGGTCCGCGACGCGGCGTCGTAGCCTCCGCGTCCCGCCGTCCGGAGCGCAGCGTGCCCGAGCAGCCGTCCTCGCTGGTCGCGCTGCGCCTCGCGGCGACCGCGGACGTCGCCGCGGTGGTCGCGGCCGCCCGGACCGCGGGGGACCTCGACCGGGCGGCGCCGCTGGGCGACGGCGGCGCGGCCGCCGAGGTGCACTGGGGTGGCCGCCTGCAGCGCGCCGTCGTCCGGGCGCTCGACGACGAGGACGGGACGCCGCTGCTCCGCACCGAGGTCGCGGTGGCCGGCGACGGGTTCGTGGCCGGTGCGGCGCGCCAGGCGATGCTGCTCCGTGGGCTCGCCCGCCACGTCGACGGCGTGGACGGCGTCCGTGACCTCTCGGCAGGGGTCGAGCACGACCTCGATGCCCTCGAGCGCATGGCCGCGGGTGGCGCGGTGCGGATCGACGTCGTGGCGGCGGTCGTCGCGCCGGGGTCGGGTCGGGTCCCCGGCTGGGTCCGGACGCACGGCGCGGCCAGGTTCGGGGTCCCCGACCTCGAGCTCTACGGGCTCGCGCCGGGGACCGAGGAGACGGCGGTGGCGGCGCTCGGTGCCGTGCACGACGCGCTGCTCGC
>JBEARL010000023.1:0-17575 GCA_041163265.1 Actinomycetota bacterium
CAGATCGAGGATGCCCTCGCGGACGCCGAGGTCGCCGACCGGCTCGCCGTGGCCCTGGTAGCCGCCGTGCTGCTGGCCGCCGTGCTGCTGGCCGCCGCCCTGTCCCCCGCCCTGGCGGTCGCGGTTCTTGCGCCGGCGCTCGCGCTTGGCGCGGCTGCGGCTCATCGGCTGGTCGTCGCGGCCGCCGCCCTGCGACGACGGTCCGCCCTGTCCCTGGCCGGTGGGCGCCGACGCGCGCTCGCCGCGGTCCTCGCGGTCCTCGCGGTCCTCCCGCTCGCCGCCGTCCTCGCGATCACCCCGGTCGCCCCGCTCCCCGTGGTCGCCGCGCTCACCGTCGGCCGCCGGCGCCTCCGTCCGGGCCGGAGCCGGCGCACCACCGCCGCGCGGACCGCCGCCGTTGCCGCCGGCGGTGGCGATCAGGTCGACGAGGTCGGCCTTCTTCATCCGCTGGTAGCCGCGCAGCTCGAGCGTCGCGGCGATCTCGCGCAGCTCGGACAGCGCCTTCGAGCCGAGGGCGGTGCGGTCCATGCATCCTCCGGTCCGGCCCCGGCGGGGCCGTCGTGCGGGTCGTGCGCGCGCGCCGGGAGGCGCGCGGAGGTTCAGGCCCCCGCGGCGCGGGAGCCGGCCCAGTCGGCCAGGAACTGCTCGAGGCCGCGGTCCGTCAGCGGGTGGCGGACCATCTGGTGGAAGACCTTCGCGGGCAGGGTCGCGACGTCCGCGCCGGCCGCGGCGGCCTGCACGACGTGCTGCGGGTGGCGCAGCGAGGCCGCGAGCACCTGCGTCGTGTAACCGGCCTGCGCGTAGACGTCGCAGATCTCCTCGAGGAGCGCGATGCCGTCGTTCGCGACGTCGTCGAGGCGGCCGACGAACGGCGAGACGTAGGTCGCACCGGCGCTCGCCGCGAGGATCGCCTGCGTCGTCGAGAAGCAGAGCGTGACGTTGGTCCGGACCCCGCGGTCGGCGAGGACGCGGCAGGCGGCCAGCCCGTCGGGGGTCAGCGGCAGCTTGATCGTGACGTTGTCGGCCACGGCCAGCAGCGGCTCGGCCTCGGCCAGCATCCCGTCGCGGTCCGTCGCGACGACCTCGGCGCTGACGTCGCCGTCGACGAGGGCGCAGATCTCGGCGAGCATCGTCCGGAAGTCACGCCCCTCCTTGGCGGCGAGCGACGGGTTGGTCGTCACGCCGGAGAGGACGCCCCAGCCGGCGATCTCGCGGATCTCGGCGACGTTGGCGCTGTCGATGAAGAGCTTCATGCGGTGTCCGAGGTCGCCCGCGGGGTCCCCCGCGGGACCCGGCGCGTGGCCGGGATCGTGGTGTCCGTCCCGCGGTGCGCCCGACGGGGTCGGGGGCCGGGGCCGGGGCCGCCTCCGGGCTGCGCCCGGGCGGTGGGTGGGAGGCTCGGTCACCGTGCCGCGCCGCCTCGGAGCGGCCGTCGGTGGGTGGGAGCCGGGGACCTGTCGCCGCTACCGGGCGGCCTCTGCGGCCGCGGTGCGGGGGTCGGTCGGGGGGGACTGTAGCCGCTCGCGCGGGCACTGGGCGCATCCGCCGGACCCGGCCAGCCCGCACCCCCCGTCGGGGCAGGTCAGGGCCCCGAGGAGGTCCGGCACGAGCACGAGCACGGCGGCGCCCGCGGTCGCGGCGACGGCGCGGACCCGTTCCTCGGCCGTCGCGTCGGGCACGACGGCGGCGACGCTGGGTCCCGAGCCCGAGAGCCAGGCGTGGAGGCCCTCGGCGCGCAGCGCGGCGAGGACGCCGCCGGTCGCCGGGTCGGCGGCGGTCCGCGGCGGCTCGTGCAGGCGGTCGCCGGCGAGGCCGGGCGCGGCCGGCCACGCGCCGAGCAGGGCACCGAGGACGTGGCCGGTGCGCTGGACCTGGGTGACGACGTCGGCGCGGTCCAGCGTCGCCGGCAGCGCCGCCCGCGAGGATTCGGTCGACTGCCGGGCCTCGGGGACGACGACGGCGAGGCGCAGGCCGGGCCGGGGGTCGGCGCGGCGCAGGACCAGCCCACCCGCGTCGTCGCGGGCGCAGGCGACGAGGCCGCCGAGCAGCGCCGGCGCGACGTTGTCGGCGTGCCCCTCCAGCTCGGTGGCGAGCTCGGCCAGCGCCGGCTCGCCGACGCGGATGCCGGCGACGTCGCGGGCCAGCGCGAGGCCGGCGACGATCGCGGCCGACGACGAGCCGAGCCCCCGCTCGAGCGGGATCGCGTTCACGACCTCGAGGGCGACGTCCGGCGCCGGGACGCCGTGCCGCTCGCAGGCCGCGGTGAGGGCGCGCCAGACGAGGTTGTCGTCGTCGGTCGGCACCAGGCCGGCGCCCTCGCCGCGGACGGTCGCCCGCGGCGCCCCCGGCGCGCGGTCCGAGGTCCGGACCGCGAGGTGGAGGTCGAGCGCCAGCCCCAGCGCGTCGAAGCCGGGGCCGAGGTTCGCGGTGGTCGCGGGGACGCGGACCGTGTGGTGCCGGACGGCGCCGCTCACGCGAGGCCCAGCGCCTCGGCGGCCCGCGCGGCGTCCGGCGGGACGACGACGGCCGCGGGCGCGCCGGCGACGGCCCACTCGGGGTCCTTCAGCCCATGGCCGGTCAGCATGCAGACCACCGTCGCGCCGCGCGGGAGGGCGCCCTCGGCGTGGAGCCGCAGGAGCCCCGCGACCGAGGCGGCCGAGGCGAGCTCGGCGAAGACGCCGGCCCGGGCGACGGTGCGGAACGCGGTCAGCAGCTCGCGGTCGCTGACGGCGCGGATGGTGCCGCCGGACTCGTCGCGGGCCGCGACGGCGCGGTCCCAGGACGCCGGGTTGCCGATGCGGATGGCCGAGGCGATGGTCTCGGGGCGGTCGACCGGCGCGCCATGGACGATCGGCGCGGCGCCGGCCGCCTGGAAGCCGTGGATGACCGGCGCGGCGTCGATGCGGCCCTCGTCGAGGTACTCGCGGTAGCCGCGCCACTGGGCGGTGATGTTGCCGGCGTTCCCGACCGGCATCAGGTGCAGGTCCGGCGCGCGGCCGAGCTGGTCGCAGATCTCCCAGGCCGCGGTCCGCTGGCCGTCGATGCGGTAGGGGTTGACCGAGTTCACGAGCTCGACGGGGTGGCGGTCGGCGAGCTCGCGGCAGATGGTCAGCGCCTGGTCGAAGTTGCCGTCGATCTGCAGGATCGTCGCGCCGTGGATGACGGCCTGCGCCAGCTTGCCGAGCGCGATCTTCCCCCGCGGCACGACGACGGCCGCGGACATCCCGGCCTTCGCGGCGTACGCGGCGGCCGCGGCCGACGTGTTGCCGGTCGAGGCGCAGATGACCGCGCGGGCCCCGGCCTCCTTCGCCTTCGAGATCGCGACGGTCATGCCGCGGTCCTTGAACGACCCGGTCGGGTTCGCGCCGTCGTACTTGAGGTGGACCTCGCACCCGGTCCGCTCGGAGAGCTCCTCGGAGTGGATGAGCGGCGTCCCGCCCTCGCGGAGCGTCACGATCGGCGTGTCGGGGCCGATCGGCATGCGGTCGGCGTACTCGACGAGGATGCCGCGCCAGACGCCCGCGGTCGTGGCCGGTGCGGCGGGGGCGCTCATCCCGCCAGCGCCTCGGACTCGACCCGGATGACGCCGGCGACGCGCCGGACCGACGCCGACGAGCCGAGCCCGTCGACGGTGGCCCGGAGGTCGGCCTCGCGGGCGCGGTGGGTGATGAGGACCAGCTCGGCGGCGTCGCCGGTGCCGTCCTGCCAGACCTGGGCGATCGAGACGTCGTGCGCGCCGAAGACCTGCGCGACCTCGGCCAGCACGCCCGGCCGGTCGTCGACCTCGAGCCGGACGCAGTACTGCGTGCGCAGCTCGTCGATGGGCCGGATCTCGGCCGCCCGGGGGTCGGCCTCCTCCCCCGCGCTCGCGCCGCGGACGACGTCGCGGGCCGTCACGACGAGGTCGCCGACGACGGCCGCCCCGGTCGGCATCGCCCCGGCCCCGCGGCCGTAGAACATCAGCGGCCCGGTGGCCTCGGCCTCGACGTACACCGCGTTGAAGACGCCGCGGACGCTGGCGAGCGGGTGGTCCGAGGGCAGCATCGCGGGATGGACGCGGACGCCGATGCGGCCGTCGACCTCGTTCGCGATGCCGAGCAGCTTGATGACGTACCCGAGCCTCGCCGCGACCCGCAGGTCGGCGGCCGTGATGCCGCGGATGCCCTCGCGGTGGACGTCGGCGTCGTGGACGGCCGCGCCGTAGGCCAGCGTCGCGAGGATGGCGGTCTTCGCGGCGGCGTCGTGGCCGTCGACGTCGGCGCTCGGGTCGGCCTCGGCGAACCCGGCCGCCTGCGCGTCGGCGAGCACGTCGTCGAAGTCGGCGCCGTCCTCGCTCATGCGCGTCAGGATGTGGTTCGTGGTGCCGTTGAGGATGCCGACGACGCGGGTGACCCGGTCCCCCGCGAGCGACTCGCGCAGGGGGCGGATGATCGGGATCGCGCCGGCGACCGCGGCCTCGTAGTGGAGCGTCGTGCCGTTCGCCCGGGCCAGCGCCGCGAGCTCGGGCCCGCGGTCGGCGATGAGCGCCTTGTTCGCGGTCACGACCGGACGCCCGGCGCCGAGCGCGGCGGCGATCGCCGCACCGGCGGGCTCGAGGCCGCCCATGACCTCGACGACGACGTCGACGTCGGGGGCGGTGGCGGCGGCGACGGGGTCGGTCACGACCTCGGCGCCGGCGGGCAGACCGTCACGGGGCCGCGACGCGTCGCGGACGGCGACGCGGGTGACCTCGATCCGGGTCCCGGCGCGGTCGGCGACGGACTCGGCGTTGTCCCGGAGGATGCGCAGGACACCGGCGCCGACGGTGCCGGCGCCGAGCAGCGCGACCCGCACGACGCGATCCACGGCGGCTCCGACCCGGGTTCCGGGCAGCCTACCGGTGGGGCCCCGCGGACCCCGGGTCGGCGGCCAGCGCCGAGACGACCTCGGCGACGGGGACCGCGCCGAGCCGCGCGAACAGCGGCGCGGAGGGTCCGTCGGGCACGACCTCGGCGGTGACGACCACGCCGGGCGCCGCGGCGTGCTCGGCGGCGACGGCCGCGGTGACGAGCGCGGTCGCGACGCCGCGCCGCCGGTGCACGGGGTGGGTCACGAGGCCCTCGAGGTGCGCGGCCCCCGCGCCGTCGCGCAGCACCGTCAGCGTCGCGACGGGGACCCCCTGCGCCGTCGCGAGCCAGACGTCGGCCCGGCCCAGGGCCGCGAGCTCGCGCACGCGCCCCCGGTCCCAGGCCGCCCACGCCGCACCGTCGGTGGCCCGGGCCCGCCAGGCGGCGGGGAGGTCCCCCTCGAAGTACCGCTGCAGGACCTCGGCACCGTGCCACCGCCGCGCCGTCGCGGCGTCGTCGGCCCCCGGGTCGCGCCCGGGGACGGGCAGCCGCGCGACCGCGGGTCCGCCGGCGTCCGCGTGCCGGTCCGCCGGCGCGGGGATCCGCAGCACGTGCGTGACCTCCGGCGGGGACCCGGCGACGGCCAGCGCCGCCTCGACCTCGGGGTCGGCGGCGCCGACCGGCCGCTCCCACCGCAGGTGCGGGCGGGCGACCCCGGTCGGCTCGAGGAGGCGGCGGACCCGCGCGACGAGGGCCGGGACGGCGTCCGCGGCCGGCGGCGCCAGCAGGTCGACGACGTTCCCGCCGTGGTGGTCGGGCCGGGACGGCGTCCGGACGACGACGTCGGTCCCGGCCCGCGTCACGAGTGCCCGCGGTGCGACCGTCAGGCGCAGGGCCCGGAGCGCGACGCCCTCCTCGCGCGGGAGCAGGCGCGGCCGGCCGGCGGGCGCGTCGGTGGTCACCGGAGGGGGACGTCGCGGCGGAGCAGGTCCTCGTCGGTCTCGCGCCGCAGGACGACGCGGGCCGCGCCGTCCTCGACGAGGACCGCGGCCGGTCGCGGCAGGCGGTTGTAGTTGGAGGCCATCGACTCGGTGTAGGCGCCGGTCGTCGCGACGGCGACGAGGTCGCCGGCCGCGACGTCGGTCGGCAGGGGCGCGCCCGTCGCGAGCACGTCGCCGCTCTCGCAGTGCTTGCCGACGAGCATCACCGGACCGGTCGGGCCGTCGGGGGCGCGGCCGGCCGTCGTGACGGCGTGGACGGCGCCGTAGAGGGCCGGTCGGATGTTGTCGCCCATGCCGCCGTCGACCGCGACCCACCGCGACAGCCCCGGCAGGTCCTTGACCGCGACCGTGCGGTAGAGCGTCAGCGTCGACGGGCCGACGATCGCGCGGCCCGGCTCGACGAGCACGCGGGGCAGCGCCAGGCCGTGCGCGTCGGCACGAGCCGCGACGGCGGCCCGGACGGCGGCGCCGAGCGCCGCGACGTCCGGCTCGGGATCGCCGGCGGCGTACGCGACGCCCATCCCGCCGCCGAGGTCGAGGTCCGCGAGCTCGAGGCCGTGCTCGTCGCGCCACCGCGCCAGCAGGTCGACGAGGACCTCGGCGTTCGCGACGAACGCGTCGGGGTCGACGACCTGCGACCCGACGTGGGCGTGCACGCCGCGCAGCTCGAGGCCGTCGAGGGCGAGGACCCGCGCCAGCGCCGCGTCGGCGAGTCCCAGGGACAGCGTGAACCCGAACTTCGCGTCGTCGTGGCCGGTCCGGACGTACTCGTGGGTGTGGGCGTCGATGCCGGGCGTGATGCGCAGCAGCACCGGCGCGCGGACCCCGCGGGCGCGGGCCAGCCGGTCGAGCAGCTCGAGCTCCTCGAACGCGTCGACGACGATGCGGCCGACGCCGACCTCGAGCGCGCGGTCGAGCTCGGCCGCGGACTTCGCGTTGCCGTGCAGGACCAGCCGGGCCGGGTCGACGCCGGCTGCCAGGGCCGTCGCCAGCTCGCCGCCGCTCGCGACGTCGACGAGCAGCCCCTCCTCGGCGACGACCTGCAGGACGGCCGTCGTGCACCAGGCCTTGGAGGCGTAGACGACGGCGTCCGCACCGAACGCGGCGACGAAGGCCCGGCACCGCGCGCGCAGGTCCGCACCGTCGACGACCAGGAGCGGCGTGCCGTGCGCCTCGGCCAGCCCGTCGACGGCGAGGCCGCCGACGGTCACGACCCCGCGGTCGTCGCGGGCGGCGGTCGACGACCAGGGAGCGCCGGGCGGACCCGCGACGCCGGTCACATCCGCTCCGGTGCGCCGACGCGGAGGATGCCGAGCGCGTTGGCCAGCACCTGCCGCGCGGCGGCGACCAGCCAGTACCGCGCGCGGGAGGCGGCGAGCAGCGCGGCCCGGGTCGCGTCGTCGGCGTCGGGGTCGTCGACGAGGACCCGGCACTCGGCGTAGAAGCGGTGGAAGGTCCCCGCCAGGTCCTCGGCGTACCGCGTGAGGCGCTGGGTCGCCCGCGCCTCGGCCGCGTCCGCGACCGCGTGGGGCAGGCCGGACAGCGCGCGGAGCAGCGCCAGCTCGGCCGGGTGGTCGAGCAGCTCGAGGTCGGCGTCGGACGCGTCCCCGGGGTCGAAGCCGCGCTCGACCGCCTGCCGCGCCAGCGACGCGACCCGGGCGTGGGCGTACTGCACGTAGTACACGGGGTTCTCCATCGACGTCGCGGTGATGACCGCGAGGTCGAGGTCCATCGTCGTGTCGAGGTTCTGGCGCAGGAAGTGGTAGCGGAGGACGTCGGCCCCGACCTCCTCGAGGACCTCGTCGATCGTCACGATGTCGCCGGAGCGCTTCGAGAGCTTCACCGGCTCGCCGTCGCGGAGCAGGTTCACCAGCTGACCGATGACGATCTCGACCCGGGCCGGGTCCTCGCCGAGGCAGGACGCCGCCGCGCGCAGCCGCGCGACGTAGCCGTGGTGGTCGGCGCCGAGCAGGTAGATGCAGCGGTCCGCCCGAGCGAGCTTGTCGGCGAGGTAGGCGCAGTCCGACGCGAAGTACGTCGGGCGGCCGTCCGACCGCACGAGGACGCGGTCCTTGTCGTCACCGAAGTCGGTGGTGCGCAGGAAGACCGCGCCGTCGCGCTCCTCGGTGTGCCCGCCGTCGCGCAGCCGCTCGAGCGCCCGGTCCAGACCCCCCGAGGCGTGCAGCGACCCCTCGTGCGTCCAGACGTCGAACGTCACGCCGAGACCGGCGAGGGTCGCCTCGATGCGCGACCGCATCTCGGTGACGCCCGCGGCTCCCACCGCGTCGGCGATCGCGTCGACGTCACCGTCCAGCAGCGCCCCGTGCCGCGCACGAAGGTCCGCGGCCAGCGCGGCGACGTGCGGTCCGCGGTAGTCGTCCTCGGCCGGCGGCAGCCCACGGTCGGCCCGCACCAGCGACGCGCCGAAGCGGCGGACCTGCTCGCCGACGTCGTTGACGTAGTACTCGCGGGTGACCCGGTGACCGGTCGCCTCGAGCAGCGCCGCGATCGCGTCGCCGGTCGCGGCCCACCGGCCGGACCCGAGGTGCAGCGGGCCCGTCGGGTTCGCCGAGACGAACTCGACGTTGACGTGCCGGCCGCCGCCGAGGTCCGAGCGGCCGTACACCGCGCCGTCGGCGAGGATGCGACGGACCAGCGCCGCCCGCGCCGCGGCGGAGAGCCGGAAGTTCACGAACCCGGGACCGGCGACCTCGACGGCCTCGACCGCGGGCAGGTCGCCGAGTTCCCGGGCCAGGTCCGCCGCGACGTCGCGGGGAGGACGACCGGCGGCGCGGGCGACCCGCAGGGCGATGGTCGTCGCCCAGTCCCCGTGGTCGGGGTCCTTGGGCCGCTCGAGGGCGGGGTCCCCGTCGGGCAGACCGAGCCGACCCAGCGCCGCGCGGACCGCCGCCCCGAGCTGGGCGACGGTCGGGTCGACGGCGGCGAGGTCGGGCACGCGCGCTCCGGTCGCGACGGTGACGGGGAGGCGCGGAGCCTAACGGCGGCGGGGCCCCGACCGGCCGGCGGTAGCCTGCGCCGGACGCCGCGCGCGTCGTCCCGCCCCCGTAGCTCAGTGGATAGAGCACTGGCCTCCGGAGCCAGGTGCGTAGGTTCGATTCCTACCGGGGGTACGGCCCGACCGCGACGCCGCGGGTCACGACGCGGTGCTCCCGCCGCGCGCAGGAGGTCGGGCCGTGGTCGACCGGCGCGCCACGCTGGTCGTGAACCCGGCCGCGACGACGACCAGCCCCGAGCTGCGCGACCTCATCGCCGCGGCCCTGGGCGGCGCGGTCGCCCTCGACGTCCACCTCACCTCCGGTCGGGGCCACGCGACCGAGCTGGCCGCGGCCGCGGCCGCCCGCGGCGACCGCACGGTCGTCGTGCTGGCCGGCGACGGCACGATCAACGAGGCGGTCCAGGCGCTGGCCGGCACGTCGACGGCGCTCGGGATCGTGCCGGGCGGCGGCGCGAACGTGCTGGTCCGCGCGCTCGGCCTCCCGGCCGAGCCGGTCGCGGCGACCGCGCGCCTGCTCGGGGCGCTGCGGGAGGACCGGCGCCGCCGCATCGGGCTCGGCCGCGCCGGCGCGCGGCTGTTCACGTTCGCGGCCGGCCTCGGGTTCGACGCGGCCGTCGCGCGCCGCGTCGAGGAGCACCCGCGGCGCAAGCGGCGCCTGCGGCACGCCGCCTACGTGCTCGACGCGGTCGGCGAGTGGCGCGACGGCCCGCACGCGCGCGGGGTGCTGCACGCCGAGGTCGACGGCGTCGTCACCGGGCCCTTCACGCTGGCGCTCGTCGGGAACGCCTCGCCGTGGTCCACGCTGGGACCGGTGCCGCTGGTCGTCCATCCTGGGGCGTCCTTCGACCGCGGCCTCGACCTGCTGACCGTCGCGCCGACGGGGTTCGTGGGCCTCGCGGCGGTCCTCGCGGGGGCGCTGGCCGGCGGCCGCCATCTGGCGCTCCCCGGCGTCGCGCACCGGTCGGACCTGGCCGGCCTCGTCCTGCGGTCCGAGGTCCCCCTGCCGGTCCAGGTGGACGGCGATCCGCTGGAACAGGTCACGGAGGTGGCGTTCACGGCCGTCCCGGACGCACTGGACGTGCTGGTCTGAGCCCCCGACGGCCGTCGGACACCGCCCGCGAGCCCTTGACAGGCCCGATCCCGCCGTTACGGTGCCCACCCGCGCTCGGGACGTCCGGCACGAGCCGCCCCGCACGCCGACCCGTACGCCGACCGCCGGCTCCCGAACCCCCGGCGGCCCCGACGCCCGCTCCCACACGGGCCACGCAGGAGGAACGAGCATGGACTGGCGCGACGACGCGGCCTGCCGCGACGAGGACCCCGAGCTCTTCTTCCCCATCGGGACGACCGGCATCGCACAGGAGCAGGTCAACGCGGCCAAGCGGGTCTGCGCCCGCTGCCCGGTCCAGGAGGAGTGCCTCGAGTTCGCGCTGGCGTCGAACCAGGACGCCGGCATCTGGGGCGGCCTCACCGAGGACGAGCGCCGGACCCTGAAGCGGTCGCGCCAGCGCCGCCGCCGACTGGTCGGCTGAGGCGCAGCGGACGCGGGACGCCGGCGGCCCTCACCGGGGCAGCGGCGCCACCACCCGGGCCAGCGTCCCGCCGCCCTCCCGCGGCAGGACCTCGAGCGTCCCGCCCAGCTCGGTCGTGACCAGCGTGTGGGCGATCTGCAGGCCGAGGTTCGCGTCGGTCGCGGGGTCGAACCCCTCGGCCACCCCGACCCCGTCGTCGGCGACCTCGACGGTCAGCGCGGCCGGACCCCGCTCGAGGCGGACGACGACCTGACCGCCGCCCGCGCCGGGGAACGCGTGCTCGAGCGCGTTCTGCACCAGCTCGGAGAGCACGAGGGCCAGCGGGCTGGCCAGCGCCGGTGACAGCTCGCCGGCGGCGCCCTCGATCCGGACGGCGACGCGGCCGGACGGATCGGCGAGCCCCCCGACGAAGTTCTCGACCAGGCGCTGCGCGACGACGTCGAACGCGACGCGCTGCCGTGCGTCCTCGGACAGCGTCTCGTGCACCAGCGCGATCGAGCCGATGCGGCGCACCGACTCCTGCAGGGCGTCGCGGGCCTCGGGCGTCGCGAGCCGACGCGCCTGGACGCGCAGCAGCGACGCGACCGTCTGGAGGTTGTTCTTCACGCGGTGGTGGATCTCGCGGATCGTCGCGTCCTTCGAGAGCAGCATCCGCTCCTGGCGGCGCAGCTCGGAGACCTCGCGGACGAGCATCAGGGCCCCGAGCACCTTCCCGCCCCGCAGCAGCGGGATGATGCGGCGCAGCACGACCGCGCCCCGGGCCTCGACCTCGGACTCGACCGGGTGGCCCTCCTGCAGCGCCTCCATGATCGAGTCCTCGTCGAGGTCGAACTCGGCGACATCGCGGCGGAGCACGTTGTCGATGACGCCGAGGCGGCGGTACGCGCTGACCGCGTTCGGCGACGCGTACGCGACGCGTCCCGCGGCGTCCAGCCGCACCATTCCGTCGCCGACGCGCGGTGCGACCTCGCGCTCGGGGTCCTCGTCGTCGAACGGGAACGCGCCGTCGGCGATCATCCGGCTCAGCTCGTTCGCGGTCTGGAGGTAGGTCAGCTCGAGCTGGGAGGGAGCGCGGACCATCGAGAGGTTCGCCTCGCGCGAGACGACGGCGACGACGTGCCCGCCCCACGGCACCGGCACCGCCTCCTGACGGATCGGGACGCCGGTCGACCAGTCGGGCTCGCCGTCGGTCACGATCTCGCCGGACTCGAACGCGCGCCGGACCGCCGCGGCGGCGTCGGCGCGCAGCGGCGCGCCGACGAGGTCCTCGGGGTGGACCGTCTGCGCCGTGTAGGGGCGCATGTGGGCGGCGACGAGCACGTCGTCGCCGGCCGCGTCGCGGACGCAGAGCAGCAGGTCCGAGAACGAGAGGTCGGCCAGGATCTGCCAGTCGGCGATCAGGGCCTGGAGACGCCGCACCACGTCGTCGGGGAGCCCGCCGCGCTCCGCGAGGAGCTCCTCGAACGACGACATCAGTCGCCCTTCAGCAGCCGCTCGAGGTGCTCGCGGGGCAGCACGGACCGCAGCCGCTCGAAGGCGCGGGCCTCGATCTCGCGCAGCTCGCCGACCGAGACGCCGATCGCCCGGGCCGCGTCGGCCGCGTCGTGCGGGTGGCCGTCGGCCAGCCCCATCCGCAGCTCGAGGACGCGGCGCTGGGTCTCGGGCATCGTCGCCAGCGCCCGGCGCAGCTCGGGCGGCAGGCGCGGCGCACGGTCGTCACCGCCCCCCTCGGGGGACCGCCGCGGACGCCGCTCGCCTGCCATGCGGGCAGCCTACGGCCGGCCGCGCTCCGTCCCACCCCGCTCGCGGGCCCACGCGACCGTGGCCCCGACGCCCGCGCGGACATCGGTCCAGGCGCGCCAGCCCAGCACGTCGGCGGCCCGGGCGGCGTCGACGACGCTGTCGCGGACCTCCCCCGCGCGGGCGGGGGCCATGACGGGCTCGAGGTCGTACCCGGTCGCCTCGGCGCAGACCCGGAACAGGTCGGTGACGGTGGTCGCGACGCCGGTGCCGATCATCATGCGCTCGCCGGCGCCGCGCTCGGTGGCCCGGACGAAGGCGTCGGCCACGTCGTCGACGTGGACGAAGTCGCGCGTCTGCAGCCCGTCGCCGTACACGGTGCAGGGACGACCCTCGAGCATCCGGCCGACGAAGGTCGCGACGACGCCCCCCTCCCCCGCGGTCGTCTGGTGCGGGCCGTACACGTTCGCGAGGGTCAGCACGACGCCCTCGACGCCGTGCAGCGCCCCGTACGCGAGGACGTAGTCGCCGGCCGCGCGCTTCGACGCGCCGTAGGGGGAGAGCGGCGGGGTCGTGATGGACTCGTCGAGCGGCAGCGCGGACGGCGGCGGGTCCCCGTACCCGGCGATCGAGGCGGCGTACACGACGCGGCCGACGTCGGCCGCGCGGGCCGCCTCGAGCACCCGCAGCGTCCCGAGGACGTTCGCGGTCGCGTCGCGGAGCGGCTCGGCGACGCTGACGCGGACGTCCACCTGCGCCGCGAGGTGGACGACGACGGCGGGCCGGAGCCGGGCCATCAGCACCGGCAGCGCGTCCGACAGCACGTCGAGGCGGTCGAACTGCAGGCGTCCGGTCAGGTGCGGCGCGCGGGCCGGCTCGAGGTTCTCGAGGCGCCCGGTGCTGAGGTCGTCGACCGCGACGACGCGGCGTCCGTCCTCGAGCAGGCGGCGGACCAGGTTCGAGCCGATGAACCCGGCCGCGCCGGTCACGAGCACCACGTCGTCCGCCACCGCGACCTCCCGTCCGACACCCCACGCTACGGCCTCCCGGGCGGCGGCCGGGTTCTCCACAGGTCCGCGATCGCCCGGTGACGACCGGGGTCCGCATCTCTACGGTCACCGCGCGTCCCCCGCCCGCCCGTGACGGCGGGCCGGGACGCCGGGCGGTGCCACGTGCGCGCCCGGGGCCGGGTCCGCACGCCCCCGCGGGCCCGGCCCCCCGCTCCGCCGGCACCCCCGGGTCGCCGGCCGCCGCGAGGAGCCGACGATGACCGCCGCGCCGAGGTCCACCGGTCGCGCGGCCCGCGCGGGCGGCATCCTCCTCGCGGTCGGGGCGGCGGCGGTGCTGATCGCGCCGGCACGGTTCGCGGCCCCGGCCCCGACCCCGACGACCCCGACGGGCGGGGCCGACCCGGCCGCGGACGACGGACCGCGGTCGCCGACGCCGACCCCGGTCCCGGACGCGGCGCCCGGCGGGCCGACGTCGGGGCCGGCCGAGGTCGCGCGGGCCGGGGACACCGACGCGCCGCCCGCGGACCTGCGCCTCGTCGAGCTGCGCGGCGGCTGGCGCGACCGGGAGGACCTCGCGACGGCCGTCGCCCTGGCCGTGCTCGTCGGGACCGCGCACGCCGACGCCGTCGGCGGGACGCACGTCGCCGTCGAGGCCGTCGAGCAGCCCGGGCCCGACGCGGCGGTCGTCACGCTGCTGGTCGCGCCCCGACGGCCGGCCGATCCCGACGCGCCCCGCACCGTCCGGCTCGCCGTCCCGGTCCGGACCGGGGCGGGCGGCGTCCGGGTCGCCGGGGACCCGTGGACGCTGCCGGGGCCGCGCCTCGACCCCGACCCGCCGACGGGCCGCCCGGTGACGGACCCGGCGCTCGTCGAGGCGGCCACGGCCGCGCTGACGTCCGCGGGGTTCGACGCGAGCGGGCCGGTCGCCCTCGAGGCGACGGACGCCTGGCCGTTCGTCGCGCGCCTGGACGGCGGCACCGCGGCGACCGGGCCGACCGTCGTGTGGCTGCGGTGGCACCTCGACCGCTTCGTCGTGGCAGGCCTCCCGCTGCAGTCCGCGGCGGGCACGGGACAGGGGACCGGGTTCCCCTAGAAGGGGCATGGGGATGGATCACGACCAGGAGCGGAGCGACGGGACGGCACCACCGATCCGGCAGCCGCAGGAGGTGCAGCGGCTCGCGGCGTGGGTGGGGGGCCTCGCGGTGGTGCTCGTCGAGATGTCCCGGGGGATGCGACCGGCGACGACGCTGGACCCCGTCGCGACACCGGCCGCGCGGCGACGGATCCACGGCGTCGTCCGCGCCGGCGGCGAGCTGCGCGCCGGTCGACGGGTCGCACCCGTCCGCGTCATCGGGGTCCGCGGCATGCATCCGACGGCGGGCGCCTACGAGGCCGCGGTCACCCTCGGCATCGGCGCCCGGAGCGTCGCCGTCGCGGCCCGCATCGAGCACGACGGCGGGGCATGGCGCATCGTCGACCTCGCGCCGCCCGGCCTGGGACTGCTGCCCGCCGGACGGCGCCCCGGCCGCTCGCCGCGGCCCGACCGTCCTCCGACGCGGGCCTGAGGCGGCGCCCGGCGCCGGCGTCCCGCGACGCCGGCGTCAGGCGGCGCCGTGGCAGCGCTTGTACTTCTGGCCGCTCCCGCAGGGGCAGGGTTCGTTGCGGCCGACGCGCTCCTCGGCGGTCCGCGTCGCCGCCGCACGCGCGGTCCCGGGCTCGGAGGGGCCGGAGGTCCGGACGCCGCCGCGGCCGAGCACCTGCGCCAGCGGCACGGCCCGCTGCGCCGCGCCGAGCGGTCCCGCCGGTGCGGCCGCGCCGCCGGCGGGCTGCTGGGGCCGCTCCAGCTGCAGGCGCATCACGTAGGTGACCGCCTCCTCCTTCACGCCGGACATCATCGCGGCGAACGAGTCGTAGGCCTCGCGCTGGTACTCGGTGAGCGGGTCGCGCTGCCCGACCGCGCGCAGCCCGATGCCGTCCCGGAGCGCGTCCATCTCGTAGAGGTGCTCGCGCCACTTCCGGTCGATGACGCTGAGGATCACGCGGCGCTCGAGCTCGTGCAGCACCGCCGGGCCACCGACCTCCTCCTCGCGCCGGGCCAGCGCGGCCCGGGCGTCGGCGCGGACGTCGGCCAGCAGCGACGCGCGGTCCGTCGCGTCGGGGTCGATCGCGGTCACGTCGAGCAGCCCGTCGTACATGGCGCGCAGCCGGGTCGCGAGCCCGTCGAGGTCCCAGTCCTCGGGGTAGGTGCCGTCGAGGCAGTGCTCGTCGACGAGGTCGGCGACGGCGTCGTCGAGGTACCGGCCGGCGAGGTCGGTCACGAAGGCCTCGTCGGCGTCGAGCAGGCGCTGGCGCTGGCCGTACACGACCTTCCGCTGCTCGTTCAGGACGTCGTCGTACTTCAGCACGTTCTTGCGGCGGTCGAAGTTGATGCTCTCGACCTGGCGCTGGGCGTTCGCGACCGCCTTCGTGACCATCCCGGCCTCGATCGGCACGTCGTCGGGGATGCGCAGGCGCGTCATGATGCGGTCGACGGCCGAGGCGTTGAACAGCCGCATCAGGTCGTCCTCGAGCGAGAGGTAGAAGCGGCTCTCCCCGGGGTCGCCCTGACGGCCCGAGCGGCCGCGGAGCTGGTTGTCGATGCGCCGCGACTCGTGGCGCTCGGTCCCGATGACCGCGAGCCCGCCGGCGGCGCGGACCCGCTCGCCCTCGGCCGCGAACTCGGCCTCGTAGCGGTCGCGGGCCGCGGCGACGACGCGGGCGCGCTCCTCGGCGTCGGCCTCGGGGCCGAGCTCGAGGACCGCCCGCTGCGCGTGCTGCTCGGGGTTGCCGCCGAGGATGATGTCGGTCCCGCGGCCCGCCATGTTCGTCGAGACCGTGACGGCGCCGAACCGACCGGCCTGGGCGACGATGTCGGCCTCGCGGGCGTGGTTCTTCGCGTTCAGGACCTCGTGGCGGATGCCCCGGCGGGTCAGCAGGCCCGAGAGCCGCTCGGACTTCTCGACCGAGGTGGTGCCGACGAGGACCGGCTGGCCGCGGTCGTGACGCTCGGCGATCTCCTCGACGACGGCGTCGAACTTGGCGGCCTCGGTCTTGTAGATGACGTCGGCGTGGTCGGCGCGGACGACGTCGCGATTCGTGGGGACCTCGACCACGCCGAGGCCGTAGATCTCCTGGAACTCGACCTCCTCGGTCTTCGCCGTGCCGGTCATGCCCGCGAGCCGCTCGTAGGTGCGGTAGTAGTTCTGGAGCGTGATCGTCGCGAGGGTCTGGTTCTCGTCGCGGATCGCGACGCCCTCCTTCGCCTCGATCGCCTGGTGGAGGCCCTCGGAGTAGCGGCGGCCCTCGAGGATGCGGCCCGTGTTCTCGTCGACGATCTTGACCTCGCCGTCGACGACGACGTACTCGCGATCGCGGCGGTAGAGGTCGCGGGCGCGGAGCGCGTTCTGCAGGTGGTGCAGCAGCGGCGTGTTCACCGACTCGAACATGTCGTCGATGCCGAGCAGGCGCTCGGTCTTCTCGATGCCGGACTCGGTGACGGCGACGGTCCGCTTCGCCTCGTCGACGAGGTAGTCGCCGTCCTGCTCGCCGGGCTGCGCGCCGTCGCGCCCGCGGACGAGGTTCGGCACGACGCGGCGCGCGAACACCTGGTAGAGCTCGGCGGACTGCGCGGCCGGACCCGAGATGATCAGCGGGGTCCGGGCCTCGTCGACCAGGATCGAGTCGACCTCGTCGACCAGCGCCATGTGGTGGCCGCGCTGCACGAGGCGCCCGCGGTCCAGCACCATGTTGTCGCGGAGGTAGTCGAAGCCGAACTCGTTGTTGGTCCCGTAGGTGATGTCCGCCCCGTAGGCGCGGCGCTTCTCGTCCTGCGACTGGCCCGAGACGACGACGCCGACCTCCAGCCCCAGGAACGAGTGGACGCGGCCCATCCACTCGGCGTCGCGGCGTGCCAGGTACTCGTTGACCGTGACGACGTGGACGCCGCGACCGGTCAGCGCGTTCAGGTAGACGGGCATCGTCGAGGTCAGCGTCTTGCCCTCGCCGGTGCGCATCTCGGCGATGTTCCCGGCGTGCAGCACGGCGGCGCCGAAGACCTGGACGTCGAAGGGACGCTGGCCGAGGACCCGCCAGGCGGCCTCGCGGACGACGGCGAACGCCTCGACCTGCAGGTCGTCGACCGTGGCGCCGTCCGCGAGCCGGGCGCGCAGGACGTCGGTCCGGGCCCGCAGCTCGGCGTCCGAGAGCGACTCGACGGTCGGGCCGGCCGCGTCGACCGCCGCCACGACCGCGTGGTGGCGCTTCGCCTCACGGCCCTCGCCGAGGCGGAGCAGGCGGTCGAGCATGGGGACCCCCGGGTCCGGGACGGCGGTGGGCGCAGGGTACGCCCGCGACCCCGGGACCTCGGGGCCGGCGTCGGTGCTGTGGAGGACGGCCCGGCGCCGACCCGCCC
>JBEARL010000024.1:0-16572 GCA_041163265.1 Actinomycetota bacterium
TAGCGGGTCCGGCGGCGTCCCGGTCGGCGTCCGCGCCGGTCGCGGCCGCCGACCGTCCGACCGGCCCACCCCGCGACCAGCAGGACCGCGCCGAGGGCGGCCGCGCGCACCACGCGGTCGCGGACCTCGCCCGGGTCGTCGGCCGCGGGTGCGCCGGCGCCGTCCGTGCGTGGACCCGGCAGCACGGCGTCGACCAGCCGGACGCCGGCCGCGAGCACCGCCGCCGCCACGAGGTTCACGTCAGCGTCGCATGGAAGGCGGCGATCAGGCCGGCGACGTCCGGCTCGAGGCGGGCCAGCATCGCCTCGCCCTCCGCGCCGCGGAGGCGGTGCTTGTTCGCCGCGTAGGCGGCGGCGGGCAGCGCGGCCAGCTCGGCCAGCCGCGCCTCGGCGCGTGCGACCACCGCGTCGGGCGCGGCGACCTCGTCGGCGAACCCGGCGCGGACGGCACCCTCGGCGTCGAGCCGAGCCCCCGGCAGCACGACCGCCGTCAGGTCGCGCGGCGCGAGGCGCGTCCGTGCCAGCGACAGCGCGAAGTCCGGCAGCTCCATCCCGTTGGCGGTCTCGACGAGGCCCCAGGCCCCGCCCTCGGCCGCGACCACGTGGTCGCCGGTCATCGCGAGCAGCGTCCCAGCGGCGATCGCGTGGCCGGTCGCGGCCACGACGACCGGACGGGGGTGCAGCCACAGCGCCGCGAGCGCGCGGCCGCAGGCGACGAGAAGCTCGGCGACGTCGTCGGGGCCGTGGGCGGCCATCCACTTCAGGTCGAGGCCGGCGCTGAGGACGCCGTCGCGACCGACCAGCAGCACGGGGGCGTCCGGGTGGGCGGCGACGGCGGCCCCGAGGTCGTCGAGGACGTCCGGACGCAGCGTGTTGCGCCCGCCGTCGTCGAGTCCCAGCCGCAGGATCCCGTCATCGCGGAGCGTCGCGGTCACGGTCGCCATGGCACCCCCGTCGGCGTCGGTCCCGGCCGTCCCGTCGCCCGCGGCCGACGGCCAGCGTAGGACCGGCGGCCGCCGGGGGGCTCAGACGACGAGGCGTGCGCTTGGCAGCGGACCTGTCGGTTCGTACGCCGCCCACGCGGCGGCGAGCCGCTCGACCGCACGGTCGAGCTCGGGCTCCGGTGCGACGAAGGACAGGCGCAGGGCGCGCCGGTTCCCCTCGTCGACGGACAGCGCGGGTCCCGGCACGACCGCGACGCCGTGGTCGAGGGCCCGCTCGGCGAACTCCTCGGCGTTGCCGTGGGGCAGCTGCACCCAGAGCGACAGCCCGCCGCGCGGCACCGCGAAGGTCCAGTCCGGCAGCGCCTCGCGCAGCCCCGCCGCGAGGCGGTCGCGGCGGGGGAGCAGCTCGCGCCGGCGCTCGGCCAGCACCTCGTCGCGGCGTCGCAGCAGCTCGGCGGCGTGGAGCTGGTCGAGGAGCGGGGACCCGAGGTCCGCGACGGTCTTCGTCGCGAGCATCCGGACGGCCCAGCCGTGCGGATGGCGGACCCACCCGACGCGCAGGCCGGCCCAGTACAGCTTGGAGGTGGAGCCCACGGTGAGGACCTGCCCCGAGCCGAGGGCCGAGATCGGCGGGGGCAGCGGCGCGTCGTCCAGGTCGACCTCGCCCATCGCCTGGTCCTCGATGACCACGACGTCGCGACGCTCGGCCACCTCGGCGACGATGCGGCGTCGCTCGAGCGGCAGCACGGTCCCCGTCGGGTTGTGGTGGTCGGGCCCGAGGTAGACGAGGCGCGCGCCGGTGCGAGCGACGAGGTCGTCGAGGAGCTCGGTCCGTGCGCCCCGCTCGTCGACGGGCATCGGCACGGCCCGCGCCCCGAACCGCCGGAACACGTCGAGGAGCCCCGGGAACGTCGGCGTCTCGACGATCACGGCGTCGCCCGGACGGATGGTCTGACGGGCGATGAGCGACAGCGCCTGGTGCGCGCCGGTCGTGATGACGACGTCGTCGGGGTCCGTGGACAGTCCGCGCTCGATGTACCGCCCCGCCACCGCCGCGCGCAGCTCCGGCAGGCCGTGCGGGAGGTAGCCGTGGTGGTCGAGGAGGGCGTCGAAGCCCGCGGGGGCCGACCGGCTCAGGACCGCCCGCACGGTCGGCGAGGCCGGGAGGGCCGCGACCGAGAGGTCGACGGTGTCCGGCAGCAGGTCGCCGCGGCCCGGCTCGAACCGCTGGACCTGACCGTCGGCCGAGAGGAACAGGCGCCCGGTGGCGATCGCGTCGACCTGCGGGCGTCGCTCGTCGGGGCGCCGGACCCAGGTCCCGGAACCGCGGCGGCTCTCGAGCCAGCCCTCGGCCTTCAGGCGCTCGTACGCCGCGACCACGGTCGACCGGCTCATCGCGAGCGCGCGGGCCAGCGCGCGCTCGGCGGGGAGGATGGTGCCGAGCGGGACCTCCCCGCGGTCCACCAGCCGCTTCAGCGCGTCGGCGACCTGCCGGTACAGCGGTCCGTCGCCGGCCAGCTCCTCCGCGAGGAGCGCCGCCAGGCGCGGTCCACTCTCATGGATTGGCTCGTCCAATCGAGGTCCAATCACTGTCCGACCGGCCGACCGGACCGGCTTCGGACTGGTACCGTAGCGCATGTCGCAGGGGAGGCAGGCCCGGTCCGTCCGGGCGGCATCCCCGGACACGGCGGACCGACTGCCCGTCCCCCCGGGCCCGGACCGTTGACAATCGAACCGCGGCGATCGGGTTCCCTCCCAGAGCCCCGCCGCGGCGCTCGGGTGGCCGGGTCGACCTCTCCCCCTCGACGGTCCTCCCACCGTCCTCCCGGCGACGCGCTCCCCCCAGCGGCGTCGCCCTCCGGCCCACCGCCCCCGAGCACGGACGACGTCCCCCGGTGCCCAGCGCCGGGGGACGCGTCGTCGTCAGGCCCGCCGCGCGGCCCGGTGCGGTCCGACGAGGACCTCGGCGACGTCGGTCGCGCGGCGGGCCGCCACGGCGAGGTAGACGCAGATGCCGACGCTGCCGGTCACGGTGACGACCGCCGCCCAGACCACGGCGCGCAGGGGGGCGGCCTCGCGCCACGCGATCCAGGCCCAGCCGAGGACCAGCGCGATCCCGAGGTCGACCATCGTGACCACGCCCCAGGCCAGCGCGAGGATCTCGCCGCCCTCGGCGCCGAGCGGGGCGCCGGCCGCGAACGCCGCCGCGATCGGCCACGCCAGCGCGAGCGCCCCGACCGGTGCGAGCACCCGCAGCAGGCGGACGCCCGGCGTCGCCGACGCGTGCGCGGTCACGGCGCACCCGGGGTGGCCGGCGGGATGACGCCCGGCGGCAGGTCGCTGCGACCCGCCAGCGGCGACAGCTCGAACTCCGCCGCCCCGATGCGCAGCGGCTCCAGCGGGACCCCGCCGTCGAGGTGGTCGGCGACCAGCGCCGGGACGTCCTCGACGGTGACGCCGCCGTACCAGACGTCGTCTGGCGCGACGTACACGACGGGCCCGACCATGCAGGCCTCGAGGCAGCCGGCCGCGACGACCTTGACGTCGGTCAGCCCCTGGCGGCCCGTCTCCTCGCGCAGCGCCTCGAACACGGCGCCGGCGCCGCGTCCCGCGCACGAGCCGCGCGGGTGGCCCTCGTCGCGGCGGTTCAGGCAGACGAACGCCCAGCGCCGCGGCATGCCGGTCCGCGCCATCGCCGCTCCTCAGGTCGGGCCGTCACCTCGCGCGACGGCCGCGTCCGACCGTAGCCGCGCCTGCATCGCCGCGAGGTCGTCGATGCCGAGGCCGGCGAGCGTCGCGCGGACCTCGCGGCCCGGCGCCGGCGCGACCTCACCGCCGTGCGGTACGACGAGCACGGCCATCCCGGCGGCCGCCGCGGCCGCGACGCCGGTCGGGGAGTCCTCGACGACGAGGCAGGCGCCGGGCGCGACGCCCAGCCGCTCCGCCGCGCGGAGGTAGGGGTCCGGCGCCGGCTTGCCGCGCGCGACCGCGTCGCCCGTGACGACCGCGTCGGGCGCGACGCCCATCGCCGCGAGCAGGGGGTCCGCGACCTCCGCGGCCACGGCCGTCACGACGGCGTGGGGGACGCGCCGGCGCGCGAGCGCGGCGAGCAGCTCCCGCGCGCCCGGCCGCCACCGCCACGTCGCGGGTCGGGCGGCCAGCGCGGCGGCGCCGCACCGCGACAGCTCGTCGGCCAGCGCCGCGGCCCGCTCCGGCTCGGCCCCGGGGTCGACGCCGAGCACCACCGTGCTCGCGGCCATCCCGCGTCCGGCCGCCCGCGCCCACCACCCCTCGGGCAGCGTCCGGCCGTGGGCGGCCGCGACCTCGGCGTAGGCCCGTCGCCAGGCCTCGGTCGTGTCGACGAGCGTGCCGTCGAGGTCGAGGAGCACGGCGCCCGGCGCGCCGCCCGGCGCGCCGGGGTCCCGCACCGCCGCGATGGTCACGCCCCGCCGCCGGTCGGCGTCGCGTCGGCGACGAGGGCCAGCAGCGTGAGCGAGTGCCCGAGGCCCAGGCCCTCCGGCTCGAGCGTCGCCTCGAGCGCGCGGAGGCGCTCGGCCAGCGCCGGCCCGGCGGCGGGGCCGGTCCCCATTGCGGCCTCCGCGGCGGCCTCGTCGAGCACCGCGTTCCACCCCTCGGCGAGGCGGCGGTGCGCGGCGAGGATCCCGGGGGGCGCCGCCGGCAGGGGCACCTCGATCCGCAGCGCGCCCGGGTCGACGTCCGCGCCGGGCTCGACCAGCGCGTCGACCAGATCGCGCAGGCGCGGCAGGCCGGGCGCGTACTCGCCGGTGCTGGTGTGGCGGCCGACGGTCAGCGAGCGGTCGACCCGCGCGAGGTCCAGCACCGCTCGGCCGGCGGCCGCGACCGCGCCGCGGACCGTCGCCTCGAGCTCGGCGCCGTCCCACGTCGTCATCTCGACCGCGTCGGCGTCGGCGTCCGACGCGAAGAAGCTCATCCGGTAGGGCCACCGCGTGCGGTCCCACCGCGCCGTCCACTCGAGCGACCACCGGCCCAGCACGTCGACGACGAGCAGCGCCGGTCGACCGGGCGCGACCGCGCCGGCGACCAGTCGGGTCAGCGCCGGGCCGAGGTCGGCGGGCGGCAGGTGCGACAGCGGCACGCCGGAGGAGAGCAGCAGGTCGTGCGCTCCGACCGGCGGCGGGTCCGCGAGGTCACCGACCACCAGCTCGACCGCGCCGACACCCGGCGGGGGACCCGACGGACCGTCGAGACGCTCCCGCGCGACCGCGAGCAGCGCCGGGTCGAGGTCGAGCCCCGTGTACCGCGCGACGCGGACCTCACCGCGCGCGACGGCGTCGGTGCCGAGCAGCAGGTCGAGCGCGACGCCCGTGCCGCAGCCGAGGTCGAGCACGTCGAGCTCGCGGCGCAGGCCGAGCCCGCGGGCCCGCCGCAGCGCGGCGTCGAGGTGGCGCCGGAACGCCGGCTCCTCCCAGGCCCGCTTCACCCAGTCGCGGCGCGCGGCGGAGGTGTAGTGCTCGACCGCGCCCGCGTAGTGGGAGGCGTCCTCCACGCCACCCCCTCGTGCCGTCGGTGCAGGTCGATGAGGTGCCGGGAGCGTCCGGACGCCCCGAGGGTAACGGTCGGTACGGTCGTCACCGCGGGAGCGGCGTGCGCCCCGGTCGGGGGTTCGCATGGACGGCACGCACCGCTCGCGGCTCACGGCGCCCGATCTCCGGGTCGTCCGACCCGGGGATCCCGGGGCGTCAGGGGCCGTCCTCGTGCGCGAGGTCGCCGGCGACCCAGAGGCCCTCGGTCGTCTGCTCGCCGCCGTCGAGCCGCTGCGCGCGACCGGCGCGGTGGTCGCGACCGACGCCGACGCCGAGGTCGGACGGTTCCTCGCGGTGCTCGCCGTGCTCGACGATCGGGCCGAGCTGCCGGCGTACGACCTCGACGACCCGGCGCTGAAGTGGCACGCCCCGGCCGGCGTGCGGGCCGTCGCGAACCGGCCGGAGGGGGCCGCCGGCGGCGCCCCGGCCGACCCCGGCGGTGCGGCGTGAGCCCCGGAGCGGTGGCGGGCGCGGGGGACCCGGGGACGGTCCTGCTGCCGGCCGGTCGGCACGCGATGTCGCTGGTCCCGGGTCGCCCCGCGATCATGGGCATCGTCAACACGAACCCGGGCTCGTTCTCGGACACCGAGCACCTCGCGGACCTCGACGCCCAGCTCGCGCGCGCGGTGGCGCTCGTCGAGGCCGGCGCGGACATCATCGACGTCGGGACGGACTCGGGCGTCACGTACGGCGCGTCCGTGCCGCTCGAGCAGCAGGTCCGCGTCGCGGTCCCCCTCGTCGAGGCGCTCGTGGCCCGGGGGATCCCCGTCTCGATCGACACGCCGTTCGCCGTCGTCGCCGAGGCGACCCTCCGCGCGGGCGCCTGCATGATCAACGACGTGTCGGGGCTGGCCGACGTCCGCATCGCCGCGCTCTGCGCCGAGCACGACGCGGCCCTCGTCATCCTCCACACGCGCGTCGCGCACAAGCAGGAGGCGTTCCTCGACTTCGAGGACGTCGTCGCCGACATCGAGGACCTCTTCGAGGAGCGCACGGCCCTCGCGGTCGCGCACGGCGTGGCCCGGGAGCGGGTCGTGCTGGATCCCGGGCTCGGCTACTCGAAGCACCCGCGGGACGACGTCCGGCTGCTCCGCGCGTACCCCGTCTTCGCCGCCCGCGGGCTCGCGATCCTGACGGGCGCCTCGCGCAAGTTCTTCACCGGCGTCATCACCGGCGCGGCCCCGACGGACCGGCTGCCCGAGACGATCGCGACGGTCGCGGCGGTCCGGCCGTTCCCCGGCTTCGTCCGGGTGCACGACGTCGCCCCGGTCCGGGCCTACCTCGATGCGGCCGCGGACGGCGACGGGGCCGCGCGGCGGTAGCGCAGCAGCAGCTCGTCGCCGTGCACCAGCGCGGAGGTCAGCGCCAGCTCGCGCCGACCGCGGGGGGCCCCGACCGTCAGCCGCGGCCCGTCGCCGCCGACCAGCGCCGGCGCGACGGTGAGGAACACCTCGTCCACGAGGTCCGCCGCCACGAGGTCGCCGACGAGCCGCGGTCCGCCCTCGCAGGACACGCGCGTCAGTCCGCGCTCCGCGAGCGCGGCCAGCGCCTCGGGCCACGCGACCGCCGCGTCCCCGGCGACCAGGACGTCCGCGGCCGGACCGGCGGGGTGCGCCGCCAGCGCCGCGCGGACCCGGTCGGCGTCGACCGCGGCCGTGATGACGATCGGCGGTCGCCCCGGGTCCGCCACCAGCGGATGCCCGGCGGGCAGCTCGCCGGTCCGGGTCACCATCGCGACGGGCGGTGCCGGCGCGAGGCCCTTCGCCGCGCGCGCGGCCCGGCGCGCGGGTCCGCCGGGGTAGGGCGGGTAGGACTCGTCGCGGACGGTGGTCGCGCCGACGAGCAGGACGTCGGCGGCGTCCCGGATGCGCGCGAGCGCCTGCAGGTCCGCGGGGCCGCCGAGGCCGGCCGAGACGTCGCCGAGGGTGACGGACCCGTCGAGGCTCTGGACCAGGCAGAGGGCGACCCACGGCGTCGACCGCGGGGCCGGTCCGCCGAGGACGAGGTCGGCGTACAGCCCGTCCAGGTCCGCGAGCACGCCGACGTTCGTCGTGTCCTCCGACGCCGACCCGGCCCCCGGCGTGGTCAGGTCAGGAACTCGAGGATCGCGGCCGCGACCGCGTCGGGGTCCTCGAGCGGCATCCAGTGCCCGACGCCGGGGACGACCTTGATGCGGCTGACGGGGATCGAGGCCTTCAGCTCCTCGGCCATCGCCAGCGGCGTCGAGCGGTCGTGCGCGCCGGTCAGGATCAGCGTCGGCTGGCCGATCTCCTCGCGGTCGATGCGCGGTGCATCCGCCAGAGCCCGGCAGGACTTCCCGTAGTGCTGCGGGTCGTTGCGCAGGAACAGCTCGCGGAGCAGCCCGACCATCGCGGGGTTCAGCGCGTGCGTCCGCGCCGAGACCGCACCCTCGAGCCAGGCGTCGACGAGGGCGTCCATCCCGTCGGCCTCGACGGCGTCGGCCCGCTGGCGGTACGCGTCCGCGGTGGCCGGGTCGAAGTACGAGATGCCGCCGACGAGCACCAGCTCGTCGACCGACTCGGGCTCGGTCCGGGCGACCTCCTGCACGACGAGCGAGCCGAGGGAGTGGCCGACGAGCGTCACGGCCGGCAGCTCGAGGGCCGCGATCAGCCGGTGCACGTCCTTGGCCCAGCCGTCGAGCGACAGCTTCCCGCGGCCCTGGCTGCGACCGTGACCGCGCAGGTCGACGGTGACGCAGTGGTGGTGACGCGACATCGCCTGCACGACGCCGTGCCAGACGTGGCCCGAGCCGCCGAGGCCGTGGACGAACACGACCGGGGGGCCCTCGCCGACGCTGGTGTAGTGGAAGGTGTTGCCGTCGATGTCCGCGAACACGCGGTCCCTCCGGTCCGTGGGGGATGGGCCACGCGGGGCCCCTGAGGTCGTGGCAGCCTACCGGCGGCCGTCCCTCGGCCCGGCGGTTCCGAACCCCCGCCGAACCCCCGCCGGACCGCTCCCGGTCCGCCGCCGCCGACCGCTGGCCGACCCACCGGAGTCCCCGTGCGCCTCGACCTCCACCAGGACACCACCGCGCCCCGCGACGTCGTCTGGGACGTCCTCACGCGCTGGGAGGAGCAGCCGCGCTGGATGCTCGACGCGAAGGAGGTCCACGTCACCTCCGCCCACCGCGAGGGCGTCGGCGTCGAGCTGCGCTGCCCGACGAACCTGCTCGGCCTCACCGTCCAGGACCTCATGCGCGTCACGCGGTGGGAGCAGGGCCGGGTCCTCGAGGTCACGCACCTCGGCCGGATCATCACCGGGACCGGCGCCTTCGAGCTGTCCGACCTGCCCGACGGCGGCACCCGCATCGGGTGGTGGGAGGAGGTGGATCCGCCGCTCGGCGCGCTCGGCGAGTGGGGGGCGCGGCTCGTCGCGCTGCCGGTCATCCGCCGCATCTTCCGGCGCTCGCTCGCGAACCTCGCGGCGCGCGCCGAGGCCGAGGCCGCTGGTCGCGCCTGAGCCGGGTCGCGCGAGCCGGCCGCGTCGCGGCCGGCTCCCGGATCAGACCGCCGGGATCCGCTCGAGCCAGGTCGCCCGCGGGACGACCTCCTGCTCGTAGGACGCCCGCGCGGCGACCCCACCGGGCGTGCGCAGCAGGACCTCGCAGGTGACGCGGGTCGGCTCGACCATCTGCACCGTCGCCTCGAACGCGACGTGCGTCCCGACCGGGATCGGCGAGCGGTGGATCAGGTCGAGGCGTCCCGGCACGGCCATCTCCTCGGGTTCGAGGTGGGGCGCCAGGAGGTCGCTGCAGACCCGGGCGACCACGGAGAGCATCGCCAGCGAGCCGAGGACCGGCGGCAGGTCAGCCGCGAGCGCGGTCGCGTGACCCGCGTCGGTCATGGTCGCGTCGACGTCGAGCGCGACGGTCGCGGTCGTGCCGCGTGCGGGGCCGGGACGCATCGGTTCTCCTCACCGCCGCAGGCGCCCGAGCAGGGCGCGCACGGTCCCCTCGCCGTCCGTCGGGCGCACGGCGCGACCGTCGGTCGCGGCCGGGGAGCTCGCCTCGGGAGCGGGGGCGGGCGGGGAGGATACGGCCACGACGACCAGCGGATCGGGCGCCCGGTTCGCGATCCCGTGGACGACGCCGGCCGGCACGAGCACGCTGCCCAGCGGGTCGAGTCCGACCTCGCCCTCGTCGGTCGCGATCCAGGACCGCCCGCCGAGGACCGTGTAGACGACGTCGGCGTCGGCGTAGGTCAGGACGTCGGTGGCCTGGTGCGGCTCGACGCCCCAGACGTCGAGCGCCAGGGTGTCCGTCGCCAGCACCCGCACCCGGGTCGCGGCGCCGCCGTCGAACCGGACCCAGTCCCGGAGGTCGACGGGGAGGACGCCGCCGGCCGACCCGGCCCCGCCGCCGCGACCCTCGCCGTCGTCGCGGTCGTCGCCGTCGTCGCGGTCGTCACGGGTGCTGTCCACGCCGGGGAGGCTACGCGGCGCGTGAGTAGCCTCGGCCGCCGCCGGGGGCGCCGGGCCCCGGGACGCGACGCGGGGGTCCTCACGTGATCGAGCTGGTGACGCGGGCCGGCGGGCTCGAGGACGTGGACGCCCCGCTGCGCGCGGTCGGTGCGTTCGCGCCGGCCGGGGAGGCCGACGGCGACGCGCCGCGCCGTCCCGTCCCCACAGCGTCCGCGGCGGCCGCGCTGGCGCCGCTCGGCGACCCGGTCGACGAGCTGGTCGCGCTCGGCTTCGACGGTGCGGCCGGCAGCACCGTCCGTGTCCGCGTCCCGGGCGACGGCGGTCCCCGCACCGTGCTCGTCGTCGGGCTCGGCCCCGCCGAGCGGTGCACGCGGGACGTGCTCCGCCGCGCGGCCGGGGTCGCGGTCCGCGCCGCCGCGGACGTGGAGGTGCTCGCGACCGACCTCGCCGCGGTCGCCGCGGTCGCGGACGTGACGGGCCCGGGCTCGGCGACGCCGGCGGCCGTGCTGCGGGCGGTGGCCGAGGGGGCGCTGCTCGGCGCCTACCGCTTCGACGCGTACCGCTCGCGGCCGCGACCGATGCGCCTGGGCCGCGTCGTGCTGGCCGGCGTCGCGCCCGACGGGGCCGACGACGCGCTGGCGCGGGCCCGCGCCGGCGCCGAGGCCGCGACGTGGGTCCGCGACCTCGTCAACACGCCGCCGGCCGAGAAGCGTCCGGTGGCGCTGGCGGACCGCGTCGCCGCCGCGTTCGACGGGACGGACGTCGCCGTCCGGGTCCTCGACGAGGCGGCTCTCGCGGAGGGCGGGTACGGCGGGATCCTCGGCGTCGGCCGCGGCTCGAGCGTGCCGCCGCGGCTGGTCGAGCTGCGCTGGGACCCGGCCGGCGCGACGCGGCACGTCGCGCTCGTCGGGAAGGGCATCACGTTCGACACCGGCGGCTACTCGCTGAAGCCGACCGCCGGCATGGAGACGATGAAGATGGACATGGCCGGCGCGGCCACCGTCGCGGCGGTCGTGCGGGCCGCGGCGGCGCTGCGGCTGCCGGTCGCGGTCACGGCCGTCCTCGCGCTGGCCGAGAACCTCGTCTCGGGGGACGCGCAGCGCGTCAGCGACGTGCTGCGCCTGCGCGGCGGCACGACGGTCGAGGTGATGAACACCGACGCCGAGGGCCGGCTGGTGCTGGGTGACGGCATCGCCCACGCGGCCGAGCTGGAGCCGGACGTCATCGTCGACGTCGCGACGCTGACCGGCGCGATCATCGTCTCGCTCGGGGACCTGATCGGGGGTCTGTTCGCGAACGACGACGAGCTCGCCGCCCGCCTCGCCGAGGCCGGCACCGCCGCGGGCGAGCCGCTGTGGCGGCTGCCGCTCGGCGTCGACGAGTACGGGTCGCGCCTCGAGGGGGCCGTCGCGGATCTCCGCAACGTCACGACGGCGAAGGACCCCGGCTCGATCGTCGCCGCGCTGTTCCTCCACCGCACCGTGCCGGCCGGGACGCCCTGGGCCCACCTCGACATCGCCGGGACGGCGTGGCGGTCCGAGCCCGGCCCCTACCACGCGAAGGGCGGGACGGGCACGCCGGTGCGCACGCTGCTGCACTGGCTCGAGGGCCTCGCGGCCTGAGGTCGCGGCGCTCGGCCGTCGGCGCGGTCCCCGGCCCCGGGGTCAGACGCGGGCGCTGCCGGCGAGGAAGCGCTCACGGTCGACGAGGATGCGCCGGTGCCGGACGCGGGCGATCGTGTCGCCCCCGGCCTCGACGGTCACGGTGAACTCGAGGCGGCGTCCGTGGTGGCCCGTCAGCACCGCGTGCGCGCAGACGTGCGTCCCGACGGGGACGGCGCGGAGGTGCTCGATCTCGGCCCAGGCGCCGACGCTCGTCTCGCCATCGGCGAGACCGCCGGCGACGGCGTCGCAGCACGCGCCCTCGGCCAGCGCCAGCACGGCCGGCGTGCCGAGGACCTCGACCGTCCCCGAGCCGAGGTGGGTCGCGGTGTCGCGGTCGGCGACGACCAGCGTGCGGTCGCCCTTGAGACCCGGGTCGCACCGTCGTGCTGCGGGGGCGTCCGCGGCGTCGTGGGGGTCGGTGGACCGGGGCTCGTCGACGTCGGCCATGGGAGGACCTCGGATGCGGACGCGCAGCGCTGCGCAGTGGGGGTGAGGTGTGGGCTCGGCGGTAGCGTAGCCCCGTGACCACCCCCGCCGTCGTGCTCGCGCTCGTCCTCCTCATGACCGGGGTGGGCACGTCCGTCCTCGTCTGGACGGTGCCGACGTTCGGCCGCGTCCGCCGCGGCTTCGAGCTGCTCGCCGGCGGGACGGCCGTGCTGCTGGTCCTCGCGGGCCGGGCCGCCCTGGCCGGTCCGGTCGGCCGCGTGCTCGACGCGGACCCGGGCAGCGCCGTCGCGCCGGTGCTGTCCCTCGCGACCGCGGCCGTGGTGCTCGGTGCCGCCGCGCTCGTGCTTCGCATGACCGGACTTCCGGCGGTCGGCGCCCGGATCGTCGGGCTGGCCTCGGCCGGGGCGGGCGTGGCGCTGCTGGTCCCGCTCGCGGGGCTCCGGGCCGAACGCGGCGGGGCCGGCGGGCTCGCGCAGGGCCTCGTCGAGCTGCTGCTCGGCTCGGCGCTGCTCGGATCGATCTGGTTCGGGATGCTCCTCGGCCACTGGTACCTCGTCGAGCGCCGGCTCTCGAACCGCCCGATGGTCACGACCGCCTGGCTGAACGTGGCGGCGCTCGGCGCCGGCCTGGCCTCGGTGCTGCTGAGCTGGCGCAACCCGGCGCCCTGCGCGGCGCTGACCGGCGCCGCGTTCGAGCAGTGCGCCCTGCTGTTCGCGCCGGTGCTGCGCATCGGGTCGATGACGATCGTGCTCGGCCTCGGCGTGCTGTCGCTGCTGGCGCTCATCGCCGGGTTCAACGTCCGGCTCGCCCGCGAGGGCGGTCGCTCGATCCAGGCCGCGACCGGGATGTTCTACCTCGCGGTGATCCTGGCACCGGCCGTCGAGTTCGCCGCGAAGGTCCGCTACTTCTGATCCCGTGCCGCGGCGACGCTCAGCGCAGCGTCGCGAGCAGCACGCCCCCGTGCTCGTGCAGCACGGTCGAGCGCAGCCGCGCATCGTTCGCGACCGTGTCGAGGAACCGCGCGACCACCGCGCCGTGCTCGCCGCGGCGCAGCACGCCGCGCGCGACCAGCGTCCCGCCCGGCGCCAGCAGCCGCACCGCGTCCGGCAGCAGCGCGAGGTGCTGCCCCGGCGGGACCTGCAGCAGGCACATGCCGTAGCGACCGTCCGCGAGCCGCGGCAGCACGTCCGCGGGGTCGCCGAGGATCGTGCGGACCCGGTCGGCGCGGCCGGCGACCTCGACGGCCTCCGAGGCGCGGGCGTGCGCGTCGGCCTCGGCCTCGATGCTCGTCACGGCGCCGCCCTCGGGCAGCCCCGCGAGCAGCCAGAGCGCGCTGACCCCTCCCGCGGCGCCCACCTCGACGACCTCTGCCGGCGGGCCCGACCGCCCCAGCGCCGCCGCGAGCCACGCGAGGAGGGCCGCCTCCTCGGGATCCGGCGGACCGAGATCGGCCGCGCGCCGACGCGCGTCGGCCAGGACCTCGTCCTCCGCCGCGAACAGGCGGCGGAGCTCCTCGCGGATGGTCGCGTCGTTGACGTCGGGCACCTGCGGGCGACCTCCGGCCGTCCGGTCACGCTACTCGCCTCGTACCCTCGCCGACGAGGAGGCCGACATGCAGCGCGACCGCGACGAGTGGCGCCGGCCCTGGCCGGCCGACGGTGGCCCGCTGCCGTCCGGTGACCCCGTGGCGCCGGCGGCGACCGCGGCCGAGGCACGCCTCGCGGTGGGGTGGGACGCGGCCTACGACCGCGTCGACGACCTCGGCGGCGCGGTGCCGACCGGGACCCACGGACGTCGGGACGCCGACGTGCGGCCCGCGGACCGGCAGCCGCAGCCGACCGTGGCGCCGCCGCCGGCGCGGACCGTCGCGACGCCCCGCCGCCGCCGCGGCGGCACGCTCGTGACCGCCCTGCTCGCGGGGGCCGCCGGTGCCGCCGTGACGCTGGCCGTCGTCGGCCCGCCGTCCGCCGAGCCCGAGGACGCGGCGCCCGCGGCCGAGGCGCCGGCCGCCCCGACCGAGGACGGCGCCGCGACGCCGACGGTGCCGCCGCCCAGCATCGACGCGACGCGGGACGTGATCCCGCAGGTCGCCGAGCTCGTGACCCCCTCGGTCGTCCGCATCGACGTCCGCGGCACGGGCCTCCAGGGGGAGGCGCTCGGGTCCGGCGTCATCTACCGGGCCGACGGCTACATCGTGACGAACAACCACGTCATCGAGGACGGGACCGAGGTCTCGGTCACGCTGGCGAGCGGGGGTCGTCTCCCGGCGGAGGTCGTCGGGACCGACGTGCTGAACGACCTGGCCGTGCTGCGCATCGAGGCCGACGGGCTGCCGGCCGTCGCGATCCGCCCCGAGTCGGAGCCCCTCCTCGTCGGCGAGACCGTCGTCGCCATCGGCTCGCCGTTCGGGCTCGACGCCAGCGTCACCGCCGGCATCGTCAGTGCGCTGAACCGCGACCTCCCCATCCCCGACAGCAACGACCGCATCCCCGCCGTCCTGCAGACCGACGCCGCCATCAACCCGGGCAACTCCGGCGGCGCGCTGGTCGACCTGCAGGGCCGGCTGGTCGGCATCAACACGGCGATCTTCTCGCGGACCGGCTCGAACGAGGGCATCGGGTTCGCCGTGACCTCCTCGCAGGCGGTGTCGTCGGCCGAGCAGCTGATCCGCCAGGGCTTCGTCCGCTATCCGCTGCTGGGCATCACGGGGACCGACGTCAGCGAGGAGGTCGCCGCGGCCTTCGGCCTGCCCGACCGGCGCGGTGCGGTCATCGAGTCCGTCCAGGCCGGCTCGGGTGCGGCCGCGGCCGGGCTCCTGCCCGGCGACGTCATCGTGGCCGTCGACGGCGACGAGCTGACGAGCATGTCGCAGCTGGTGGCGGAGGTCCGCCGCCGGGCCCCGGGCGACGTCGTCCGCTTCGGCATCGTCCGCGACGGCGCGCGACTGGAGGTCGACGTCACGCTCGGCGAGCGGCCGCGGGACTGAGGCGGGCCTGCGGGCGGCAGTAGCCTGCCGCGGCGCGTCGGGGTGCGGTCGGGTCCCGGCGCCACGCCCCGGAGGCCCGCCGTGCCCGGTCCGCAGGAGCTGCTGCTCATCGCGATCGTCGCGCTGTTCGTGCTGGGCCCCGAGCGCCTGCCCGAGGCCGCGCGCGGTGCCGCGAAGGCGCTGCGCCGCCTGCGCACCTACGGCGTGAACGCGACCCGGGACCTGCGCGGGATCGCGGACCTCGGCGACATCGAGCGCGAGGTCCAGGAGCTGCGCCGCGAGCTCGGCCGCACCCGGACCGAGCTGCGCCAGGCGCTGCGCGACACGGTCCGGCCCGTCGAGGCCACCGCCGCCGACCTCCGGGCCGCGGTCACGGCGCCCGAGGACGTCCCCGCTCCCTCCGTCGACGCGCCGGCGGCGCCCCCGGCGGGCCGGAGCGATGCCGACGACGCCCAGGCCGATCTGGCTGCGCTGCGCCAGCGCCTCGAGCTCACACGCCTCGCGATCGACACCGGCGCTCCCCTCACCACGGTTGAGGTGAGCCACCTCCTCGGCGCACGCGCCAGCGGGGAGGTGGTGGAGCGGGCCGGTTTGCGCGCCCGGCGCCTGTCGCGCAATCTCTGGCGGTTGAGCCGCCTGGGCGAGGCCCGCGAGGCCGCTGCTGGTGCGTTCGGCGGCAACCGTTTCCGCGAAGCGCCCCAGGATGGTTTTGGGCGCCGGTTCTGACACCCTCCGCACCACAGCATGTAACGGCCTCTGGCGCCGACCCCTCAGTTGTGGCTAACCCAGGTAGGACTCTCGCGGCTCGCCACCATGGCCTCCGGCACCGTTGCCCTCTCACCCGGCCAGGATGTGCTCCGCGAAAACGGCCAGCGCGAGGTGTTTTGCGGCCTCACATCCATTGTGTGGCTGCATCGACGCATGCCGGATGCGTTTTTTCTGGTGGTGGGATCGCGCACCTGCGCGCACCTCATCCAGAGCGCGGCCGGAGTGATGATCTTCGCCGAACCGCGCTTCGGCACCGCCATTCTTGGCGAACGCGACCTGGCGGGTCTGGCCGATGCCAACGATGAGCTCGATCGCCTGGTTGCCGACCTGCTGGAGCGTCGCCCTGAAATCCGCACCCTGTTTCTGGTGGGGTCGTGCCCGAGTGAGGTGATCAAACTCGATCTGGCCCGTGCCGCCGAACGGCTCAATGATCGGCTGGGCGGTCGCACCCGGGTGCTCAATTATTCCGGGAGCGGCATCGAAACCACCTTCACCCAGGGGGAAGACGGTGCCCTCCAGGCCCTGGTGCCTCTGCTGCCCACCGCTCCGGCCGACCAAGCCGATCAGTTGCTGATCGTGGGCACCCTGGCCGATGCGGTGGAGGATCGGCTGCTCACGCTGTTTGGGCGCATGGGTATCGAGCGGGTCAGGAGCCTGCCGCCACGCCGCTCCACCGACCTGCCTCCCGTTGGCCCTGGTACGCGTTTGCTGCTGGCTCAGCCCTATCTGAGCGGCACGGCACGGGCCCTGATCCAGCGG
>JBEARL010000025.1:0-16063 GCA_041163265.1 Actinomycetota bacterium
GCTGCCCTCGCGGGGCAGGCCGGCGTCGGGTGGGGGTCGACGGACGGTGAGGCCCTCGGTCGCGGCCATCGGGCCGGGCGCCGCGGGGGCGGAGGGGGCCCCGGGCGGCCGCAGCCGCGGGGGCGGCCCGCCGGGCATGCGCTTCGCGCCGCCGGTGCCCTCGGTCGGGGCGGCGGGGGCGGCCGGCGCGCCGGGCGTCGCCGGTGCGGCCGGCGCGGCGTCGTCGGGGGCCGCCGCGGCGGGGACGTCGACAGGTGCCGCGGCGGCGGCCGCGGCCTCCTCCTGCTGGCGGCGGAGGTGGGGCGGCAGGACCTTGGCGGCCTTGCGCTCGGTCACGGGGGCTGCGGTCTCGACGCTGCGGTACCGCTCGAGCTCCTCCTGCTCGCGGCGGCGGCGCTCGGCGTCCTCGCGCGCCCGGTCCTCGGCCGAGCGACCGATCGAGTCGCGGAGGCGCTTGGCGTCGACGACGCTGACCGAGGAGGAGTGGCTCTTCGCCTCGATGCCGAGCTCGCCGAGGGCCCGGATGACCTCGGCGTTCGAGAGGCCGACGTCCTTGGCGAGCTGGTGCACGCGGACGGTGTTGCTCACGGTTCGCTCCTCATGGCGCCGTCGCGCCGTCCGTCGCGTCCCCGTGGGCCGCCCGCAGCCGCGCGAGCGCCGGGCCGACGTCCACGCCCGGTGCTCGGAGCGCCCGCCGCAGCGCGGCCCCGTCCCGGGCGCCCGCACCCTGCAGGCACGCCGTCCGGGGGCAAAGGTACGCCCCCCGCCCGCCCAGCCGCGACCCGGGGTCCTCGGTCAGTGCCGCGCCCCGCACGACCACGCGGAGCAGTTCGTCCTGCGGTCGCGTCGCACGGCAGACCACGCAGGTCCGGACGGGACGGCGCGGTGCGCCGCCCGTCGCGTCCCGACCGCGGGGTCGCGAACCTCTGGACATCGGGGCTCAGCTCGCCTCCCCCCCGTCGGCCGGCGCGGCCTCGCCCTCGTCCTCCTCGAGGACGCTCTGGCGGAGGGCCTCGGCCGAGCGGTAGGCCTGCTCGATGGCCTTCGCCCCCTCGTCCGAGAGCGGGTTGCCGTGCTCGTCGATCAGCCCCTGGTCCAGCGCGTCCTGGAACGCGCGCTGCTCCTCGGCGAACTGCGACTCGGACTTGATGTCGATGCGCCAGCCCGTCAGCCGCGCCGCGAGCCGGGCGTTCTGCCCCTCGCGGCCGATCGCGAGCGAGAGCTGGTAGTCGGGCACGACGACGATCGCCGTGCCGTCGTCGGCGTAGAGGTGGACGTCGCTGACCTTGGCCGGCGAGAGCGAGTTCGCGATCAGCTCGGCCGGGTCCTCGGCCCACCGCACGATGTCGATGCGCTCGGTGCCCTCGTTGTGCAGCTCGCGCTGGACGGCCTGGGCGCGGGCGCCGGCCGGACCGACGCAGGCGCCGACGGCGTCGACGTCCGCGTCGTGGCTCATGACCGAGACCTTCGTGCGGTGACCGGCCTCGCGGGCGATGCCCTTGATCTCGACGATGCCCTCCTCGATCTCGGGCACCTCGAGCGCGAACAGGCCGACGACCAGCGCCGGGTGGGTCCGCGAGCAGACGATCTGCGCGCCGCGCAGCTGCTTGCGGACCTCGATCACGACCGCGCGCGTGTACGCGCCGTGGGCGAGGCGCTCGTTGGGCACCTGCTCGGAGTACGGGAGCAGCGCCTCGGTCCGACCGAGCTCGATCAGCGTGACGTTGCCCTGCTGGCTGACCTGGCCCGAGACGATGTCGCCCTCGTGCCCGACGAACTGGCCGTAGGTGACCTCGCGCTCGGCCTCGCGCAGCCGCTGCAGCAGGACCTGCTTCGCGGTCTGTGCCACGATGCGGCCGAAGTCGCTCGGCTCCTCGACCCACTCCTCGACGATGTTGCCGTCGTCGTCGAGCCGCTGGGCGTACAGCGTGACCTGCCCCGAGATGCGGTCGATGGTGACGCGGGCCTCGTCGGCGCGCCCCGCCGCCGAGCGCTTGTACGCCGCGGCCAGCGCGGCCTCGAGCGCGTCGATGACGGTCAGGAAGTCCAGACCCTTCTCGCGCTCGACCGCGCGCAGGGCGTCGATGTCGATCGGCTTCATCGCGTCTCCTCCGTCCCCGCGCTCACCACGGCAGCACGGGCAGGGCCCGCACCACGGCGTCGAGCGCGACGCTCATGTATCCCGCACCGGTCCGACCGCGGCCCGCCGGCGCCAGCTCGACGTGACCGTCGCCCACGGCGACGACGCGGCCGAGCGCGCGTCCGCCGTCCGCGAGTTCGACCTCGACCTCGCGGCCGAGGTTGCGCACGAAGTCCCTGGCGTCGACGAGGGGTCGGTCGACGCCCGGCGAGGCGACCTCGACGACCGCGTCGGCCGTGACCGCGCCGTCGGCGACGAGCGCCGCGTCGAGCGTCCGCGCCAGCACCGCGATCGCCTCGACGTCGACCCCGCCGGCGGGCGCCCCGCCCGGCTCGAGCCGACCGTGGTCGGGCACGTCGACGTCGACCGTGACGCGGACGGCCGGCTCGCGGCCCGCCACGACCTCGACCCCGAGCACGGCGAGGCCCAGCGGTCCGGCCTGCGCCGCCGCCAGCTCGGCCACCCTCGCCTCGGCGGTGGCCGTCCGCGTGCCCTCGGTCATGGCGTCCCGTGCCCTGCCGCCCTCACGGCGACGGCCGGCCCCGGAGGGCCGGCCGACGATGAGAGCGGTCCGTCGGTCCCGTCCGCGGCCCGGGATGCTGCCCGGACGCGTCCTCGGACGGGTCTGCGGGCCGTCGGCCCGCGTCGGAGCGGACGCTACCACAGGTGGGTGCCGAGCGACCGGGGCGATGGGGCCGCCGGGACGGGTCAGGCGACGACCGGGCTGCCCTCGCCGCGCTCGGCCCGGATCTCCTCGGCCATCTCGTTGGCGAAGTGGACGAGGGCCTCGACGATGTCCTCCTCGCGGACCGTCGCGATGCGCTCGCCGCGCCGGATGATGTCGCCCTTGCCGTTGCCGGCGGCGACGCCGAGGTCGGCCTCGCGGGCCTCCCCCGGTCCGTTCACGACGCAGCCCATCACCGCGACCCGGAGCGGGGCGTCGAGCCCCTCGAGCGCCTGCTGGACCTGCTCGGCGAGCGTCCAGACGTCGACCTGGGCGCGGCCGCAGGACGGGCAGGACACGACGTCGAGTCCGCGCGGCCGCAGGTGGAGCGACTCGAGGATCTGGATCCCGACCTTGACCTCCTCGACGGGGTCGGCCGAGAGCGAGACGCGGATCGTGTCACCGATGCCCTCGGCCAGCAGCGCGCCGATGCCGACCGACGACTTGACCGAGCCGGACTGCATCGGTCCGGCCTCGGTGACGCCGAGGTGCAGCGGGTAGTCGCAGGCCTCGGCGAGCAGGCGGTAGGTGCGGATCATCGTCCACGGGTCCGAGTGCTTCACCGAGATCTTGGTGTTGAAGAAGTCGACGTCCTCGAGCAGTCGGACCTCGCGCAGCGCCGACGCGACCATCGCCTCGGGCGTCGGACCGCCGAACTCCTCGAGGATCGCGTCCTCGAGGCTCCCGCCGTTGACGCCGATGCGGATGGCGCAGCCGGCCTCGGTCGCGAGCCGCCCGATCAGCGCGACCTTGTCGTGCTGCTTGATGTTGCCCGGGTTGATGCGGACGCCGGCGCAGCCGGCCTCGATCGCCATGACCGCGTACTTCCACTGGAAGTGGATGTCGGCGATGATCGGGACGCGGGCGTGCTCGGCGATCCGCGCCAGCGCCTCGGCGTCCTCGCGGCGCGGCACCGCGACGCGGACGGCGTCGGCGCCGGCGGCCTGCGCGGCGGCGATCGCCTGCAGCGTGAGGTCGACCTCGTGGGTCGGCGTGACGGTCATCGTCTGCACGCTGACCGGGTGGTCGCTCCCGATGCCGAGCGGCCCGAGGGTGATCTGCCGCGTCGTCCGGCGCCGGGGGGCGTCGACGCCCGCGACGGGTGCGGCCTGGGCGGCGTCCGTCGCACCGGACGGCCCGGGGGTCCCGGGGGCGAGGGGCAGCGTCGCGCTCACGCGGGGACCTCGGAGGTCGTCGACCGCGCCGAGGGTACCCGTGGCGCCCCCGCGGGCCGGGGTCGACGGATGCTCACAGGCGGATCGGCGACGTCACGTCGAGCCACAGCGTCGCGACCAGGAGCAGCACCAGCACGGCCATGACGGGTGCGGCCAGCGCCGTCAGCGCCTCGGGCCGGACGCGGAAGTCCGCCGCCCGTCCGCGCAGCCGCCGCAGGCCGTTGACCGCGGACTCGACGCCGATCACGGCGAGGTGGCCGCCGTCGAACGGCGGCAGCGGGACGAGGTTGAACAGCATGAAGAACACGTTGATGGCGGCGAGCAGCCCCAGCAGCACCGGCAGGCCGCCGTCGCGCGCGCCGATCTGCCCGGCGATCGAGGCCGCCCCGACCAGCGAGACCGCGCCCGTCGGGTCGCGCTCCTCGGCGCCGACGGCCTGACCGACGAGGTCGGTCAGGCCCTGCGGGGAGAGGATGCGGACGAGGCCGGCGACCGAGTCCCGGGCCAGCGGCACGACCCCGCCCGGCGAGGCGCCGCGCGGTTCGCCGACCGCCGCCGCGACGACCGCGTCGACGACCCCGACGTCGGCCACGACCGGCTCGACGGCGATCCCGATCAGCCCGACGGTGCCCTCGACGGTCTCGACGGGCTCGGGGACGATGCGGACGGTGTCGACCGCGCCGGCCCGCTCGACGCGGACGTCGACCGGCTGGCCGGGCCGACCGCGCAGGCCGTCGCGCAGCACGAGGAAGTCGTCGCTGGCGACGCCGGCCACGGCGAGCAGCCGGTCGCCGGCGCGCAGCCCCGCCGCGTCGGCCGGCGAGCCCTGCTGCACGGCGGCCACGACCGTCGTCAGCTCGCCGGTCGGCTGCGGCCACCCGAGCTGGATCCCGAGCAGCAGCACGAACGCGATCGCGGCGTGCGACAGGGGTCCGAGGACGATGGCGAGCGCGCGCTGGCGGGCGGGGCGGTCGCCGTAGCGGCGGCCCTCGTCGCCGCGGAGCACGCGGTGCGCGAGGTCGCCGACGCGGCGTGTCGGCCCGAGCTCGGCCTCGACCGCGGCGGTCACGGCCGCGGTCGCACGGTCCCGGGGACCGCCCGCACCGGCGCCGACCCCGGCCGGCGCGGCCGAGAGCACGCCGCGGGCCGCGTCGCGGATGCGCCGCGCCGTCTCGGCGCGGGCCCCGCGGGCGCGCAGCCCGACCTCGAGCGCGTCGGCCCACACGGCGCCGTCGCCCTCCGGCTCGGGCAGCTCGTCGACGAGCGGCGGCTGGACCGGGTCCTCCGGGTCCATGCCGACGATCCGCACGAACCCGCCGAGCGGCAGCAGCTTCAGACCGATCTCGGTCTCCCCGCGCCGCGTCGACCACAGCGTGGGGCCGAACCCGACGAAGTAGCGGTCCACCCGCATGCCGGACCAGCGGGCGCCGAGGAGGTGGAACAGCTCGTGGACGAGCACGGCCCCGACCAGAGCGGCGACGAACGCCGTGACGCCCAGCGCGCTCACCGCCGTCCTCCTCCGCCGGACCGACCGTGGTCCCGACCCGTGCCGCGATGGTGCCGGGGGTTCGGAGCCGGCGCCGCGGCGGTCGGACGGACCCCGAGCGCCGCGACGCGGTCGGCCGCGCCCTCCGCGAGCGGCAGGATGCGACCGTCGCCGAGCGTCCGCGCCGCGAGCAGCTGCCCGCAGGCCGCCTCGGCGTCCCGCCCGCGGGTGTCGCGGAGCGTGACGGCCACGCCGGCCCGTCCGACGCGGTCGGCGAAGGCCCGGGTCCGGTCGGGGTCCGGCTCGCGCCACCGCACGCCCGGCGTCGGGTTCATCGGGATGATGTTGACGTGCGCCCGCAGCCGGCGGGCGATCCCCGCCAGCGCGTCCGCCTGCGCGTCGTCGTCGTTGACGTCCCCGATCAGGCACCACTCGAGGCTGACGCGGCGCCGGGTCCGGGTCCGGTACGCGCGGACGGCCCGCTCGAGCTCGGCGATGGGGTGGACGCGGTTGACCGGGACCAGCTCGTCGCGGAGCGCATCGGTCGCGGCGTGCAGGCTGACCGCCAGCGTCAGCGGCAGCCCGAGGTCGGCGAGGCGCCCGATCGCCGGGACCAGTCCGACCGTCGAGACGGTGAGCGCCCGCGCCGACAGCCCGAACCCCTCCGGGTCGTGCAGCCACCGCACCGCGGCCGTCGTCGCGCCGAGGTTCGCGAGCGGCTCGCCCATCCCCATGAACACGACGTTGGTGACGTGGTCCGGTCCGTCGAGGTCGAGCGGCACGTCCCCGACGCGGCGCTCGGCCAGCGCCCGCTGCGCGACCGCGACCTGGCGCACGACCTCGCCGGCGGTGAGCTGGCGGCGCAGGCCCGCCTGCCCCGTCGCGCAGAAGGGGCAGCCCATCGCGCAGCCGGCCTGCGTCGAGACGCAGACGGTGGCGCGGCGCGGGTAGAGCATGAGGACGGCCTCGATCGCCTCGCCGTCGGCGAACCGCAGCAGGAACTTGTGCGTCCGCCCGCCGTCCGCGACGTGGTGGGCGACCAACTCGGGGGTGCTCCCGGCCGCGAGGTCGGCCAGCCGCGCGCGCAGCGCCGCGGGCAGGTCGGACATGGCGTGCGGGTCGTCGACGCCGCGCGCGAGCCAGGCCGCGACCTGACCGGCCCGGTAGGACGGCTCGCCGAGCGACGCGAGCAGGTCCGCGAGGCCGGCCCGGTCCAGCGCGTACAGGTCGACGCGGCCCTCGGGGACCGGCGCCGGCCCGTCGTCGGGGATCGCGGCGGTCACGCGAGGAGCGCGAGCAGGTGGTGGCCGACCGGGAGCGCCAGCAGCAGCGCGTCGACGCGGTCCAGCACGCCGCCGTGGCCGGGCAGGGCGCGACCCAGGTCCTTCACCCCGAGGTCGCGCTTCAGCATGGACTCGGCGAGGTCGCCGAGCACCCCCGCCGCCGCGACGAGGACGGCGAACGCCGCCGCACGGACCGGGTCGCCGAGCAGCCCCGCGGCCGGCAGCGCGACCGCGCCGAGCAGGCCGGCCGCGACGACGCCGGCGACGACGCCCTCCACCGTCTTGTTCGGGCTGATGCGCGGGGCCAGCGGACGGCGGCCGAGCCGCGACCCGACCGCGTAGGCCGCGGTGTCCGCGACGCCGACGGCCCCGACGACGGCGAGCAGCGCGGCCGCGCCGCCGGCGCCGTCGCGCAGCAGCACGGCGTGCGCACCGAGGCCGACGACCCACGTCCCGAGCAGCGTCGTCCGTCCGACGCGGTCGAGCACGCCCTCGCCGCCGCCGCGCAGCACGCCGCGCAGCAGCGCCGCGACCGGCAGCAGCGCGAGGGCGGCGAGCAGCCCGGACTCGCCGCCGAGGAGCGCGCCCGCGACGCCGGCGGCGGCGACGAGCAGCAGCACGTCGACGTCGACGGGTCGGCCGGCGCCGGCCATCACGCCGCCGGCCTCGACCAGGCCGGCCCCGAGCAGCGCCAGCACGAGGACGGCGAGCAGCCACGGCGGCCCGGCGACCGCGCCGACGAGGACCGCGACGAGCGCCGCGCCGACGGCGACGGCGGCCCGGAGGTCGCGTCCCGGCCTGCTCGGCTCGACGGTGGGCGCGGTCACGGGGGGCTCGGGTCGGGGCCGTGCGGCCTCAGACCTCGAGCAGCTCCTTCTCCTTGGCCTCGAGGGCCCGGTCGACCTTCGCCACGTGGGCGGCGGTCAGCTCCTCGAGCCGCTTCTGCGCGCGCTCGTGGTCGTCCCGACCGACCTCGCCGTCGTCCTCGAGGCGCTGCATCGCCTCCCGGGCGCTGCGCCGGACGTTGCGGACGGCGACGCGGCCCTCCTCGGCGGTCTGCTTCGCGAGCCGGATGTAGTCCCGCCGCCGCTCCTCGGTCAGCTCGGGGAAGACGCACCGCAGCACGCGGCCGTCGGAGGCGGGGTTCAGGCCGAGGTCGGCCTCGCTGATCGCGCGCGAGATGTCGTCGATCGCCGCGGGGTCGAACGGGTTCACGAGGAGGATGCGGGGCTCGGGGACGCTGAAGTTCGCGAGCTGCTGGATCGGCGTCGGCGTGCCGTAGTAGTCGACGACGATGCGGTGCAGGATCTGCGGGTTGGCCCGGCCGGTCCGGATCGCACCGAAGTCCTCGCCGACCTTCACGACGGCCTGGTCCATGCGGTGCTCGGCGTCGGCGAGCGTCCCGTCGAGCGACATCGCAGCTCCTCCCCCGGGGTCCCCGGCCGCGACCGGCGGCCGTCGGCCGCGGCGACCCGGCGAGGGTACGGCGGCGGGTCAGGCGCCGCCGGTGCCCGTCACGAGCGTGCCGACCGGCTCGCCGCGCACGACCCGGCCGATGTTCCCGGCGCGCAGCAGCTCGAACACCACGATCGGGAGGTCGTTGTCCATGCAGAGCGAGATCGCCGTCGCGTCCATCACCTTCAGGCCGCGGTTGAGGACCGAGAGGAAGTCGATCTCCTCGAACCGCTCGGCGTCGGCGTGCAGCTTGGGGTCGCGGTCGTACACGCCGTCGACCTTGGTCCCCTTCAGGATCGCGTCCGCGCCGATCTCGAGCGCGCGCTGCGCCGCCGTGGTGTCGGTCGTGAAGTACGGCGCACCGAGGCCGGCCGCGAACACGACGACCCGCCGCTTCTCGAGGTGGCGCATCGCCTTGCGGCGGATGTAGGGCTCGGCGACCTGCTGCATCCAGATCGCCGTCTGCACCCGGGTCGGCACGCCGACCTTCTCGAGCGCGTCCTGCAGCGCGAGCGCGTTGATGACGGTGGCGAGCATGCCCATCTGGTCGGCGCTCGACCGGTCCATGCCCGCGGCGGCCGGCGAGTTGCCGCGGAAGATGTTGCCGCCGCCGACGACGATCGCGATCTCTGTGCCGTCGGACTCCATCAGCTCGGCGACCTCGCCGGCGACCTGGCTGACGACGGCGGGGTCGATGCCGCCCTGGACCGCGGGGTCGCTGAACGCCTCGCCCGAGAGCTTGAGGAGGACCCGCTTCAGCGGCTTCCGCGTCACCGTGCTGCCTCCCCCGCCGGCCCGGCCGGCGCGCCGTCGGTCAGGCGCCGACCTCGAACCGCGAGAACCGCGCGACCTCGATCTTCTCGCCGAGCACGCCCTGCACGTCGCTGATCGCCTGGGCGACGGTGCGGTCGGGGTCGATGACGAAGGGCTGGTCGAGGAGCACCCAGTCGCTCAGCACCTTCTTGACCTTGCCCTCGACGATGCGCTCGACGACCTCGGCCGGCTTGCCCTGCTCCTCGGCCTCGCGGCGCGCGAACTCGCGCTCCTTCTCGAGGAGCGCCGCGTCGACGTCCTCGGCCCGGACGACCAGCGGCTTCGAGGCGGCGATGTGGAGGCAGAGCTGGCGCGCGAGCTCCTGGAACGGCTCGGACTTCGCGACGAAGTCGGTCTCGCTCGACAGCTGCAGCAGCACGCCGACGCGGGCCGGCAGGCCCGGCGTCGGGGTGTGCAGGTAGCTGACGACCGCGCCCTCGGACGCGGTCCGCTCGGCGACGCGGGCGTCCATCTTGGCGCCCGTGCGCTCGCGGACCAGCTCGGCGGCGCGGTCCATGTCGCCCTCGGCGTCCACGAGCGCGGCCTTGCAGGCCATCATCGGCGCGTTGGTCAGCTCGCGGAGCTGGCGGACGGCGGCGGCGGGGATCTCCATCGTGGTGCTCCTCAGTCCTCGTCGTCGACCAGGTCGTCGGCCAGCTCGGGCAGCGCCTGCGCCGCGAGGTCAGCGGCCGCGGCCCGGGAGGCCTGCTCGGCGGCCTTCTGGCGCTCGAGCTCGAGCTCCCAGGCGGCCTTGGGCTCGCCCGCCTCGCCGGTGGCGGGCGCCGCGGCGGCCTCGGCCTGGGCGCGCAGCTCGTCGTCGGCGCTGCGCGACGCGCGGCGGACCAGCCCGTCGGCGACGGCGTCGGCGATGATGCGCGTCAGCAGCGTCGACGAGCGGATCGCGTCGTCGTTCCCCGGGATCGGGTACTGCACCACGTCCGGGTCGCAGTTCGTGTCGAGGATGCCGATCACCGGGATGCCGAGGCGGTTCGCCTCCTTGACGGCGATCTCCTCGATGACGGTGTCGACGACCCAGATGGCGTCGGGGCGCCTCGCCATGTCGCGGATGCCGCCGAGGTTGATCTCGAGCTTCTCGCGCTCGCGCTCGAGCTGCAGGACCTCCTTCTTGGGGAGGAGGTCGTAGGTGCCCGAGCTGCGCATCGCCTCGAGCTCGCGGAGCCGGGCGATGCGGGACTTCATCGTCGTGAAGTTGGTGAGCATGCCGCCGAGCCACCGCTCGGTGACGTAGGGCATGCCGACGCGCTCGGCCTGGTAGCGGATCGTCTCGGCGGCCTGCTTCTTCGTGCCGACGAAGAGGACGGTCCCGCCCTTCGCGACGAGGTCGCGGGTGAACGAGTACGCCTTCTCGATGCGACCGACGGTCTGGCGCAGGTCGATGACGTAGATGCCGCTGCGCTCGCCGTAGATGAACCTCTTCATCTTCGGGTTCCAGCGGCGGGTCTGGTGCCCGAAGTGGACGCCGGCCTCGAGGAGCTGGCGCATGGTGACGACGGCCATGGTGGTGCCTCCGGTTCGGTTGGGCCTCCGCCCGCGTCATCCGTGCGGCCTCGGACGGCGCCTCTCGGCGCGACCCTCGGCCCGGCGGCCCACCCCGCGTCGCGGGGCACCGGGGCCGCCCGTCGGCGGGCGTGCGTGATGGGAGTGCGGGGATGGGGGTGGTGCGCCCGACCGATGTCCGGCGGGCGGCGGGATGCTAGCGCGGCCCGTCGGGGTCGGTCGGGCCCGGCCCGGTCGCGTCGGACCCGGCGCCGTCGACGGGGCGGGGCTCGGGGGTGCCGTCGCCGCCGGCGCCGTCCTCCGACCCCGGCGGGGTCGGCTCGGCCGGCGGCAGCGCTGCGGCGGCCTCCCGCTCGGCGCGGGCGGCCTCGCGGGCGGCCTGGCGGCGACCGGCGCGCTTCCCAGCGCCGCGGGCGCCGCTGGCGACGGCGACGACGCCGGAGAGGACGAGCAGGCCGGGGAGCCCCAGCGCGACCAGCCGGGCGTCGACGATGGTCGCGGCCCCGAGCGCGCCGAGGATCCCGGCCGGCAGCAGCGGCCAGGCCCAGCCGCGCTCGCGCGGCGCCCCGGTCACGAGCTGCAGGACCGGGATGACGAGGAACCCGCCGGCCAGACCCAGCTCGAGCACGGCGAGGGACTGCCCGCGGGCGACCAGGGCGAGCCCGACACCGACGCCGGTCAGCACCCCGCCGGGCACGAGGAGGCCGTAGGCGCGCGTCGCGAGGTAGGCGGCGAGGAACGCGACGCCGCCGAGGGCCACGGCGATCTCGACGCCGGTGCCGGTCAGCGAGATGACGAGCTGGGTCACCCCCAGCGCGACGAGCAGGACCCCCGCGAGCTGGCGCGAGACCATGGCGCTCCCCCGGCGGCGGACCGGACGGCCCGACCGCCGCCGGCAGCCTACGAGGCTCAGGGCGGCCCGACCAGCGCACCGGCGGCGTCGCGGTCCCCCAGCGCCGCCGCCGTCGCGAGCAGCCCCCCGCCGAGGACGGCCCCACCGGCGGTCGCGAGGTGGCCGGGGCTCGCGACGACGTCCCGGTCGGCGAGGAACCGCCACACCACCTCGCGCACCGCCTCGGTGGCCAGCACGCCGGAGTGGCCGCCGGGCAGCACCCGTCGCTCGGCGGGCGGGACGGCGCCGTCGGGGCTGGTGCCACCCGGCAGCGCGGCGCGGTGCGCCCCGACGACGACGTCGGTGCTGCCGGCGATCGAGAGCCATCGCGTGCCGGTCGCGAACGCGCCGGCGGCGCCGGCGGCCCGCTCGACCCCCCAGGCGTCGGCGAGCGCCGCCAACGCGGCCGAGCCGGTCCCGAGATCGTCGACCGTGCGCGAGCCCGGGTCGAGGTGGCCGGCCATCGGCAGCGGTCCCGCGGCGAGCAGCCCGAGCCCACCGCGGAGCGCCGGCCCGGTCGCGCCGTTGGCGTCGAGCGCGTCCGCGAGGCGCGCGAGGTCGCTGCCCTCGAGCGGTGACGCGATCGTCACGACGTGACCGACCGGGGGAAGCGTGCGGTCGTAGGGGTCGTGGAGGTGGAGCAGGTACCAGGCGATCGTCACGCCTCCGAAGGAATGACCGACGAGGTCGACGGCGCGGCCCGGCTCGCGGGCCGCCTGCGCCCGCAGCTGGTCGCGCAGCAGCAGCGCCGCCCGCTCGACCCCGCCCCATGTGTGCTCGGGGGTGTAGGGCAGCTGGTCGCGCCACGGACCGGCGTCGACGGCGTCGACGTCCGGTCGCATCGAACCGTCGGAACCGCCGGCGCCCGCGGCATCGGAACGCCGCCCGGCGTGCGAGAGGTGCGTCACGCCCGCGAGGTCGTAGCCGAGGTGGCGCGCGTCGAGGATCGCACCGTCACTGGACGTGCCGAAGCCCGACACGAGCACGAGGTGGTTCGGTGACGGCGGCACCGCGAAGCCGGCGTCCTCGGCGTCCGGACTGCCGTGGGTGAGCACGCCGCCGAGCCGCGCGCCGCGCCATGCCTCGTAGGGGACGACGGCGAGGTCGGCGGCGGCCCAGCCGCCGGCGTCGACGAGCGTCGGACGCGGCGGGGCGAGGTCCGGCACGGTCGCCGGGTCGAGGTACTCGTCGCCGCGCCGGACCCCGAGATGCAGCCCCGCGTCGCGCTCGGGATCGCCGTGGTCGCCGTCGGCGACGACGCCGAGCACGTCGCCGGCCCCGACGCGCTGACCCGGGACGACGGCGACGTCGGCGAGCGGGCCGTAGCTGGTGCGCAGGCCGTCGGGATGGTCGACCGAGACCCAGACGACGCCGACGACGGGACCGGCGTGGACGACGGTCCCCCGCTCGGTGGCCCGGACCGGTGCGCCCGGCGGTGCCGCGAGGTCGACGCCGCGGTGGCCGGCCCCGTAGGGACCGTCGGGTCGGGCGAAGGGTCGCGTCACGCGACCGGCGACCGGCGCGCGGTGCACGACGGGTTCGGACCACCAGGCCGCCTCGGCGGCCTCCGCGGCGGCGCGCTCGGCCTCGGCGCGCTCCGCCGCGGTCCGCGGCGGGGACGGGGTCCGCGCCGGGGCGGGCGCGGCCGCCCCCAGCACGACCGCGGACAGGATCAGCACCAGCGCCCGCGCGGTCCGGGGGCGGCGTCCCGCGGGGGGCGCGAGGGGGGCACCGGGTCGCTGGGGACCCGGGAGGCGGGGTTCGTCCCGATGCACCGTCGCTCCTCGCGCCCCCGCGGGGGCCCGCCGGCCCTGGCCGGGGGCGTGCGAGCACCGTACGGACGACGGCGCCGCGCGGGACCGCGGATCGCCGGCCTGTGGACGACCGGGCGCAGGACCCTCAGGCGGCCCGGCGGGCCCGCGGGTGGGCGCGGGCGTGGACCTCGCGCAGCCTGCCCCGGGAGAGATGGGTGTAGCGCTGGGTCGTCGCGAGCGAGGCGTGGCCGAGCAGCTCCTGGACGACCCGGACGTCGGCGCCGCCCTCGAGCAGGTGCGTCGCGAAGGAGTGACGCAGCGTGTGCGGCGTGACGTGCCCGAGCCCGGCCGCGGCGGCGTGCCGACCGACGAGCGTCCGCGCGTCGCGGGTGCCGAGCGGGCCGCCGCGGTCTCCGCGGAGGACGACGCCGTCGGCCCGGCCCGTGCGACCGGCGGCCTCGGCGCGGCCGAGCAGCGCCGGCCTGCCCTCGCGCAGGTAGGTGTCGAGGGCCGCGACGGCCGGGCGACCGATCGGGACGATGCGGTCCTTGCCGCCCTTGCCGTCGAGCCGCACCTGCGCCTGGCCGAGGTCGAGCGCGTCGAGCGTCAGCCCGCAGGCCTCGGCGACGCGCGCGCCCGACGCGTAGAGCAGCTCGAGCAGCGCCCGGTCGCGCAGTGCGATGGGTGCCGTCCCCTCCGGTGCCGCCAGCAGCGCCTCGACCTGGTCGACGCGGAGCACCCGGGGCAGGTGCCGGCCCTGCTTCGGCGTGACGAGCAGCGCCGCGGGGTCCGACGCGACGATGCCGCGGCGACGGAGCAGCGCGAACCACGTGCGCAGCACCGAGGTGCGGCGGGCGAGCGTCGCGCGCGCGTACCCCTCGTCGGCGAGGTCGGCGAGGTGGGCGCGCAGGTCGTCGCGCTCGACGCCGTCGGGTCGGTCGAACCCGTGGGCGGCGAGCCGCCGCGCGACGTCCTCCGCGTCGCTGCGGTACGCGGCCAGCGTGTGGGCGCGGCGACCGCGCTCGAGGCCGACGTGGGCGACCAGCTCGTCGACGGCGACGCGCCAGGCCGGCGCGAGGTCGTCGTCGACGTCGGCGCCGACGTCGGCGGATCCGGTGCGCGAGGGGCGGGGCATGGGGGCATCGTCCCCGCCGGTGCGGCGCGGGTCAACGACCTCCGGACGGGCCGGCGACGCGGAACCCGTCCCCGACGGCCTCGAGCGCGCCGGCGAGCCGGGCGCGGACGATGCCGGCGAGCAGCTCGCCGGCGTCGCACCCCGCGGCGCGGGCGACCTCCGCCGGCGTCATCGGCCGCGGCCACGCGCGCGCCAGCACCGCTGCGGCGCCGGGCGGCACGAGGTGCCGCAGCGCCGCGGCCCGTGCGCCGGCGGTGCCGGTCCGCTCCGCGCCCTCGGGTCCGCCGTCCGCCGGGGGCCCCTCCCCCGCGTCGATCGAGGCCGGGGCCGGCAGCAGCGCCAGCGCCGAGGCCGGTCCCAGGTACGGCTCGGCGCCCTCCGAGATGAGGCGCAGCGGGGCGGCCGAGCCGGGCGCGTGCAGGTCGCCGGGGACGGCGAGGACCGGCCGTCCCCGTGTCGCCGCCGCCCCGGCGGTGAGGAGCGCCCCCGAGCGCTCGCCGCCCTCGACGACGACCACCGCCTCGGCCAGCCCCGCGACGATGCGGTTGCGTGCGCGGATGACGCCGGGGTGCGGCGCGAGGTCCGGCGTCAGCTCGGAGACGAGGGTCCCGCCGTCGGCGAGCACGCGGTCGAACAGGCCGCCGACGCGGGCGTGGTCGCGGGGGTAGGCGACCGCGTGGCCGCATCCGAGCACGACGGTGGTCCCACCGGGCAGCCCGAGCGCCGCCGCGTGCGCCTCGGCGTCGATGCCGCGGGCCCCGCCCGAGACCACGCGCCCGCCCGCGCGCGCGACGGCCGCGGCGAGGTCCGCCGCGATCGCGCGGCCGTAGGCGGTGGCGCGCCGCGTCCCGACGACGGCGACGCCGGCGCCAGCGTCGCGCGGCGGCACGCCCCGCCAGGCCAGCAGCATCGGTGCGTCGACCTGGGGCCAGCCCTCGGCGAGCCGGTCCGGGTACCCGGGGTCGCCGACGACGGCGACGCGGACGCCGAGCGCCGTCCAGCCGCGCAGCGCGGCCGCGGCCGCGGCCCGCCGCCCCGCGGCGTCCGGACCCGCCGGCGTCCCGACGACGTCGGCCAGCAGCGCCGCCGCGCCCGTGGCGTCGACCGGCGCGTCCGCCGAGGCGGCCAGTGCGCGCCGAACCCGCTCGGGGCCGCCGCCGGGTCCGCAGGCCAGCGCGACCAGTCGCGCGAGGACGTCGGGGTCCGTGCCGGACGCCGCGACGGCCGCGGCGAGGTCGCCCAGCGTGACCGCGGCGCTCACGCCAGCGCCGCCGAGCGGACGCGGCCGGAGTCCTCCGCCGCGGGCAGCACCGCCATCCGCCAGCCGAGCGCCTCGGCGACGTGGTCCTCCTCGACGGCCTCCGATCCCGCGAGGTCGGCGAGCGTGCGCGCGACCCGGACGGTGCGGTCGAAGCCGCGGGCCGAGCCGCCCATCAGCTCGAGCCCGCCGGTCAGCGTCGCGACGGCGCGCCGACGGACGGTGGCGCGCAGGGCCGCGGCCGGCGCGGCGGCGACCGTCGTCCCGGTCCGCGCGAGCGACCGGGCCCCCCAAGCGAGCGGCACCGCGGCCGTCGCGAGCGTCAGGAGTGCGCACGCGGCCGCGATCCCCCACCCTTCGGGGGTCGCCCAGATCGATGCGTTCGGTGACCGCAACGCCCCCGCGGCGGCGCGCGCGAGGAGCAGCGTGG
>JBEARL010000026.1:0-16422 GCA_041163265.1 Actinomycetota bacterium
CGCCGCATGCGCCGCGGCGCGCTGCGCTCGGCCCTCGCCGACCGCCTCGCGGCCGAGCGCATCGTCGTCGTCGACCGGTTCACCTTCGACGCCCCGCGGACGAAGGACGCGCTCGCCGCGCTGGCCGCGCTCGGCGCCGAGGGCTCGGTGCTGCTCGTCCTCGCGGACTTCGACGGGAACGCGGTCCTCTCGGTCCGCAACCTCCAGCAGGTCCACACGCTGCTGGTCGACCAGCTCAACACGCGTGACGTCCTCCTCAGCGACGTCGTCCTGATCGAGCGCGACGCCGTCGGCCTGATCGGGGCGGGGCGCCGCTCGGGCGACGCCGAGATCGAGGTCGTGGACGCGGCGGAGGCGGGACGATGAGGGACCACAGGGACGTCATCATCCGGCCCGTCATCTCGGAGAAGTCGTACGAGATGATCTCGGAGAACAAGTACACGTTCGTCGTGGACCCGCGGGCGAACAAGGTGCACATCCGCCAGGCCGTCGAGGCCATCTTCGGCGTGCGCGTCCTCGCGGTGAACACGCTGAACCGGCGCGGCAAGGTGAAGCGGCGCGGCCTGACGGTCGGGAAGCGCCCGGACACCAAGCGCGCCATCGTGACGGTCGCGCCGGGTGACCGCATCGAGCTGTTCGACGCCGGCATCTGACCGGCCACCGGAGACCGACGATGGGCATCCGCAAGTACCGACCGACCACCGCCTCGCGGCGGGGGGCCTCGGTCAGCGACTTCGAGGCCGTGACGCGCTCGCGTCCGGAGAAGTCGCTGCTGGCCCCCGGCCGCTCGAAGGCGGGCCGCAACGCGTACGGCCGCATCACGAGCCGGCACCGCGGAGGCGGCCACAAGCGTCGCTACCGCATCGTGGACTTCCGCCGCAACAAGGACGGCGTCCCCGCCACGGTCGCCGCGGTCGAGTACGACCCGAACCGGTCGTCCCGGATCGCGCTGCTCCACTACCACGACGGCGAGAAGCGCTACATCCTCGCGCCGCGGAACCTCCGCGTCGGCCAGGTCGTCGAGTCGGGCCCTGCGGCCGACATCAAGCCGGGGAACGCGCTGCCGCTGCAGAACATCCCCGTCGGCACCGTCGTCCACGCCGTCGAGCTGCGTCCCGGCGGCGGCGCGAAGATGGGCCGCTCGGCCGGGACGGCCATCCAGCTCCTCGCCAAGGAGGGCGCCACGGCGGCGCTCCGCCTGCCCTCGGGCGAGATCCGGCTGGTCGACGCCCGCTGCCGCGCCACCGTCGGCTCGGTCGGCAACGAGGAGCACGAGCTGATCAAGCTCGGCAAGGCCGGCCGCTCGCGGTGGGCCGGACGCCGCCCGCAGTCGCGCGGCGTCGTCATGAACCCCGTCGACCACCCGCTCGGCGGTGGTGAGGGTCGCTCGTCCGGCGGCCGCCACCCGGTCGACCCGTGGGGCAACCCCGAGCGCCGCACCCGCAGCAAGAAGAAGGCCTCGAACAAGGCGATCATCCGTCGCCGTGGCCGGAACCGGAGCCGCTGATGCCCCGCAGCCTGAAGAAGGGTCCGTTCGTCGACGACCATCTCATGAAGAAGGTCGACGAGCAGAACGCGCGCAACGACAAGCGGGTCATCCGCACGTGGTCGCGCCGCTCGACCATCTTCCCGGAGATGGTCGGCCACACCATCGCCGTCCACGACGGCCGCCAGCACGTGCCGGTGTTCATCTCGGAGTCGATGGTCGGCCACAAGCTCGGCGAGTTCGCGCCCACGCGCTCCATCAAGTGGGGCGGCGCCGGTGAGAAGCAGGCGCAGAAGGGTCGCCGATGAGCACCGACGCCGTGCAGGTCCGCGCGACCGCGAAGTACGTCCACGTCAGCGCGTCCAAGATCCGCCAGCTGACGCCGCTGATCGTCGGCCGTCCCGTGGCCGAGGCCGCGACGGTGCTGCGCCTCTCCGGCAAGGCGGTCGCCGAGCCCCTCCTGAAGGTCCTCGGGTCGGCGGTCGCGAACGCCGAGACCAACGACGGCTACGACCCCGACGAGCTGGTCGTCGCGAACGCCTACGCCGACGAGGGGCCGACCATGAAGCGGTTCCGCCCGCGCGCCCAGGGCCGCGCCTACCGCATCCGCAAGCGCACGAGCCACATCACCGTGGTCGTCGCGCCCGCCGAGGAGCGCTGAGATGGGCCAGAAGGTCAACCCGAACGGCTTCCGCCTCGGCATCACGACCGAGTGGACCTCGCGCTGGATCGCGGACCGCAAGTCGTACGCGGACTACGTCCACGAGGACGCGCGCATCCGCGGCTACCTGCGCGAGCGCGTCCGCCACGCCGGCGTCAGCCGCATCGACATCACCCGGACCCGCGACAAGACCGAGATCGCGCTGCTCGCGGCGCGCCCGGGCATCGTCATCGGCCGCCGCGGCACCGAGGCCGAGATGATCCGCGCCAGCCTCGAGAAGCTGGTCGGCCACAAGGTGCAGCTGGACATCCACGAGGTGAAGAACCCCGACCTCGACGCCCAGGTCATCGCCTACAACGTCGCCGAGCAGCTGCGCGGACGGGTCTCGTTCCGCCGCGCCATGCGCCGCGCCGTCCAGACCGCGCAGAAGGCCGGCGCGAAGGGGATCCGCATCCAGGTCGGCGGCCGCCTCGGCGGCTCCGAGATGAGCCGGTCCGAGTGGTACCGCGAGGGCCGCGTGCCGCTGCACACGCTGCGCGCCAAGGTCGACTACGGCTTCGACGAGGCCCGCACCACGTACGGCCGTATCGGCGTCAAGGTCTGGGTCTACACCGGTGACGCCATCGGCTCCGGCGAGGAGGCCGAGGCGCAGCGCGCCATGGACCGCGCGAAGGCGCTGGCCGAGGGCCGCCAGGTCGACGACCGTCCGCGCCGCAAGGCGACCCGCAAGGCGGCAACCGTCGCCAAGCGGGTCACCGGCGTCGGCACCCGCCCGGCCCGTCCGGCCGGCGAGGCCGCCCCGGCCACCGAGGCCGCTCCCGCCGCCGAGGTCGCCGCGACCGAGCCGGTCGAGGCCCCCGTGGAGCAGGCCCCCGAGGCCACCGAGGCCGCTGCGGTCGAGGCCGTCGCGTCGCCCGAGCCGGTCGACGAGGCGCCGGTCGCCGCGGCCGAGCCGGCCGAGGCCGAGGACCGTCCGGGAGGTGACGCCTGATGCTGTCGCCGAAGCGCGTCAAGCACCGCAAGCAGCACCGGCCGCGTCCCCTCAAGGGCCTCTCGACCGGGCACACCGAGGTCTACGTCGGTGACTACGGCCTGATGGCGACGACGCCGGGCTGGATCACCGCGCGGCAGATCGAGGCCGCCCGCATCGCGATGACGCGTGCGGTCAAGCGTGGCGGGAAGATCCGGATCACGATCTTCCCGGACCGCTCGATCACCCGGAAGCCGCTCGAGACCCGCATGGGCTCCGGCAAGGGCGCGCCCGACCACTGGGTCGCCGCCGTCAAGCCTGGCCGGGTCATGTTCGAGATCGGCGGCGTGCCGGCCGACCTCGCGCGCGAGGCGCTCCGCAAGGCCGCGCACAAGCTGCCGGTCGGGACGAAGTTCGTGAGCCGGGAGGACATGTGATGACCGCGACCGAGCTCCGCGAGCTCCCCGACGACGAGCTGCGCCAGCGCTACGCCGAGGCCAAGGAGGAGCTGTTCAACCTCCGGTTCCAGGCCGTGACCGGACAGCTCGACGACCCGCGTCGCCTCGGACGCGTCCGTCGCGACATCGCACGGGTCCTGACGGTGATGCGCGAGCGCGAGATCGCCGCCGCGCGCGGGAGGGCATGACGATGACCGCAGCCGACGAGCGCGGGGTCCGCAAGGAGCGGCAGGGCGTGGTCGTGTCCGACGTCCAGGACAAGACCATCATCGTCCGCGTCGACCGGACCACCACGCACCGCCTGTACGGCAAGACGATCCGCGTCTCGAAGCGGTACCACGCCCACGACGAGGCGAACGACGCCCGCGTCGGGGACACGGTCCGCATCGTCGAGACCCGGCCGCTGTCCAAGCTGAAGCGCTGGCGCCTCGTCGAGGTCGTCGAGCGCGCCGCCTGACCGAACCACCGACCACCCGCCCCACGGGACGGAGAGGGACCGATGATCCAGACCGAATCGCGCCTCGGCGTGGCCGACAACTCCGGCGCGCGCGAGGTGCTCTGCATCCGCGTGCTCGGCGGCTCCAACCGCCGGTACGCGTCGCTCGGCGACGTCTTCATCGGGACCGTCAAGCAGGCCATCCCGTCGGCGAACGTCAAGAAGGGCGAGGTCGTCCGGTGCGTCGTGGTCCGGACCACGAAGGAGCGGCGGCGCCCCGACGGCTCGTACATCCGGTTCGACGACAACGCCTGCGTGATCATCAAGCCCGACGGCACGCCCCGCGGGACCCGCATCTTCGGTCCCGTCGCGCGGGAGCTGCGGGACGCCAAGTTCATGCGCATCATCTCGCTGGCGCCGGAGGTGCTCTGATGGAGCGGATCCGCAAGGACGACGAGGTCAAGGTCATCGCCGGCAAGGACCGCGGCCGCACCGGTCGCGTCGTCCGCGTGCTCCGCGACCGGGACCGCGTCCTGGTCGAGGGCGTGAACCGCGTGAAGAAGCACCAGCGTCCGCGCCAGACGGCGGCGGGCGTGGACGAGGGCGGCATCGTCGAGATGGAGGCCCCCGTCCACCTCAGCAACGTCATGCCGGTCTGCCCGTCCTGCGGCGAGGCGACCCGCGTCGGCTACGCCTACGAGACCGAGGGCGACCGCCGCAGCAAGACCCGTGTCTGCAAGCGCTGCAGCGCCACGTTCTGACCCGCGACCCCAGGACCCGATCATGAGCACCGCGACCGACGCCCGGCCGATGCCGCGCCTCAAGCGTCGCTACCTCGACGAGGTGGCGCCGGCCCTGCGCACCCAGCTGGGCCTCGCGAACGTCATGCAGACGCCGCGCTTCGAGAAGATCGTGGTCAACGTCGGCCTCGGCGAGACGATCACGGACTCGAAGGCGCTCGACGGCGCGATGCGCGACCTCGCGGCCATCACCGGGCAGAAGCCCCGCGTCAACCGGGCCCGGAAGTCCATCGCCGCGTTCAAGCTGCGCGAGGGCATGCCGATCGGCATCAAGGTCACCCTCCGCGGGGACCGCATGTGGGAGTTCCTCGACCGCGTCATCTCGGTCGCGCTGCCCCGCATCCGCGACTTCCGCGGGATGAACCCCCGCTCGTTCGACGGGCGCGGCAACTACACGTTCGGCCTCACCGAGCAGCTCGTGTTCCCCGAGGTCCGGTACGACCAGGTCGACGCCGTCCGCGGGATGGACGTCACCATCGTCACCACCGCCGACTCCGATGAGCGGGCCCGCGCCCTGCTCGACGCGTTCGGCTTCCCGTTCGTCCGCAGCCAGGAGTCCTGACATGGCGAAGAAGTCGAAGATCGCGGCGCAGAAGCGCGGTTCGCGGTTCAAGGTCCGCGAGTACACGCGGTGCCAGCGCTGCGGCCGCCCGCGGTCGGTCTACCAGCGCTTCCGCCTCTGCCGGATCTGCCTGCGCGAGATGGCCCACGCCGGCGAGCTGCCGGGCGTCCAGAAGGCCAGCTGGTAGCCGCCCACCGGCGTCCGCCGCGGCGCCGTCCACCACCGCACGACCGACCGCACGACCGACCTCGAAGGGAAGTACGGGGCAGGGCCCCGCAACCCCGATGGAGCCAGACCGATGACGATGACCGACCCCGTGGCCGACATGCTGACGCGTGTCCGCAACGCGTCGCTCGCGTACCACGACACCGTGACGATGCCGTCGTCCCGCATGAAGGCGGCGCTGGCGGAGGTGCTCGCGGACGAGGGCTACATCCAGGGCTGGTCGGTCGAGCCGACCGAGCCGCAGGCGACGCTGACCATCCGCCTCAAGTACGGCCCGAACCGCGAGCGCGTCATCGCCGGCCTCCGCCGGATCTCGAAGCCGGGCCTGCGCGTCTACGTCAAGCGGACCGAGATCCCCCGCGTGCTCGGCGGGCTCGGCGTCGCCATCCTGTCCACCAACGAGGGGCTCGTCACCGACCGGACCGCGCGCAAGCGCGGCCTCGGCGGCGAGCTCGTCGCCTACGTGTGGTGACGAGGTAGCCATGTCGCGCATCGGTAGGAACCCCGTCCCCGTCCCCTCCGGGGTGGAGGCCGCCATCGACGGCCTGCACGTCCGCGTCAAGGGGCCCAAGGGTCAGCTCGAGGCCACCATGCCCTCGGGCGTCTCGATCCGCACCGAGGGCGACCAGCTCCTCGTCGAGCGCGCCGGCGACTCGCCCCGCGAGCGCTCGCGCCACGGTCTGGTCCGGTCGCTCATCGCCAACATGGTCACCGGCGTCACCGAGGGCTACTCGATCACGCTCGACATGATCGGCGTCGGGTACCGCGCGGCGCTGAAGGGCCGCGACCTCGAGCTGCAGGTCGGCTTCTCGCACCCGGTCCGCATCGCGGCCCCGTCCGGCATCACCTTCGAGGTCCCGGCCCCCACGCGCATCGTGGTCTCGGGCATCGACAAGGCGCTGGTCGGCCAGGTCGCCGCGGACATCCGCCGGGTGCGTCCGCCCGAGCCGTACAAGGGCAAGGGCATCCGGTACGAGGACGAGGTCGTCAAGCGCAAGGCGGGCAAGGCCGCAGGCCGCTGACGTCACGCGGGGCCCCGCCCCGCCCAGGAGGACTCCAGATGCACACGACCGAGAAGCGGGCCGCCCGCCGCCGGCGCCACCTCTCCCTGCGGCGCCGCGTCAGCGGCACCGCGGCGAGGCCGCGCCTCTCCGTGTACCGCAGCAACAGCCACATCTACGCGCAGCTCATCGACGACGAGCGCGGCCACACCCTGGTCGCCGCGTCGTCGCGCGAGGCGGGCGTCCCGGCAGGCGAGGGCGGTAAGACCGCCGTCGCCCGTCGCGTCGGCGCGCTCCTCGGCGAGCGCGCGGTCGCCGCGGGTGTCACCACCTGCGTGTTCGACCGTGGCGGTAACCGCTACGCCGGTCGCGTCGCGTCCCTCGCCGAGGGCGCGCGCGAAGCCGGCCTGACCTTCTGACGGCACGAGGAGCGACGAGATGGCAGCCAACCAGCGAGGCGGCGGACCGGGCCGCGGGCGTGGGCAGGGCGACCGCCGTGGCCGCGGCCGCGAGCAGGAGCCGCAGTTCGACGAGCGCGTCGTCGCGGTGAACCGCGTCGCGAAGGTCGTCAAGGGCGGCCGGCGCTTCCAGTTCACGGCGCTCGTCGTCGTCGGCGACGGGAAGGGCACCGTCGGCGTCGGCCTCGGGAAGGCCCGCGAGGTCCAGTCCGCGATCCAGAAGGGCGTGGAGGAGGCGAAGAAGAACTTCTTCACCGTCCCGATGGTCGGCTCGACCATCGTCCACCCGGTCCAGGGTCGGGCCGGGGCCGGCCGCGTGATGCTCCGTCCGGCCTCGCCGGGTACCGGGGTCATCGCCGGTGGGCCGGTCCGCGCGGTCGTCGAGGCGGCCGGCATCACCGACCTCCTCGCGAAGTCGCTCGGGACGTCGAACCCCATCAACGTCGTGCACGCCACGGTGGCCGGCCTGAAGGACCTCCGCTCGGCCAAGCAGGTCGCCGCGCTGCGGGACAAGGCCGTCGAGGACGTCGCGCCGCGCGCGATGCTCGAGGCGCTCGGCGGGGGCCGCTGATGGCGGCGATGATCCGCATCACGCAGGTCCGGTCGACCATCGGCGGGACCGACGGCCAGCGCGCGACGGTCCGCTCGCTCGGACTGCGCCGCATCCGCGACAGCGTCGTCCGTCCGGACTCGCCGGACGTCCGCGGCATGGTCCGACGGGTCGCGCACCTCGTGACGGTCGAACCGGCCGGCGACGCCGCCCCGGCGAGGGCCGCGAAGGCAGCGGAGGCCGCCCCCGCGAAGGCGCCGGCTCCCGCCGCGGCCGAGGCCGCTGCGGCCGCGCCGGCGAAGAAGGCCCCGGCGAAGAAGGCCGCCGCGAAGAAGGCGCCGGCCAAGAAGGCGGCGGCGAAGAAGGCTCCGGCCACGAAGGCGGCCGCGAAGAAGGCTCCGGCCAAGAAGGCCACGGGCGGGAAGGGCTGACCGTGACGACCAGGCTCCACCACCTCAAGCCCGCCGAGGGCGCCACCCACCGGCGCAAGCGCGTCGGTCGCGGTGACGCGGGGAAGGGCGGCAAGACCGCCGGCCGGGGCACGAAGGGCTCGGGCGCGCGCGGGAACGTGCCGGCCGGGTTCGAGGGCGGGCAGATGCCGCTCATCCGGCGCCAGCCGAAGAAGCGCGGCTTCAACAACCCGAACAAGGTCGTCTCGGCCGTCATCAACCTCCGCAGCCTCGACGAGGCGTTCACCGCGGGTGACGTCGTCACGACGGCCGTCCTGCGCGAGCGCGGGCTCGTCAAGCGCGGTCGACCGGTGAAGGTCCTCGGGCACGGCGACCTCTCGAAGGCGCTGACGATCGAGGTCGAGGCGGTCAGCGCGACGGCGCGGACCAAGATCGAGGCGGCCGGCGGCACCGTCCGCTGAGCCGGTACCGTCGTCCCGGCGCCCCGCGGGGGCTCAGGACGGCGCCACCGGCCGGCGACGGCCCCCGGTCCCGAGCGAGGCGGCGATGCTCAGAGCGTTCCTGAACGCGGCGCGCGTCCCCGAGCTGCGTCGGAAGATGCTGTTCACGCTCGCCATGATCGTCGCCTACCGCATCGGCGCCTGGATCCCCGTCCCCGGCGTCGACGTCGACATCCTGCGCGACGCCACCGCAGGTGCCGCCGCGGCGAACATCGTCGGCATCATCAACGTCTTCGCCGGCGGCGCGCTGCAGCAGATGGCTGTGTTCGCGCTCGGTGTCATGCCCTACATCACGGCCAGCATCGTCATCCAGCTGCTCACGGTCGTCATCCCGCGCCTCGAGGAGCTGTCGCGCGAGGGCGAGCAGGGCCGCCGCCGCATCACCCAGTACACGCGGTACTCGGCCATCGCGCTGGCGCTGATCCAGTCCTCGACGCTCGTCGCGCTCGCCCGCAACGGCGCGGCGTTCAACGGCGTCGACGTCATGCCGGGCGCCGGGACCGCGACCGTGATCGTGGCCGTCGTCACCCTGACGGCCGGGACCGCCGTCGTCATGTGGCTCGGCGAGCTGATCACCGCCCGCGGCGTCGGCAACGGGATGTCGCTCCTGATCTACGTCTCGATCATCAGCCAGTTCCCGTCGCAGCTGCAGATCGTCCGCGTCTCGAACGGCTGGAGCTGGATCGTCGGCGTGCTCCTGATGGGGGTCCTGCTCACCGTCGCCGTCGTCTTCATGGAGATGGGGCAGCGGCGCATCCCCGTCCAGTACGCGCGGCGCCAGGTCGGTCGACGCACCGTCGGTGGGCAGTCGACCTACATCCCGCTCAAGGTGAACCAGTCGGGCGTCATCCCGGTCATCTTCGCGTCGTCCCTGCTGTACCTGCCCGCCCTCGGAGCCCAGCTGTCCGGGAGCGCCGGCGTCCAGCAGTGGGTCGACGTGAACCTCAGCGACGCGTCCAGCCCGGTCTTCATCGGGGTCTTCGCCGTCCTGACCGTGTTCTTCGCGTACTTCTACGCGGCGATCACGTTCAACCCCGTCGAGATCGCGGACAACATGCAGCGGTACGGCGGCTTCGTCCCCGGCATCCGCCCGGGCCGCCAGACCGCCGAGTTCCTCGACCGCGTGCTGACCCGCATCACCCTGCCCGGCTCGCTGTACCTGGCGGCCGTCGCGGTGCTGCCGTTCGTGCTGCTCGCGGTCGCGAACATCCAGGCGTTCCCCCTGGGCGGCGTCAGCCTGCTCATCATGGTCGGCGTGGCGCTGCAGACGGCGCAGCAGGTCGAGAGCCAGCTGCTCCAGCGGAACTACGAGGGCTTCATCGGCTGAAGGGAGGCGGGGCCGTGCGCATCATCCTCCTCGGACCCCCCGGTGCCGGCAAGGGCACCCAGGCGGAGCGCATCGTCGCCGCGCGCGACGTGCCGCACATCTCGACCGGTGACATCCTCCGCGCGAACGTCCGCGAGGGCACCGAGCTCGGCCGCACCGCGAAGCGGTACATGGATGCGGGCGAGCTCGTCCCCGACGACGTCATCGTCGGCATGGTGGGGGAGCGGCTGGCCGAGCCGGACGCCGCGACCGGGTTCCTGCTCGACGGGTTCCCCCGCACCGTGCCGCAGGCCCGCTCGCTCGAGGAGCTGGTCGACGGCCGCGGGACCCCGATCGACGTCGTCCTCCGCATGGTCGTCGACCGCGACGAGCTGGTCGGCCGCCTGACGGGACGACGGACCTGCGGGGGCTGTGGCCGCGTCTACCACGTCGAGCACCGTCGGCCGCGGGTCGAGGGCGTCTGCGACGACTGCGGCGCGGCGCTCATGCAGCGCGACGACGACCGCGACGACGTCGTCGTGAACCGCCTCGAGGTCTACCGCACCCAGACCGAGCCGCTCGAGCGGTTCTACTGGGAGCGCGGCCTCCTGCGCGACGTCCAGGCGACCGGCACGGTCGACGAGGTGACCGAGCGGGCGCTCGCCGCGCTCGCGGCCCACGACCCCGGTCCGGCGTCGTGATCATCCGGAAGTCCGCGGCCGAGCTGGCCGCGATGGCCCGAGCGGGCGCGGTCGTCGCCCGCGCGAACGAGGCGGTCCGCGACCGGCTCCGCCCCGGCATGTCGACGCTGGACCTCGACCGCATCGCCGAGGAGGTCATCGTCGGCGCCGGCGCCGTCCCGTCGTTCAAGGGGTACCGCGGCTTCCCCGCGACGCTCTGCACCTCGCGGAACCACGAGATCGTCCACGGCATCCCGTCGGCCGACGCCGTGCTCGCCGAGGGGGACGTCATCTCGGTCGACTGCGGCGCGATCGTCGACGGCTTCCACGGCGACTCGGCGCTGACGCTGATCGTCGGCGGCGACGAGGCCGCGCCCCCCGAGGTCCGCGACCTCGTGCGGACCACCCGCGAGGCGCTGTGGCGCGGCATCGACGCCGCCCGGGTCGACGCCCGCCTCGGCGACATCGGGGCCGCCGTCCAGGAGCTCGCCGACGTCCGCGGCTACGGCCTGGTCCGGGAGTACGTCGGTCACGGGGTCGGCCGCGACCTCCACGAGGCGCCCTCGGTCCCGAACTACGGCCGGGCCGGGAAGGGCCTGAGGCTCGCGGAGGGGCTGGTCCTCGCCATCGAGCCGATGTTCAACCTCGGGACCGCCGAGACGGTCCTGCTCGATGACGGCTGGACCGTGGTCACGGCCGACGGGGCCACCTCGGCCCACTGGGAGCACACCGTCGCGATCACGCCCGAGGGGCCCTGGGTGCTGACCGCCCGGGACGACGAGCCGGCCCGGCCGGCCCCGATCGCGGCCTGAGGGCCCGGACGCCCGCCGGCGCCGTCGAGGGCCCGCCGCGGCCCCGCCCCGGCCCCGCCCCGGCCGGGGTCGGGTTGCTCGGGGTCCCCGGGACGCGGTAGCCTCCCCCCACGCCCTGCTGCGCGGAGGCTCGCGCGGGAGGGCGCTCGCTCGTCGGCCCCCGGTCGTTCGCCGTCCTCGGCTGCGCCCGGACCGACCCTCGCACCGGCCCCGGCCGGTCCGGCACGGAGGCACGGTGGCAGGCAAGGAGGACGCGATCCAGGTGGAGGGCACGGTCCGAGAGGCCCTGCCCAACACGCAGTTCCGCGTCGACCTCGACAACGGCCACAGCGTCCTGGCCCACATCAGCGGGAAGATGCGGCAGCACTACATCCGCATCCTCCCGGGCGACAAGGTGGTCGTGGAGCTCTCGCCCTACGACCTCGAGCGGGGCCGCATCACGTACCGCTACAAGTAGTCCGCAGCACCGAGCACCATCCGGACGGCGCGCCGGGCCCCTGCCAGGGACCCGGGTCACGCGACCGGACGGCGCGGTCCACCGGGCGACCGGTGCCGCACCCGGCGCACGCGACCGCGTGACGTCGACACGGCCGGCCCGCGCGCCCGCGTGGGGGCCCCGGACCGCGGGTGGCAGCCCCGGTCCGCGCCGGCAGCACGCCGGCGACCGCCGAGGGAGGTACGCACGTGAAGGTCAGGGCATCCGTGAAGCGGATGTGCGACAACTGCCGGGTCATCCGCCGTCGCGGCGTGGTGCGCGTGATCTGCACGAACGCGCGTCACCGCCAGCGGCAGGGCTGAGGGGGATCGGCATGGCGCGCATCGCAGGCGTCGACATCCCGCGCGACAAGCGCGTGATCGTCGCGCTCACCTACATCTACGGCGTCGGTCCCACGCGGGCCCGCCAGGCGCTCGCCGAGACCGGCGTCGACGAGTCCACGCGCGTGCGGGACCTCGGCGACGACGAGGTCCAGCGGCTGCGCTCGTACCTCGAGGGGACGTTCCGCCTCGAGGGCGACCTGCGGCGCGAGGTCGCCGAGAACATCAAGCGCAAGATGGAGATCGGCTCCTACCAGGGCGTCCGTCACCGTCTCGGGCTCCCCGTCCGCGGCCAGCGGACGCACACGAACGCGCGCACCCGCAAGGGCCCGCGCAAGACCGTGGGCGGCATCCGCAAGCCGACCAAGAAGGGCTGAGGCCGGTATGGCACAGAAGCGGCAGCGCAAGCGCGAGCGGAAGAACGTCCTGCACGCGCAGGCCCACATCAAGTCCTCGTTCAACAACACCATCATCACCTTCACCGACCTGCAGGGCAACGTGCTGTCCTGGTCGACCGGCGGGAACGCGGGCTTCAAGGGCTCGCGCAAGTCCACGCCGTTCGCCGCGCAGCTCGCGGCCGAGGCGGCGACGAAGGCGGCGATCGAGAACGGCGTCCGCAAGGTCGACGTGCTGGTCAAGGGCCCGGGCGCCGGGCGCGAGACCGCGATCCGCACGCTGGCGGCGATGGGCATCGAGGTGCTCTCCATCCGGGACGTCACGCCGGTCCCGCACAACGGCTGCCGCCCGCCCAAGCGGCGCCGCACCTGACCCGCGCGGACCGAGGAGCGACACGACCATGGCCCGTTACACCGGCCCCATGACCAAGAAGTCCCGCCGTCTCGGCGTGGACCTCAAGGGCAACGACAAGAGCTTCGAGAAGCGGCCCTACCCGCCGGGCCAGCACGGCCGCGGGCGCATCAAGGAGTCGGAGTACCTGCTCCAGCTCCGCGAGAAGCAGAAGGCCCGCTACTACTACGGCGTGCTCGAGAAGCAGTTCCGCCGGTACTACGAGGAGGCCTCGCGCCGCCCCGGCCGCACCGGTGACAACCTGCTGATCCTGCTCGAGACCCGCCTCGACAACGTGCTGTACCGCGGTGGGTTCGGCCGCTCGCGCGCCGAGTCGCGCCAGATGGTCAGCCACCGCCACGTCACCGTGAACGGGCGGACCACGAACATCCCGTCGTACCGGGTCAAGCCGGGCGACGTGGTCGAGGTCCGCGAGGGGCGTCGCGAGTCCCAGGCCGTCATCGGCTCGCTGCAGGTCTTCGGGCAGCGGGACGTGCCGGGCTGGCTCCAGAGCGACGCGTCGTCGTTCAAGGTCACCGTGCTGGACCTGCCGGTGCGCAGCCAGATCGACGCGCCGGTCACCGAGCAGATGATCGTCGAGCTGTACTCGAAGTGAGCTGACCACCGCCGCGGGCGCCCGCCCGCGGCCCGCCGTCGGGCCCGGGATCCCGGTGGCGGCACACGCGGACGCGCCGCCGATGGCCCCGGGATCGAGGGCGGCGCGTGGCGGGGGGACGTCCCCGCCGACACGAGGAGCATGGCATGTCCGAGTTCGGGTTCTACGACGACGAGGCGGCGTTCCTGGAGGAGCCGGAGGCCGGCTCCCCGTTCGTCTCCTACCGCCCGACCCTCTCCGAGGAGAAGGTCGAGGACGGCACCAAGTCGCGCTTCACGGTCGAGCCGCTCGACCCCGGCTTCGGCTACACGCTGGGCAACGCCCTGCGGCGCACGCTGCTGTCGTCGGTCCCCGGCGCGGCGGTGACCCGCATCCGGTTCACCTCGGCCCGCGCGGCCGACGGCGGCTCGGTCCTCCACGAGTTCTCGGCGATCGAGGGCGTGAAGGAGGACGTGACCGACATCATCCTGAACATCAAGGAGCTGGTGGTCCGGTCGACCTCCGACGAGCCGGTCGAGATCTTCCTCGGCGGTGACGGTCCGGGCGTGCTGACGGCCGAGAACATCTACGCGCCGACCCAGGTCGAGATCGTGAACGAGGACCTCGTCCTCGCGACCCTGAACGCCGACGGCCACCTCGAGCTGTACCTCACCGTCGAGCGTGGCCGCGGCTACCGCACCGCCGACGGGAACAAGCGCTCGGAGGACGCGATCGGCGTCATCGCGGTCGACTCGGTGTTCAGCCCGGTCCGCCGCGTCGCCTACCGCGTCGAGTCGACGCGCGTCGCCCAGATGACCAACTACGACCGCCTCGTCCTCGACGTCGAGACGGACGGCTCGGTCAACCCGGCGCAGGCGCTCTCCTCGGCCGGCTCGACGCTGCGCGCGCTGTTCGAGCAGTTCGCGAGCTACGACGAGACGGGCCCCGGCGGCATCGTCATCAACCCCGAGGAGGTCCTGTCCTCGCTCGGCGGCGACCCGGTCCGCGAGACCACCGTCGAGGAGCTGGACCTCACCGTCCGGACCTACAACTGCCTCAAGCGCGAGGGCATCGCGACCGTGGGCGAGCTGATGGACCGCACCGAGCAGGAGCTGCTCGAGATCCGGAACTTCGGCTCGAAGTCCGTCGACGAGATCCGCGAGAAGCTCGCGGGCCTCGGCGTGGGCATCCGCGAGTGACCTCCGGCGGCCGCCCCGGCCGCCGCCCCGACCACCGCCCGCACGACGCGCCGAGCGCGCGAAGGAGACCCCCGAGATGCCGACCCCGAAGCGAGGGCCACGGCTCGGCGGCAGCCCGGCCCACCAGCGGCTGATGCTGTCCAACCTCGCGGCCGACCTGTTCCGCCACGGCCGCATCACGACGACCGAGGCGAAGGCGAAGGCCCTGCGGCCGTTCGCCGAGCGGCTGATCACGAAGGCGAAGCGCGGCGACCTGCACGCCCGCCGCGTGGTCCTCTCCCGCCTGCGCGACAAGGACGTGGTGGCCCGCCTGTTCGACGAGGTCGCGCCGCGCTTCGCGGGCCGCGACGGCGGGTACCTCCGCATCCTGCGCCTCGACCCGCGCAAGGGCGACAGCGCCCGCATGTCGCTGGTCGAGCTGGTCGCCGAGGGTGACGGTCGCCGTCGCCCGGCGCGTCCCGCCGGCGCCTCGTCGTCGCAGGCCGCGGCCGAGCGCCGCCGCGCCGCCGCGGCGGCCGCCGCCCCGGCCGAGGAGCCGGCGGAGGAGCCGGCCGCCGAGGCGGTCGAGGAGCCGACCGTCGACGCGACCGAGGAAGTGGCGGTCGAGGACGCGGGCGGGGACGCCGACGCGACGGCGGACGACGGGGACGACGCCAGGGCGTGACGGTCCGCCTGCGGGTCGACCTCGCCTACGACGGGCGTCCGTTCCACGGCTTCGCCCGCCAGCCGGGCCTGCCGACCGTGCAGGGCGTCGTCGAGGAGGCGCTGGCCGACCTGCTGGGGCAGCCGGTGCGGACCACGGGCGCCGGCCGGACCGACCGCGGCGTGCACGCCGACGCGCAGGTCCTCCACCTCGACGTCGACCCCGGCGTGCCGGCGGCGGCCCGTGGGCTGGCCGACCCCGGTCGGCTCGCGCGTCGGCTCGGGCGCGCCCTGCCGCGCGCGATCCGGATCCACCGCGTCCGCCGCGTCGATGACGGCTTCGACGCTCGGTTCTCGGCGACGGCCCGGGCCTACCGCTACCGCCTCCGCGACGGGGTGGACCCGCGCGGGCGGGGCCGCGGCGTCGCCCTCGATCCGGGTGACGTCTGGAGCCTGGCCGCGATCCTCGACGTGCCGGCGATGCGGACCGCCGGCCGCCACCTCCTCGGCGAGCACGACTTCGCGTCGTTCTGCCGCCGGGCCCCCGGCCGGACGACGGTCCGGCGGGTCGACGAGCTGACCCTCCGGCGCCTGCCGCCGGACGCCGTGCGGGGCCGGCGCCGCGTCGGACCGGGTCGCATCGACCTGCGCATCGAGGGTCCGGCCTTCTGCCACCAGCAGGTCCGGGCCGTCGTGGGCTGCCTCGTCGCGGTCGGCCGGGGCCGGCGGGACCCGGCCTGGGTGGGGGAGGTGCTGGCGGCGCGGGACCGGGCGGCGGCCGCCGCCCTCGCTCCGCCCCACGGGCTGACCCTGGAGACGGTGCGGTTCGGGCGGGGCGCCCCCGCCGCCCCGCCGGCCGACGTCCGCGGTCGCCCCGGGCCGGGGGCGGGCGAGGCCGTGGCCGTCGGTCCCTCGGCCGTTTGACCCCCCCTCCGGGGCGGGGCTACCCTCGTCACGCGCGGCGCGGTCGGCCGCGCATCGTCACGTCACGGCGGGTCGCGCCCGGGTCCCGAGGGATCCCCGCGGCGACCGGCGTCGACGCCCCGACGCCCATCGGATCGCCCGCCAC
>JBEARL010000027.1:0-15230 GCA_041163265.1 Actinomycetota bacterium
CGAAGAAGGCGACCGCTCCGAAGAAGGCCACCGCGAAGAAGGCGACCGCTCCGAAGAAGGGGACCGCGCCCACGAAGGCGGCCGCGACGAAGACGCCGGCCGAGAAGCGGGCCACCGGCGGGAAGGGCGCCGCGAAGCAGGCTGCGGCGGCGAAGGAGTCGGCGCCCACGGTCGCGCCGAGGCCCGTGCGGCAGCTGCCCCCGCCCTCGAAGGGGCCGGGGATGACCGACCGACGCTGGCCCGCCGGTCCCGAGGTCCGGATCCCCGTCGAGCGCCAGAAGGCCGCGCAGGCCGCCGGCACGTTCGAGCTGTCGGACCTGCCGAGCTGGCTCGCCGAGCCGAGCAGCGCGATCCGCGTCGGTAAGGGCGAGTCGACCGACGCGCACCTCGTCCCGTCCGGCGTCCGGTCCCTCGAGAGCATCACGAAGCTGAAGCCCGGCCAGGTCATCGTCAACTACGGCAAGTCCGAGGCGAAGTGGGCGACGGACTACAGCCGCCGCCGCGGGGGTCGCGCCGCGTTCCTCCAGCTCCTCAGCTACGCGCGGCAGATGATCGGCATCGACAGCGCCGGCCGCGTCCGCATCTGCCTGATGGGCCACGCGGGGCAGGGGTTCAGCGAGGCCCTCTGGATCGAGCGCGAGGGCGTCGTCCTGACGGTCCAGCCCAACGACATCATCCTCCGCTTCGAGGGTCTGGACCTCGGGGAGTGAGCCTCCGCGACCTCCGCGACCTCGGGCTCGAGCTGGCGGAGATCGCCGACGGGCTGACCCTGGCGGGGTTCCGGTCCCACGGCGGCGTCAGGACGAAGGCCGACGGGACCGTGGTCACCGCGGTCGACGAGGCCGTCGAGGCGGCGCTGCGGCGCCGCATCCGCGCCGAGCACCCCGAGCACCGCGTGCTCGGGGAGGAGGACGGGGCCTCGGACGGGGATCCGGAGGCGCCCCTCTGGGTCATCGATCCCATCGACGCGACCGCGAACTTCGTGCGCGGCAACCCGATCTTCGCCACGCTGATCGGCGTGGTCGTCGACGGGGTCGACGCCGTCGGCGTCGTCTCAGCTCCGGCGCTCGGTTCACGCTGGGACGGGACGCTCGAGGACGGCGCGCGCCAGGACGGGCGCACCGTCCGCGTCAGCAGCACGAGCGTCCTGGCCGAGGCCGAGGTGGCGTTCGGGGACCCGCGCATCCTGGAGGACGTGCGGCCCGGCCTGATGGTCGACCTCACCCGCCGGACCCGACGGCAGCGCGCCTACGGCGACTTCTGGAACTACTGTCTGGTGGCGGCCGGCAGCACCGACGCGGTGGTCGAGGGACGCCTCAGCCACTGGGACCTCTGCGCCTGCCGAGCCGTGGTCGTGGCGGCCGGCGGGAGGGTGACGGACCTCGGGGGCGTCGACCGCAGCGACGGCCGCAGCGCCGTCGCGACGAACGGTCCGCTGCACGCGGAGGTGCTGGCGCTGTCGGCGGCTCACGCGCCGCCGGGTGCGGGCGCCTCCTCGGCGCGGGAGGACGGGGGAGCGGCGTGACGATGCTGGACGACGACGCGGCCGACGACGAGCTGGCGGCGCTCGACGACGGTCGCGATCCACTGACGGGGCAGGACGGGCGCCTCCGACTGTCGTTCACGCGCATCGACACCCTCCGGAACTGCGCGCTGCGCTTCCGCTACCAGTACGTGGACCGACTGCCCCAGCGGCCCGCCCCCGCACTCTCGTTCGGCAGCTCGATCCACGCGGTCCTCGAGTGGGTGCACGACCGGAAGGTCCCGGACGTCCCGCCGCTCGACGAGATGCTCGACCGGCTCCGCGAGGTCTGGGACTCGTCCGGCTACGCCGAGGTCGAGAAGGCCGTGCAGGTGCGCGAGTACGAGCGCGCCCGTGACGTCCTCGCCGCCTACCACGCCCGCGTGTCGCGGGAGGGGATGCGCACGCCGGTCGGCACCGAGGCCTGGTTCGAGCTGCCGTTCGACGACGACGTGACGGTCGTCGGATCGATCGACCGGGTCGACGCGGCGCCCGACGGCACCCTGCACATCGTCGACTACAAGACGAACAAGCAGGCGAAGTCCCGGAAGTGGGTCGCCTCGTCGCTGCAGCTCGGCATCTACGCCCTCGCGACCGAGCACCTGTACGGCGCGGTGCCGCGGACCGTCGCCCTCGACTTCGTCGTCCCCGGCGTGGTGGTCCGCGTCGACCGCGACGAGCTGGACCTCGCGGCGGTCCCTCGACTCGTGGCGGAGGCCGCTGCGGCCGTGCGGGCCGGCGCGGCCGATCCGAACCCGACGAGGCTCTGCGACTGGTGCGACTTCCGGTCCATCTGCCCGGCGTGGGACGGGGACGGGGATGAGGTGCTCGGACGGGCCGTGATGGAGGCCCGGGCCCTGCGAGCGCGGCTCCGCCGCGAGGTCCGCGAGCTCCGCGCCCTGGAGGACACGGTGCGACGCCTGGGCGGCGCGTCATGACGGGTCGCGACGAGGCCCAGGCCGCGTACTTCGCGCTGCTGCGTGCGCGGGAGGAGCAGCAGCTCCTCGCGCGGCACGAGGAGTACCTGCATGCCGAGCTGCGGCGCCTGCGCCGGACCACCGCCGAGGAGCGCGCGCTGCGGGACGCGGCCCCGCCGGGACCGCGGCGCCCGCTGCGGGCGTCGGACGAGGCGCTCGAGGAGGTCGTGGACCGCCGCGTCGCCCTGCTCGAGGACGAGCTCGAGCGCCTCCCGGCACGCCTCGCGGCCGCCGCCGCCTTCGTCGAGGAGTGCGAGCGGACGTCCCGGCTGCTCGGTCAGGGCTGAGGGCGTGTACCGCGACGACCCGCTGGACGACGAGGCGGACCTCCGGGCCGTCGTCGGTGACGACCGCGTCGACCTGCTCCTCGCCGCCGGGGGAGCCGAGGCCGTCGCCGCGGCGGTCGACCTCCTCCGCCTGGCGCAGGGCTGGGTCGACGACGACGAGGCCGCGGCGTGGCTGACCGGGCCGCGCGGCCGCCTCGACGGTCGGACCCCGCTCGAGGTCCTCGCGACGGGCGGGGCGGACCTCGTGGCCGACGCGCTGCGGGCCTGGCTCACGGCCCGCGGGTAGGCTCACGGGGTGCGGCCCGCTGGGGTCGCCGCGCCGGCGGGTCCCCGCCGCCGGGACCCGGACCATCGGAAGGCCGACCACCCATGCCCACGGGACGCATCAGGACCTACGACGCCGGTCGCGGCTTCGGCTTCGTCGTCGCCGAGGACGGTGACGAGTACTACGTGAACCGCGAGGGCATCGTCGCCGGCGACCCGCACGCGGGCGACGAGGTCACCTTCGAGGTCGCGGAGGACACCGCGCCCGGTCGCCGCGCCGCGCGCGCCGTGACCATCACGCGCAGCGCGCCCGCCGGTTCGCCGGTGGGACGGACGATGGCCCCGCCGCCGTCGTGGGACTCGCTCGAGGACCGCGAGCGCCAGCGCAGGATGGCCCGCCGCCGGCGTCGCTGACCGGACGGGGATGGCCAGCGCCGCCCCCGCAGCGCCCGTCGTCGAACCGGACGTCGGGACCGAGCAGCGGGAGCACCGCGACCTGCCCTGGGTCGTGATCGTCTGGGACGACCCCGTCAACCTGATGTCCTACGTCGTGTTCGTCCTGCGCCGGATCTTCGGCTTCGACACGCCGACCGCCGAGCGGCTGATGCTGCAGGTCCACCACGAGGGCCGGGCGGTCGTGGCCCGCGAGCCGCGCGAGCGCGCGGAGCACCACGTGGGGCAGCTGCACGGCTACGGACTGCTCGCGACGCTCGAGCAGGACGGCTGATGGCCGGCGTCCGACCCGACGGGGACGGCGTGCGGATCGACCTCGAGCGGGTCGAGCTCGACCTCGTCGTCCGGCTCTGCGAGGGCCTGGCGACCCGACTGCGGGCGGGCGGGGACGACGCGGTCATCGGGCGGATGGCGCCGGACGCGTCCCGCGGCGACGCCGAGGCCGACGCCGAGCTGCGCCGCCTGCTCCGCTCGGAGCTGCTGGAGGGCCGGGCCGAGCGGCTGGTCCGACTGGCGACCGAGCTGCGGTCCTGGGCGCCCGAGGGCGGGCGCACCGGCGTCCGCGCCACCCTCGACCCCGAGGCGGCCCTGGCGCTGCTGCAGGGCCTGAACGACGTCCGCCTCGCGCTGGGCGCGCAGGTCGGGATCGAGCGGCTCGAGCGCTCGGAGCTGGCGCCCGCCGACCCGAGGGCGCTCACCCTCGAGCTGATGGACCGCCTGGCCGGCCTGCAGCAGGGCCTCCTCGAGGTCCTCGGCGCCTGACCCGGCGGGTCGCGAGGCCGGCGCCTCAGGAGCCCCGGGCACGGCCGGTGCCGCCGAGCTCGCCGGCGAGACGCAGCGCGACCGCTCCGGCGACGCCGACGGGGACCAGGACGGCCAGCGCCGCCGCCGGTCCGGACAGGCCGAGGGCGGCGGGCAGCGACCGCGCGGCGAGGGCGGTGGCCGCGACCGCCAGCGCGACGAGCAGCGGCCCCGACCATCCCACGGGCTCGGCGCGGAGCGGGATCCGGGCCGCGACCGCACGCCGCAGCAGCCGGACCTCGACCCATGCGCCGAGGCTGGCGCCGAGCGCCAGGCCCACCGCCCCCAGTCGCAGCAGCGACGCCTCGGCGCCCCGTTCCGCCGCCGACGCGGGCCCGATCGCCCCGACCAGCGTGGGGCCGCCCGCGTCGAGGCGCCAGGCGTCGAGCACCAGCATCAGTCCGACGCCGACCGCGGTCCCGACGAGCACGCGCAGGCCGGCGACGCGCGCGGGCGTGCGCGTGTCGTCGAGGGCGTGCAGGGTCGACTGCAGGACCCGTCCCTGGGTCGTCGCCGCGAGGCCCAGCGCGTAGGCGGCGAGGACCGCCGCCACCTGACGGGTCTCGGCCGGCCCGAAGGCACCGCCGCCGAACAGCAGGGCGACGACGTGCTCCCCGACGACGACGTAGGCCACCGCCGTGGGGAGGGCGAACGCGGTCGTGCGACGCAGCGAGGACCGCACGCGCGCGGCCGCGACCGCGGGCGCCGCGCGGCCGGTCGTCGCGAGGTCGGGCAGGGCGGCCGCGGCGACGCTCATGCCGAACAGGCTCACGGGCAGGAGGTGGAGCACCTGGGCGTACCCGAGGGCCGCGACGGCGCCCGCGGCGAGGAGCGACGCCACGGCGAGGTCGAGGTACGCCGAGAGCTGGACCACGCCGCGCGAGGCGATCGCGCCCCGCGCCGCCCGGAGCACGGCGGGCAGCGCCGCGCTGGCGCGCGGTCGGACGGGCCGCAGCGCGAGCGGCCCCCCGTGGCGGCGGACGGCGGGCAGCTGGACGGCGAGCTGCAGCACCGCGCCGACCAGCGCGCCCACGGCGACCGCACGGGCGACGTCGGCCTCCGCCAGTCCGCGCAGGCCCGCGGCCACCCCGGCGGTGACGATCGCCGCGTTCCACAGCACGGGCGCGACGTAGGCGCGGAAGAACCGCCGGTGCGCCGTGAGGACGCCGAGCGCCCAGGCCGAGAGGACGAGGACGCCAGCCCCGGGCGCGAGGACGCGGACCAGCTGCACGGTCAGGTCGAACTTGGCGGTCCCGGGCGGGAACCCCGGGGCCAGGACCCGCGTCAGCGGCTCGGCGAACAGGACCCCGAGCGTCGCCAGCACGGCCGTGACCGCGAGCAGCACCGCGGCGACCGCGGCGGCGAGGCGACCCGCCTCCTCCTCGCGCCCCTCGGCGACGAGCCGGGCGTAGCTCGGGACGAACGCCGCCGAGAGGACCCCGTCGCCGAGCAGGTTCTGGAGGAGGTTGGGGATGCGCAGCGCCGCGCGGACGGCCTCGGCCCCGAAGCCGGTGCCGAGCCACTGGGCGATGACCCGCTCGCGGACGAGTCCCGCGAGCCTCGAGAGGAGGATGGCGGCGGCGACGGCGCGGGAGCCGCTGCGCAGCCCGCCGTCGACGGTCCCACCCCCGGTCGCGTCCGACGCCATCGCCCCGTCCGTCCGGCCGCGCGGACCCTACCGCTACGGTCCGCGCGCGAGGGGGACGCGCGGGGGGTCGGCGGTGCTCGAGCGCGTCCTGCCGCCCGAACCGGTGGCCCCGGGTCGGTGGCACCTCGACCCGCGGTCGGCGGACGAGGACGGCGTCGTCGGCGCCGGCGCGGACCTCGAGGCGCCCACCCTCGTCTCGGCGTACCGCCTGGGCGTCTTCCCCTGGCCGCACGAGGGCCTGCCGCTGCTGTGGTTCAGCCCCGACCCGCGGGCGGTCCTCGACCCGGCCGCGGTCCACGTGAGCCGCAGCCTCGGGCGCCGCATGAGGTCCTGCGGGTGGACGACGACGATGGACCGCGCCTTCCCGGATGTCATGGCCGCCTGCGCGGATCGGTCCGACACGTGGATCACCCCCGCCATGCGCACCGCCTACGGGAGCCTCCGCGAGCTCGGCTGGGCGCGGAGCCTCGAGGTCTGGGAGGGCGACCGGCTGGTCGGCGGCGTGTACGGCGTCCAGATCGGCGGGGTGATGACGGGGGAGTCGATGTTCCACGTCCGGACGGACGCGTCGAAGGTCGCCCTCGTCGACCTCTGCGCGCGCCTCGTCGAGGCCGGGGGCGGCCTGCTGGACGTGCAGCTCCCGACGGCCCACCTGCGCTCGCTCGGCGCGGTGACGGTGCCGCGCGAGGAGTTCCTCGGCGCCCTGGCCGCGCTCGGGACCCGGTCGGTGCTGCCGGTCGCGGCCGAGCTCCCGGTGCGGCGCCTGGCTCCGGGCTGAGCGCCGGGACGACCGGACCGGGGCCGCTGCGGGCGCGGGCGCCCGATCTGGGGCACACTCCGGGGCGCGAGGGCCGAGTCCGGCCGGAGCGTCCTCCGTCCGGACCCAGGAGCACCCATGCCCGCCCCCGAGCACGTCGACCGCCGCTACCCCGACCGCGACTTCGAGGTCCGCGACCTCGGGCTCGCCGACCTCGGCCGCCGCGAGATCGGCCTGGCCGAGCACGAGATGCCGGGCCTGATGGCGCTGCGCGAGCGGTACCGCGGCGAGAAGCCGCTCGCGGGGGCGCGCATCGCCGGCTGCCTCCACATGACCGTCCAGACCGCGGTGCTCATCGAGACGCTCGTCGAGCTCGGTGCGGACGTGCGGTGGTCCTCGTGCAACATCTTCTCGACGCAGGACGAGGCCGCCGCCGCCATCGCCGCGGCCGGGGTCCCCGTGTTCGCCTGGAAGGGGGAGACCGAGGACGAGTACTGGTGGTGCGTCGAGCAGACCCTGCGCTGGCCCGACGGGCGGGGTCCCACGCTGCTCCTCGACGACGGGGGTGACATGACCGCGGTCGTCCACCAGGAGCACCCCGAGCTGCTCCCCGACATCGTCGGCGTCTCGGAGGAGACCACGACGGGCGTGAAGCAGCTGCGCAAGTGGCAGCGCGAGGGCCTGCTGCGCATGCCGGCCATCAACGTCAACGACTCGGTCACGAAGTCCAAGTTCGACAACCTCTACGGCTGCCGCGAGTCGCTGATCGACGGCATCAAGCGTGGCACCGACATGATGATCGCGGGCAAGGTCGCGGTCGTCGCCGGCTTCGGTGACGTGGGGAAGGGCTGCGCCCAGGCCCTCGACGCGCTCGGCGCGACCGTGTACGTGACCGAGGTGGACCCGATCAACGCCCTGCAGGCGGCGATGGAGGGGTTCCGGGTCAAGCGCCTCGAGGACGTCGTCGAGGAGGCGGACATCGTCGTGACCGCGACGGGGAACATGTCCGTCGTGACGACCGAGCACGTGCTGCGGATGAAGGACCATGCGGTCCTGTGCAACATCGGCCACTTCGACACCGAGATCCAGGTCGAGGCCCTGCGCGCGTTCGAATGGACGAACATCAAGCCGCAGGTCGACCTGGTGAACCTCCCGAACGGGCGCAGCGTCATCCTGCTGTCCGAGGGGCGGCTCGTGAACCTCGGGAACGCGACGGGGCACTCGTCCTTCGTCATGTCGACGTCGTTCACCAACCAGGTCCTGGCGCAGATGGAGCTGTGGCGGAACCACGCCGACTACAAGCAGGAGGTCTACGTCCTGCCGCGCGAGCTCGACGAGGAGGTCGCCCGGCTGCACCTGGGCCGCATCGGGGCCGACCTCACCGAGCTGACCCCCGACCAGGCGGCGTACCTCGGCGTCCCCGTCGGTGGCCCCTACAAGGACGACAGCTACCGCTACTGACCGCCCGCCCGGGGGCCGTCCCCGGGGGGGTGGGGTCCGGGGCGCCGTCCCCGGCGCGATGGCTGCAGTGGCCGCCACGCGGCCGTCCCGGCCCGGTCACGGTCGGGTCCCGACCGGGTCGGGGAGCCGCCTCCGGGGTCGCCGACCACCGCCGTAGTAGCCTGCCGTGCGAACCCCCCGGGCGGGCGCGACGTGGCACGCGGACCGGTGACGGTGGGTGCACGACCGACGCGGCGGAGGCGCCGCTCGGACCAACGGACGAAGGGCAACACCATGCGACGTTCCACCCGAGCGAGCCTGGCCGCCGTCGCGGCGACCGCGCTCCTGCTGAGCGCCTGCGGCGGGGACGGCTCCGACGAGGCGGCCGCGAAGGCCTGCCAGATCACCGACACCGGCGGCATCGACGACAAGTCGTTCAACGAGACCGCCTGGAACGGCTTCCTCCGCGCCGAGGAGGAGCTGGGCGTCGAGGTCAAGTACCTCGAGTCGACCTCCGAGGCGGACTACGAGCCGAACATCCAGGCCTTCCTCGACGAGGGCTGTGACATCATCATCACGGTCGGCTTCCTGCTGGGCGACGCGACCGAGGCCGCGGCCATCGCGAACCCCGACACGAAGTTCGCGATCGTCGACTACGCCTACGAGACGCAGCACGACAACCTCCTCGGGTTGGTCTTCGCGACCGAGCAGGCGGGCTTCCTCGCCGGCTACGCCAGCGCGGCCGTGACCGAGACGGGCACCGTCGGCACGTGGGGCGGCATCAACATCCCGCCGGTCAGCGCGTTCATGCAGGGCTACCTCGCCGGTGTGAACTACCACAACGCCCAGAAGGGCACCTCGGTCGAGGTCCTCGGCTGGGACGGTACGGACGGTGTGTTCATCGGCTCGTTCGAGGCGCAGGACCTCGGGAACGCCGCGACCGCCGAGATGCTGCAGAACGGCGCCGACATCGTCATGCCGGTCGCCGGCCCCGCGGGTCTCGGCGCCGGGACGGCGATCCAGGACTTCGGCTCGGGCAAGCTGGTCTGGGTCGACACCGACGGCTACATCTCCAACCCGAACTTCGCCAGCATCACGCTGACGTCGGTCGAGAAGAAGATGGACAACGCGGTCTTCGCCGCCATCTCCGGCGTCGTGGACGGTTCGTTCACCGGCGGCACCTACCTCGGAACGGTCGAGAACGACGGCGTGGACATCTCGCCGTTCCACGACTTCGACTCGATCGTCTCCGACGAGACGAAGGCCGAGCTGGACGCCATCCGCGCGGGCATCATCGACGGCAGCATCAGCACGACCCCGTGACGTCGCGGGTCTGACGACGGGAGGGGCGCCCCACGGGGCGCCCCTCCCTCGTCTGTGGGCCGCGAGCCGCGTGGGTGGCCGCGGGCCGGGGGCCGCTACTTTCGCCGCCCGCCGGGCGAGGGGCCCGGCAGCCAGACTGGGGGTCCCGGTGCGGCTCGAGCTGCGAGGCATCACCAAGCGGTACCCGGGGGTCGTGGCGAACGACCACGTCGACCTGACCGTCGAGTCCGGCGAGGTCCTCGGCCTCCTCGGCGAGAACGGTGCCGGCAAGTCGACCCTGATGAACATCCTCTACGGCCTCACGACGGCCGACGAGGGCGAGATCCTGCTGGACGGCGCGCCCATGACCTTCGCCGACCCGGGCGACGCCATCGCCGCCGGCATCGGGATGGTCCACCAGCACTTCATGCTCGTCCCGGTCTTCACGGTGGCCGAGAACATCCTGCTCGGGGCCGAGCCGCTGGACCGGTTCCGGCGGTTCGACCGGGCCCGGGCGCGCCGGGACGTCCTCGAGGTGGCCGAGCGGTTCGGGCTGCCCGTCGACCCCGACGCCCGCGTCGAGGACCTGCCGGTCGGCCTCCAGCAGCGCGTCGAGATCCTGAAGGCCCTGTACCGGGACGCCCGGCTGCTGATCCTGGACGAACCGACGGCCGTGCTGACGCCGCAGGAGGCCGACGGCCTGTTCGAGTCCATCCGTGGATTCCGCGCCGCCGGCCGGTCGGTGATCTTCATCTCCCACAAGCTGCGCGAGCACCACGCGATCGCCGATCGCATCACCGTCCTCCGGCGCGGCCGGACCATCGGGACCGTCGCCGCCGCGGACGCCGACGCCCAGGAGCTCGCGACGATGATGGTCGGGCGCCCGGTCGTGCTGGTGGTGGACCGTCCGCCGGCTCGGCCTGCTGAGGGCGTGCTCGAGGTCCGTGGCCTCTCCGTCGAGGACCCGCCGGGCACGCCGGTCGTCGCGGGGGTCGACCTCACCGTCCACCGCGGCGAGATCGTGGGCATCGCCGGCGTCGAGGGCAACGGCCAGACGCCGCTCGTCGAGGCACTGACGGGACTGCGGCCCATCGCCTCCGGCGACGTGCGCCTCCGCGGCGAGGACATCGTCGGCGCCTCGCGCCGCGACATCCTGCGCGCGGGGGTCGGCCACATCCCCGAGGACCGCTACCGCGACGGCGTCGTCGCGTCGTTCTCGATCGCCGACAACCTCGCGATAACCCTCTGGGACGACGAGCGGTTCGCGAACGGCCGGACCCGCGACCGCGAGGCCGTCGCGGAGAGCGCCGAGCGCGTCGTCGCCGCGTTCGACATCCGGACCCCGTCCATCGCCACGCCCGCGGGCTCGCTCTCGGGCGGCAACCAGCAGAAGGTGGTGGTCGCGCGCGAGTTCGACCGCCCCATCGACCTGCTGGTCGCGGCGCAGCCCACGCGCGGCGTCGACGTCGGCTCCATCGAGTACCTGCACCAGCAGATCGTCGCCAAGCGCGACGAGGGCACGGCCGTGCTGCTCGTCTCGTCCGAGCTCGACGAGATCCAGGCCCTCTCCGACCGCATCGCGGTCATGTTCCGAGGGCGACTCGTCGGTCCGTTCCCGGCGCCGATCGCGAAGGAGGCCCTCGGCCTGATGATGGCCGGCGTGGATCCGGCCGAGGCGCTGGGCGGGAGGGCCGCATGAGCGCCGACGCACCGGACCGGGGGACGGGGGAGGGGCTCGCCGGGCGCGTCCGGGACGCCGTCCTCGGCGCCAGCGCCCGCCTGACGCTGCTCGCGGTCGTCGCGGCGCTCGGCATCGGCGCGGTCGTCCTCGCCCTGAGCGCCGAGGAGACGCGGGCCGCCCTCGAGGACGGCCCCGGGTCGGCGCTGGTGGCCGCGGGCGGGGCCGTCGGCCGCGCCTACGCGGCGCTGCTGCAGGGCTCGGTCGGCAGCCTCGGGGCCCTCTCCGAGACGCTCGTCGCCGCGACCGTCCTGATCCTCACCGGTCTCGCCGTCACCGTCCCGCTGCGGGCCGGGCTGTTCAACATCGGCGGTGAGGGCCAGGTCATCGCCGGCGGCCTCATCGGCGGGGCCGTCGGGTTCGCCGTCACCGGCCTCCCGACGGTCGTCCACCTGCCGCTGGCCATCGTGGCCGCCGCGGCCGGCGGCGCGCTGGTCGGGTGGCTGCCGGGCCTCCTCAAGGCGCGCACCGGTGCGCACGAGGTCATCTCGACGATCATGCTGAACAACACCCTGACGTTCGTGCTGATCTGGATCCTGACCCTGCCGCTGGTCCAGGTCGAGGGCCGCAGCGACCCGATCTCGCGTCAGGTCCTCGACACCGCCCGGCTGCCGCGCCTGCTCGAGGGCCTCCGGGTCGACGCCGGGATCCTCCTCGCGCTCCTCGTCGCCGTCTGGGTGCTGTGGTTCCTCGACCGGTCGACGACCGGCTTCGAGCTGAGCGCCGTCGGCGCCAACCCCGCCGCGGCGACCGCGGCCGGCATGGACCCGGCCCGCAGCACCATCACGGGGATGACCGTCGCCGGCATGCTCGGGGGCCTCGCGGGTGGGGCGCTCATCGTCGGCCTCCAGGGCCGCGTCACCCCCGGGTTCTCGGCGGGCCTCGGGTTCGACGGCATCACCGTCGCGCTGCTCGGACGCGGCACCGTCGTGGGCACGGTCATGTCGGGGCTGCTCCTCGGCGCGCTGAAGGCCGGCGGTCGCGCGATGCAGGCCCGGTCGGGGACGGCACTGGACCTCGTCACGGTCATCCAGGCCCTCATCATCGTCTTCATCGCGGCGCCGGGCGTCGTGCGCGCCATGTTCCGGGTCCGGGCCGACGTCGGCGAGGGCGCCCGCATCTCGCAGGGCTGGGGGTCCTGATGGAGACCACCGCGACCGCCCTGCGGCGTCGCCGCCGCTTCGCCGGCTTCGGCCTGGTCCTCGGCCTCGTCGTGCTCGGCCTGCTGCGGGCCGACGCCGGGGTCCGGACGACGTTCGTCCTGAACGACGCGCGCGGCGCCCGCTTCCCGCTGCCCGACCTCGTCGTGCCCGTCACCGGGACCGTCCGGGGCCTGGCCCTGGTGATCCTCGCACTGGCGGTGGTGCAGGCGCTCCGGGGCTTCGGGCGTCGGGACGCCGCGATGGTCGGCGTCATGGGGGGCCTGGCGGTGCTCGCCCTGCTGACCTGGGCGGGCGGCGGCACGTCGATCTCGGTGGTCTCGCTGCTGCGCGGCACGCTGTTCGCCGCGGTCCCGATCGCGTTCGGGGCCCTTGCCGGCGTGCTCTGCGAGCGCTCGGGGGTCATCAACATCGCCATCGAGGGCCAGTTCCTCGCCGGCGCGTTCACCGCGGCCGTGTTCGCCTCGGTCCTGGGCTCGGCGTGGTGGGGCCTCGCGGGCGGGATCCTGGCCGGGGCACTCGTCGGGCTGATGCTGGCGGGGCTGACCATCCGGTTCGCGGCCGACCAGATCGTCAGCGGGGTCGTCCTCATCGTCTTCGCGACCGGGGTGACGTCGTTCCTCACCTCGCAGCTGCTCGCGGGCACGCCGGCCTGGAACGCGCCCGTGCGGTTCCAGGCCTTCGCGCTGCCCGGGCTCAGCGACCTGCCGCTGCTGGGGCCGATCGTGTTCGACCAGACCGTGCTGGTCTACCTGATGCTGCTGGCGGTCGCCGCGGTCCAGTTCGGCCTGTTCCGCACGCGGTGGGGCCTTCGGCTGCGCTCGGTCGGGGAGCACCCCGCCGCGGCGGACACGGTCGGCATCGGCGTCCTCGGCACCCGCTACCGCGCGGTCATGCTCGGCGGGGTGCTGGCGGGGATCGGAGGGTCGTGGTTCACCCTCGAGGCCGCCAGTCAGTTCTCGAAGGAGATGACGGGCGGGCGCGGGTTCATCGCGCTTGCCGCGATGCTCGTCGGGCGGTACAGCCCCGTCGGGGCGCTCGGCGCCGGCCTGCTGTTCGGCTTCGCCGACGCGCTCGCGACGGCGCTGCAGCGCCTGCCCGTCCCGATCCCGTCCTCGCTGCTGCGGGCGACGCCGTACGTGATCACCATCGTCGTGGTCGCCGGCCTCGTCGGACGCCTCCGCGTCCCCGCCGCCGACGGCAAGCCCTACGTCAAGGCCTGAGGGTCAGCCCGCGAGGGTCGCGGCGATGCGGTCCACGCCCTCCTCGAGGTCCGCGTCCGAGAGCGCGTACGACAGCCGCAGCGCGGCCGCGGCGCCGAAGGCCTCACCGGGCACCACGGCGACGCGGGCCTCGTCGAGCAGCAGGTCCGCGAGCTCGAGCGACGAGGTGAGGCGTCGCCCGGCGATGGGCCGCTCGAGGACCCCGCGGACCGACGGGAAGGCGTAGAAGGCGCCCTCGGGCTCGACCAGCTCGACGCCCTCGATGGCCCGGAGCCGGCCGACCATCGTGCGCCGGCGGCGGTCGAAGGCCGTCCGCATGGCCGCCACCTCGTCCTGCGGACCGGTCAGGGCCGCGAGCGCCGCCGCCTGCGCGACGTTCGAGACGTTCGAGCAGAGCTGCGTCTGCAGCGTCGTGATGCCTGCCGCGACCTCCGGCGGGGCGATCGACCAGCCGACGCGCCACCCCGTCATCGCGTAGGCCTTCGCGACGCCGTCGACGATGACGGTCCTGTCGGCGTGCTCGGGGACCAGGGCGGGCAGCGACGCGAAGGTCGCGTCCCCGTAGACGAGTTCGCGGTAGATGTCGTCCGAGACGACCCAGATGCCGTGCTCGTGCGCCCACCGGCCGATCTCGGCGATCGTGGCGGGATCGAGGACCGCGCCCGTCGGATTCGACGGCGAGACGTGCACGAGGACCTTCGTCCGGGGCGTCCGGGCCGCCTCGAGTCGGTCGACCGTGACGCGGTAGCCGTCGTCCGGGTCGGTGGGGACGACCACGGGGACGCCGCCGGCGAGGCGGATCTGCTCGGGGTAGCTGACCCAGTAGGGCGCGGGCACGAGCACCTCGTCACCCGGATCGACCAGCGCCATGAAGGTGTTGTAGAGGGCGTGCTTCCCACCGTTGGTGACCACGACCTGCGAGGCGGCGACGTCCAGGCCGTCGCGGCGGGCCCGTGCGGCGACCGCCTCGCGGAGGTCCGGGAGTCCGGCGGCCGGGGTGTAGCGGTGCATGGCCGGGTCGGCGGCGGCCGCCCGCGCGGCCTCGACCACGTGCGCGGGGGTCGCGAAGTCCGGCTCGCCGGCGGCGAAGGCGATGACCGGTTCGCCCGCGGCCCGGAGCGCCTTCGCCTTGGCGTCGACCGCCATCGTCGGGGAGGGGGAGAGGGCGGCGATCCGGGCGGCGACGGACACGGAGGGCTCCGGTGACGGGGTGGGGGCCGCGCGAGCGTAGTCTCGCCGCCCCGCCGTCCGACCGGTGGGGCGGAGGCACCGATGACGGACGTGACGATCCCGGCGGAGCTGCTGCCTCGCGACGGAAGGTTCGGCTCCGGACCGAGTCGGGTGCCGGCGGCCGCGCTGGCCGAGCTGCAGCGACTGGGCACCGACGTGATGGGCACGTCGCACCGCCAGGCGCCGGTCCGCACCCAGGTCCGCCGGCTGCGGGACGGGATGCGGGCCCTGTTCGACCTGCCCGAGGGCTACGAGGTCCTCCTGACCGTGGGTGGGGCGACCGCCCTCTGGGACGCGCTGGCGTTCGGCGTCGTCGAGCAGCGGGCCCGTCACTACGTCCTCGGCGAGTTCAGCGGCAAGTTCGCGCAGGTCACGCGCAGCGCACCGTGGCTCGACGACCCCGACGTGGTCGAGGCGACGCCCGGCAC
>JBEARL010000028.1:0-18153 GCA_041163265.1 Actinomycetota bacterium
TCGCTGGCGCCCGGCGGGATGTTCGCCGACGTGCTCCGCGAGCGCGGCGTCGAGGTCCGGGACCTCGGGATGCGGCCGGGCCGCGACCTCGTGCGCGGGGTCCGGGGAGTGCGTGCGCTCGCCCGCGAGCTCGCACCCGAGCTCGTCGTCGGCTGGATGTACCACGCCTGCCTGCTCGTGCTCCTCGCCGCACCCGGGCTGCGGCGCCGCGGGACCCGCACCGTCTGGTTCCTGCAGGGCTCGCTCCACACGCTCGAGGGCCTGCCCTGGCACACCCGGGTCGCCGTCCGCGTCCTGGCGCTGGCCTCGCGGGTCCCCGACTCCGTCGCGATCAACAGCCGCATCGGGCTCGAGCACCACGCCGACCTCGGGTACCGGCCGCGGCGGTGGGTCCTGCTCGAGAACGGCTGCGACACCGACGCGTTCCGTCCCGACGAGCGCGACCGGGCCGAGGTCCGCACGGAGCTCGGCGTCGCGCCCGACGCGGTCGTCGTCATCGCCGTCGCGCGGGCGCATCCGCAGAAGGACCACCCGACGCTGCTCGAGGCGATCCGCCGCGTCCGCCGCGCTCGTCCCGAGGTGGTCGCGGTCCTCGTCGGGACCGGGACCGAGCGCTTCGCCGCGCCCGAGCAGGGGGTGCTCGCGCTGGGCGGCCGCGAGGACGTCGCCCGCCTGCTGCGGGGCGCCGACCTGCTCGCCCTCAGCTCGACCACCGAGGGCATCCCGAACGCGCTCCTCGAGGCGATGGCCAGCGGGCTCCCCGCGGTCGTGACCGACGTCGGCGACTGCCGGCGGGTCGTCGGGGACGCCGGCGGGGTCGTGCCGCCGTCGGACCCGGACGCGCTGGCCGGGGCCATCGCGGCGCTGGCGATGCTGCCCGCGGCGGACCGCGCCGCGCTGGGGACGCGGGCGCGGGACCGCGTCCTCGCGCACCACGGCCTCGCGCGGGCCCGGCTCGAGTACCGCGCCCTGTGGGATCCGGCCGCGTCGACGCGGGTCCGCGCCGAGCGTCCGGTCCGGGTGACCCACGTGATCGCGCGGATGAACGTGGGGGGTCCCGCCCGCATCCTCGAGGGCCTGCTCGGCGCCGTCGACCCGGCGCTCGTCGAGCAGACCGTCATCACCGGCGAGGTCGGACCCGGGGAGGAGGACTGGCTCCGCCTCCGCGGCGTCGACGACGCCCGCGTCCGCCGCGTCCCCTCGTTCGGCCGCGCGATCGACCCGGTGGCCGACGTCCGGACGCTGCGGCGGCTGACCCGCGAGCTGCGGCGGCTCGCGCCCGACGTGGTGCAGACACACACGGCGAAGGCGGGGCTGCTCGGGCGCCTCGCGGCGCGCCGGGCCCGGGTGCCGCACGTCGTCCACACCTACCACGGCCACACGCTGCACGGCTACTTCCCGCGACCCGTCACGGCCGCATTCACCGCGATCGAGCGGCGGCTCGCGCGCCGCACGGACCGGCTCCTCGCCGTCGGCGCGCGCGTCCGCGACGACCTGCTCGCCGTCGGCGTCGGCCGTGCCGAGCAGTACGAGCTGCTGCCACCGGGGGTGCCGGAGCCGGCGCGCAGCGACCGTGCCGAGGCCAGGATCGCCCTCGGCCTGCCCGCCGACGCCGCCGTCGTGGCGTTCGTCGGTCGCCTCACGGCGGTGAAGCGGCCCGACCGGTTCGTCGCCGCCGCGCACCTCGTGGCCGCGGACCTCCCGGGGACGGTGTTCGTCGTCGCCGGGGACGGCGAGCTGCGCGACGGGGTCGCGACCTCCGCGGCCGCGGGACCGGCGGACGTGCGGCTGCTCGGCTGGCGCCGCGACGTCGACGACGTGCTCGCCGCCGCCGACCTCGTCGTGCTGACGTCCGACAACGAGGGCATGCCGCTGACGCTCATCGAGGCCGCGATGGCCGGCCGCGCCTGCGTGACGACCGACGTAGGGAGCACGGCCGAGGTGGTCCTCGACGGTCGGACGGGCCGCGTCGTCGCCACCGAGGTCGAGGCCGTCGCGTCGGCCGTCCGGGAGCTGCTCGCCGATCCGGCGCGGCTCGAGGCGATGGGCGCGGCCGCGCGGACGCACGCGCGGGCCGCGTTCGGCCTGCCGGCGCTGGCCGACCGCGTGACGGCCCTGCACCGCGGTCTCGCCGACCCGGCGCGCTAGCGTCGTCGCATGTCCCCCACCGCGCGGTCCGTCCTCGACGCCGTGCTGGCCTTCGGCGCCGCCGCGCTCGTCTCGCTGGTGCTGACGCCCGTGGCGATCGCGGCGGCGGTCCGCCTCGGGGTGCTGGACCGCCCCGGCGCCCACAAGTCGCACCGCACGCCGACCCCGTACCTCGGCGGCGTCGCGATCGTGCTCGCGGTCGCGCTGACGATCGGCGCGGCGGCGCTGCTGCGGCCCGACCCGCGGGCGCTGACGACGCTGGCCGGACTCCTCGGCGTCGGCGTCGGCATGGCCGTCGTCGGACTGCTCGACGACCTGCGCGGTCTGCCGGTCGCGATCCGGTTCGGGGCCCAGCTGGCGGCGGCCCTCGGCCTGTGGGGCCTCGGCATCCGGGCCGACGTCCCGGGCTCGACCGCGGTCGACCTCGCGGTCACCGTCGTCTGGGTCGTCGGCATCACCAACGCGCTGAACCTGCTCGACAACATGGACGCCCTCTCGGGCTCGACGGCGACGATCGCGGCCGCCTGGTTCGCGGTGCTGGCGCTCATCGAGGGTCAGGTCCTCGTCGGGGCGCTGGCCGCGGCGCTGGCCGGCGGGGCCGCCGGGTTCCTCCGGGACAACCGCCCCCCGGCGCGCATCTACATGGGCGACGCCGGCAGCCTGTTCCTCGGGGTGATGCTGGCCGCGCTCGGCCTGCTCATCGAGTTCGACAGCCTGCTGGCCGGCGCGGCCGTGCCGATCCTCGTGCTGACCGTGCCGGTCCTCGACACGACGCTGGTGGTGGCCGCCCGCATCCGGCACGGGATCAGCCCGTTCCAGGGCGGTCGTGACCACACGAGCCACCGTCTCGTCCGCCTGGGACTCCCGGTCCCGGTCGCCGTGGGCCTGATCGCGGCCGCGGGGTTCGCGCACGGCTGGGTCGCGCTGATCGTGACACGGGTGGACACGACGAGCGCGTGGCTGCTGATCGGCCTCGCGGCGGCGTTCGACCTGGTGCTCCTGGGCCTGCTCGCGAAGGTCCCGGTCTACGACAACAGCCGCGGGCCCCAGCAGCTCGGCGACGTCGTCGAGCACCGCCGCCACGACGGCGTCGTCGAGGTCGGGCGACCCCTGCTCGGTCAGCAGGTGCCCGGACCCCGGATGCAGCCGCAGGCGCGCGCCGGGCACCGCGGCGACGAGCGCCTCGGCCGCGTCCCGGTCCCCCTCGTCGCGGAACACCGGGTCGTCGACCGCGGCGTGGACGCGTACCGGCGTCCCGCTCGGCCAGACCGGGCCGAACGCGTCCGACGGCAGGCAGGCGCCGACGAGGACGACCCCCGCGCAGTCCCCGCGGAGCTGCGCGGTCCGCTGCGCGGGCACGGCGCCGAGCGAGAGGCCGACGAGCACCGCGCCCGGGGCGAGGTCCGCCAGCGCCGCCTCCGCACGGGCGACGACGACGTCCATGCCGAGCGCCTCGAGGTGCGCCGCGGCGGGGGCCATCCCGGCGTGGACGACCCCGTCGAGCAGGTCCGGCACCCGCACCCCGACCCCGAGGGCACGGACGCGGTCCGCGAACGCCCGGACCCCGGGCGTCACGCCCAGCAGGTGGTGCAGCACGACCACCTCGGGCGCGGGCACGTCGGTCAGCCGCGGGCGGCGAGGTCCTCGCCGTAGTACTCGACGCCGAGGTGCGTGATCTGCTCCTCGCCCGCGAGCCACCGCAGCGTGTTCTTCAGCTTGGTCAGCTGGATGAACAGGTCGTGCTCGGGGTACAGGCCCGGGGCGACCTGGGGCGACTTGAAGTAGAACGACAGCCACTCCTGGATGCCGCCCATGCCGGCGCGCTGCGCCAGGTCGAGGAACAGCACGAGGTCCAGCGCGAGCGGCGCGGCGAGGATCGAGTCGCGGCAGAGGAAGTTGACCTTCAGCTGCATCGGGTAGCCGAGCCAGCCGAAGAAGTCGATGTTGTCCCACCCCTCCTTGTTGTCGCCGCGGGGCGGGTAGTAGTTGATGCGGACGACGTGGTCGATGTCGCCGTACAGCCCGGGGTACAGCTCGGGCTGGAGGATCGTGTCGAGGACGCCCAGCTTCGAGTGCTCCTTCGACTTGAACGACTCGGGGTCGTCGAGGACCTCGCCGTCGCGGTTCCCGAGGATGTTCGTCGAGTACCAGCCCTCCATGCCGAGCATGCGGGCCTTGAACATCGGGGCCAGCGCGGTCTTGACCATCGTCTGCCCGGTCTTGAAGTCCTTGCCGCAGATCGGGACGCCGAGCTCGGAGGCGAGGTCGCGCAGCGCCGGCGCGTCGACCGTCAGGTTCGGCGCGCCGTTCGCGTACGGCACGCCCTCGAGCAGCGCCGCGTAGGCGTACAGCATCGAAGGGCTGATGGCCGGGTCGTCGGCGTCGATCGCCGCGTCGAGCGCCGCACGGTCGGCGTGGGCCGGCCCCGGGTCGATGTAGACCTCGGTCGAGCCGCACCAGATCATCACGAGCCGGTCGCAGCCGTGCTCCTCGCGGAAGGCCCGGATGTCGTCGCGGATCGCCTCGAGCATGGCCCGCCGGGACAGCGCGCCCTTGGTGTGCGTCGCGTCGAGCCGCTTCACGTAGGCGGGATCGAACGCCGCCGGCATCGGTCGGACGGCGCGCAGCGCGTCCGCGACCGGCTCGAGGTGCCGCTCGACCTCGAGGACCCCCGCCTTGGCCGCCGCGACGTACGCGTCGTCGGGGAACACGTCCCAGGCCCCGAACACCAGGTCGTCCAGACCGGCCAGCGGCACGAGGTCGCGGATCAGCGGCGCGCGGCCCTCGGTGCGGCGACCCAGCCGGACCGTCCCGAGCTGCGTCAGCGACCCGACCGGTTCCCCGAGCCCCCGCCGGATCAGCTCGACCCCGGCGATCAGCGTCGTCGAGACGGCCCCGAGGCCGACGCAGAGGACGCCGAGCCGACCCGCGGGGGGCCGGACCGTCGGCGGGACGGGCAGGGCGGTGTCGGACATGGCGGAGGGGACCTCCCGGGGGGACTGGAGCGACCGCACGGGTCGACGGACGCAGTCTAGGGCCGAGGCGTGCCCCGACCCGGGGCGGCGCGGACCCGGGCGGGCTCGGCGCGACGGGCCCGATCCGGCGGCCTCCTCAGCCGAGCGCCACGAACGCGGCGACGGTCACCGCGACCCCGACGGCGAGCGGCAGCAGGACCTCGCCGGCGAGCGTCCGGACCGGGGCCTCGGCGAGTCCGTCGTCGACCCGGGCGACCCAGCCCGAGAAGGTCGTCAGCGCACCGGCGAACCCGAGCCCGACGACGGCGGCGACGCCCGGCGCGAGCCTGCCGGCCCCCGTCAGCGCCCAGCACGCCGCGAGCGCCAGCGTCCCCACGACGTTCACGAGCCCGGTCCCCGTGCGGGGCAGCGCGGCGACAACGGCGGCCCGCACCACCGCGCCGAGCGCGCCGGCCAGCAGCGTCAGGGTGACCGCGGCGGCGCTCACCCGGCCGCCCGCCGGCCGGCGACGAGACGTCCGGCGCGCAGCGCGGCGACGCCCGCGGCGAGGCTGCCGACGAGGTAGGCGGCGGCGAGGCCCAGTCCCGCACCCGTCATCCGCGCGGTGCCGGGCGCGACGAGGCCGAGGTCGTGGCCCAGGCGGCCGGCCGCGACGACCATGCTCGAGAACGTCGTCAGCCCCCCGAGCAGCCCCGTCGCGAGGACGGGCAGCGCCCCGCGGAGCCGTGGCCGCCGTGCGGCGAGCGCAGCGAGCGCCCCGAGGGCGAACGCGCCGCCGACGTTCACCGCGAGGAGGCGCCACGGCCCGAGCCCCGCCAGCGCGAGCGGCAGCGGCGCCGCCGCGGCCAGCCGGAGCGCGGTCCCGACGGCACCGCCGAGCGCGACGCCGAGCGCGGTGCGGGGGGTCACCCTCAGGCGCCGGCCGCGCCGAGCGACCCGAGGGCCCAGCCGACGGCGAGCTCGAGCTCGCGACAGCGGTCCTCGTCGAGCACGCCGCCGGCCGGGTCGCGCAGCGTGAAGGCGTCGACGACCTCGTGGCCGAGCGTCTGGATGCGCGCGACCGCGATGTCGAGCCGCAGCTCGGCGATCGCGTCGGTGATGGCGTGCAGCACGCCGAGCCGGTCGAGCGTCCGGACCTCGACGAGCGTGCCGCCGCCCGCCGGGTCCGGCGCCCAGGTGACCTCGGTCGCGACGGCGGGCAGGCGCGCGACCCGGTCGGCCTCGGCCCGGGCCTTGCGCGCCACGCGGGCCCGGACGGCGAGCCGACCCTCGGCGGCGTCGGCGAGGTCCCCCTCGACGCGGACCCACCACGACCGCGTGGCGCCGTCGGGGCGCTGGACGCGGAACGTGTCGACGAGCAGGCCGTCGGTCCGCGCGAACGCGTCGGCGGCCAGGACCGAGCCGCCGTGGAGCGCCAGCACGCCGGCGACCCGCGCGAACCGGCCCGGCGCGTCGCTGGCCACGACGTCGAGCTCGTCGACGCCGTCGTCGCTGCCCGGGGTGACGCGGGTGAGGAACCCGCCGGCCTCCGGCGGCGCCGCGGCCATCAGCGCGTGGCGGACGACCGCGCGGGGCGGGACCGCCGCGGCGTACCGCGCGGGCAGCTGGGCGAGGTGGGCCCGGACGACCGCCGGGTCGCAGCCGAGGTCGGGCGCGAGGCGCTGGGCCTCGCGGGCGGTCGCGGCCGCCTCGTCCCCCAGCACGTCCGGCGCGTCGGCGTCCAGCACGGCGGCGACCCTCCTCACGAGCGTGTCGACCAGCGCGGCGGTCCAGCCGCTCCACGCCGTCGGGCCGGTGGCCCGGCCGTCGGCGGCCGCGAGGAGGTGGAGCGCCGCCAGCCTACGGGGGTCGCCCACGGCGGCGGCGACCTCGGCGGCGACCGCGGGGTCGGCGAGGTCGCGGCGCCGGGCCGTGTCGGGCAGCAGGAGGTGCAGTCGGACCAGACGCTCGACCTCGGCCCGGGTCGCCGGCCCGGCGCCGAGCCGCGCGGCGAGCGCCCCCGCCGGCGCGGCCCCGGTCTCGCTGTGGGGCTCGCCGTACCCCTTCCCGACGTCGTGGAGCAGGGCGGCGAGGATCAGCGCGTCGCGGTCGCCGACCCGCTCGAGCGCCTCGGCGGCCCAGGGCTCGCGGCGGACCAGCTCGGCCAGTTCGGCCGCCGCGTGCCAGCCGTGTCGGTCGACGGTGGAGCGGTGGTAGGGGTTGCGCTGGGTCCGACCGCGGACCGGCTCCCACTCGGGCAGCACCACCGAGACGACGCCCGCGTCGTCGAGCTCGGCGAAGGCCGGCAGGGCCGCCTCCCCCGCCCAGAGGGCCCGCCGGAACGCCGCCCCTCCGTCGACCGCGGGGTCCCAGGCGACGGACGGCGCGTCGGCGAGGGCGCGGAGGCGCCCGGCGGTGCGGCGGTCCAGCACGGCACCGGTCGTGACCAGCGCCTCGAGCAGCCGGACCGGCAGGTCCGGCGCGGCCGCGTCGGCCTCCGGCGGCAGGCGGACCGCGCCGTCGGCGACCTCGAGTCCGGCGACGGTCCGCTCGACGGGCCGCGTCCGCCGACGCGCACCGCGCGCGAGGTCGGCCCGCGCCAGCGTCCAGGCCCGTGCGTGGGCGTGGGCCACGACGCGGGCGTCGAGGGCCAGGCCGCGCAGCAGCACGTGCGGGGCCAGCTCGTGCGCGTCGCGGTCGGTCAGCCCCAGCCGGGCCGCGACCTCCTCCTGCAGGTCCAGCCGCAGCACGTCGCCGCGGGTCGGGACGCGGGCCGGCGCGTCGGCCCGTCCGGCCCGCGCCGCGGCCACGAGGTGCAGCACGACGCGGGCCGCGAGCAGCCGCTCAGCGGCGCCGCGCAGCCGCGTCAGGTCGGCGGCGGCGAGGAACCCCGCCGGCACCAGCCCGTCGAGCCCGGGCAGCCCGACGAGGGCCGCGCCGAGCCACCGCAGGGACTGGAGGTCGCGCAGCCCGCCGGTCCCGAGCTTCAGGTCGGGCTCGACCGCCTCGGTCGCGTCGGCCGCGGCGGCGTGGCGCGACGCGTCGGCGGCCGCGAGCCGCTCGAGGAACGGCGCCGGCCGGCGCCGCACGCGGCGCGCGACCTCGGTCCGGAGCTGCGACGCGAGTCCCGGATCGCCGACCACCGTGCGGGCGTCGAGCGCCGCGGTCGCGTCGTCGAGCTCGTCGGCCGCGGCGGACGCGGCCTCACGACGCGAGCGGACCGCGTATCCGACGGTCAGACCGGCGTCCCAGAGCGGGTAGACGACGCCGCGCACGACGCGCTCGAGCTCGTCCGTGCCGAGCCCGTCGTGCAGCACGAGCAGGTCGACGTCGGAGGCGGGGCAGAGCTCCCGCCGGCCGTACCCACCGACCGCGACGACGCCGACCGGACGCCCCTCACCGCCGGCCGCGACGAGCAGGTCGCCGAGGGCGACGTCGACCCGCTCCGTCCAGGCGCGGCACCACGCCGCCCCCGGCTCGGGACCGCCGCGCGCGAGCGCGGCCGCGTCCGACCGGAGCCGGGCGGCGACCTCCGCGGGTGCGCCGCCCGGACCGGCGGGTGTCAGATGGCCTCGTCGTCGGTCTCACCGGTGCGGATGCGCAGCACCCGCTCGACGGGCGTGACCCAGACCTTGCCGTCCCCGACCTCGCCCGACCGCGCGGCGCCGACCACGGCCTCGATGACGGCGTCGACCGCCCCCTCGGCCGCCAGCACCTCGAGACGGACCTTCGGGACGAACTCCACCGTGTACTCCGCACCGCGGTAGATCTCGGTGTGCCCGCGCTGGCGGCCGTAACCGCGGACCTCGGAGACCGTCAGGCCGGCGATCCCGGCGGCCTGCAGGGCCTCCTTCACCGCGTCGAGCTTGTGGGGCTTGATGATTGCGGTGACGAGCTTCACGCGCTCCTCCTGCGCTCGGCGCCGGTCGGTCGGCCCTCCGGCCGACCGTGGCGTCCCCCTGGCGGCGACGTCCGGCGGAGGCAGGATGCTGGACCGAGGAGGTCTCCCGGCCGTGTCACCCGCGTTTCACGCCGGTAACGCCCGTCCGGGGGCCGCTGAGGCCCCGGTGCGAGCGCCGGACGCGCGCGCCGCGCGTTGAGCGCGCGTTCATGGACGCTCCCGCGGCGAGGGGCGGATGATGCCCGCCGTCGCGGGCTGCCCCTGCTCGCGGCACCGGCGGCTCACGCCGCCGTCGACGGGTCCTGACCCCCATCGGGGCGCCGTCGGTGGGAGCCGCGGCGACTGCAGCGCCGCCTCCCGTGCCGGTCGACGCCGTGCCCCGCGCGTCCCGGCATGCGGCGACCCCGACCTCTGGTCGGGGTCGCCGTGTTCCGGAGTGGAACAGGGTTCCGCTGCGGGCCTCCGCCGCTCAGCGCCCGAGGCGCTCGATCATCAGGCGGGCCGCCTCGGAGGGGTTGCTCGCGACCGGGATGCCCATCGCCCCGAGGATCGCCTGCTTCTCGGCCGCGGACTCGCCGCCCGGCCCGCCCTCGCGGACGATCGCACCGGCGTGCCCCATCTGACGACCCGGCGGCGCCTCGAACCCGGCGATGTACCCGACGACGGGCGTGTCGGGGATGTTGGCCCTGATCCACTCGCCGGCCCGCTGCTCCTCGCCGCCGCCGATCTCGCCGACGAACGCGATGGCCTCGGTGCCGGGGTCGGCCGCGAAGGCCTGGATGACGTCGAGGAACTGGGTCCCGACGATCGGGTCGCCGCCGATGCCCACGCAGGTCGAGATGCCGATCCCGGCCTGCGCCAGCTCGTGCATGATCTGGTAGGTCAGCGTGCCGGACCGGCTGACCAGCCCGACCGTGCCGGGCATGGTGATGTCGCCCGGGATGATCCCGACGTTCGCCCGTCCGGGGCTGATCAGCCCGGGGCAGTTGGGACCGATGAGCCGGGCGCCGCCGCGCCGCACCACCTCGTCGTACACGACCGTCATGTCGTGGACCGGCACGCCCTCGGTGATCGCGACGATCGTGCGGACCCCGGCGCGGAACGCCTCGAGGATCGCGTCCCGCGTGAACGGCGCCGGGACCATCACCATCGAGGTGTCCGCACCGGTCGCCTGGACCGCCTCGGCGACCGTGGCGAAGATCGGGGCGTCGAGCTCGTCCCACCGCTCGCCGCCACGGCGCGGGTGCACGCCGGCGACGACCTGCGTGCCGTAGGCCCGGTTCCGCGCGGCGTGGAAGGTGCCCTGCGCGCCGATCCCCTGGACGACGACGCGGGTGTCCTCGTCGATGAAGATGCTCATGCCGCCTCCTCTGCGAGCCGGACGGCCAGCGCCGCGGCCTCCTGCATCGTCGGGGCCGTGACGACGCTCGGGTGCGCCGCCTCGGCGAGGATCCGCCGGCCCTCCTCGGCGTTGGTGCCGTCCAGCCGGACCACGAGCCGCTGGGGGAACTCCCCGAGCCGCTCGACCGCGCCGAGGACGCCGCGGGCGACCTCCTCGCCGCGGGTGATGCCACCGAAGATGTTGATCAGGACGCTCCGGACCTGGGGGTCGGAGAGCACCAGCGACAGCGCCGTGGTCATCGACCCGGCCGACGCACCGCCGCCGACGTCGAGGAAGTTCGCGGCCCGGCCCCCGTGCTGCGCCACGACGTCGAGCGTCGCCATCACCAGCCCGGCGCCGTTGCCGAGCACGCCGACGTGTCCGTCGAGCCGCACGTACTGCAGGCCCTCGGCCCGGGCGCGGGCCTCGAGCGGGTCCTGGACCTCGAGCCCCTCGGCGTCCCACTCGGCGTGCTCGCCGTGCCGGAACGCGGCGTTCCCGTCCAGGCTGACCTTGGCGTCCAGCGCGATGACCCGGTCGTCCGCCGTCCGGATGAGCGGGTTGATCTCGGCGAGCGTCGCGTCCTCGGCCAGGTAGGCGCCGAACAGGGCGACGAGCAGCTCTGCCGCGCGGTCGCGGACCTCGGCCGGGATGCCGGCGGCGGCCATGACCTCGTCGGCGATCGACCGGGGCAGACCGTCGACCCGCTCGGACGGCAGCACCTGGCGCTTCACGACCGCGCCCGGGTCGGTGCGGTTGACCTCCTCGATGTCGACCCCGCCCTGCCGCGAGCAGATGATGAGGTCGCCCTTCCCGACGCGGTCGTGCATCACCGAGAGGTAGTACTCCTCGGCGATGTCGGAGGCCGGCTCGACGAGCAGGACCCGCACGACGTGGCCCTTGATGTCGAGCCCGAGGATCGCCTCGGCCGCCGCGCGGGCCTCGGCGACGTCCCGTGCGAGGCGGACGCCGCCGGCCTTGCCGCGGCCGCCGACCTTCACCTGGGCCTTGACGACGACCGCGCCGGCGTCGGCGAGCAGGCGCTCGGCGGCGGCGACGGCCTCGTCCACGGTCCGGCAGACCGCGCCGGGCGGGGGGACGGGGACGCCGTTGCGGGCGAAGAGCTGCTTGCCCTGGAACTCGACGAGGTCCATGCGGGGCTCCGTTCGCGGTCGGGGGCCGGGGCGGGGGGCCCGGGCCGTGCGGGGCGGGTCAGACGCGCTCGGGGACGTGCTCGCGCACCCAGGCGACGATGCGGTCCATCGGAGTGCCGGGGGTGAAGACCTCGGCGACGCCCGCGTCGCGCAGCGCCGCCGCGTCGACGTCGGGGATCACGCCGCCACCGAAGACCACCACGTCGTCGGCGCCCTCGGCGCGGAGCAGCTCGATGACGCGGGGGAGGAGGGTGAGGTGCGCGCCCGAGTGGACCGACAGCCCGATCGCGCGCGCGTCCTCCTGGAGAGCCGCCGCGACCACCTGCTCGGGCGTCTGGTGGAGGCCGGTGTAGACGACCTCCATCCCGGCGTCGCGCATCGCCCGGGCGACGACCTTGGCCCCGCGGTCGTGGCCGTCGAGGCCGACCTTCGCGACGATAACGCGGATCGGCACGCGGCCTCCTCGTCGGGGACGTCGGGGGACGTCGGACTCGTCGGGACGGCGGGAGGCTAGTCGCCGGGCCGGACCGGCCCGACCGGAGGCGCGGCGCGGCACGCCGGTAGCGTCGCCGCATGGCCACGGCTCCCGAGTCCGACGCCGCGCGGCCCGAGTTCGGTCCGCGCGGGTACCTCCCGGAGCGCGCGGCCCGCCGGGCCCGGAAGATCGTGCTGCGCGCACCCCTCGGGCTCCAGTGGGTCCTCGGGGCCCTCGCCGCCGGCGCGGTGGTCCTCGCCGCCGGCGCCCTGCTGCTGGGCCGCGCGGACGAGGCCCCCGGACCGCCCTGGGTCGCGGTCGGCGCCGTGGCCGGACTGCCCGACGCCGAGGCCGACCCCTCGACCGACCTGCTGCTGGTCGCGGTCGGCGGGCGGCTCCGCGCGTTCGAGGCCCCGGCCGGCACCGTCCACTGCCCGGCGACGAACCGGCTCGAGCACCCCGACGGCCGCGTCTGGGCCGTCACCGGGCGCGGACTCGGCGGGACGCCGTCGCTGCCGGCGGCGCCGACCCTGGCGGTGGCCGGCATCGGCTACGTGGACCCGACGGTGCGGCTGCCGGCCCAGGACCCGCTGCCGGACGCCGTCGTACCGGGCTGCGCCGGCGGCTGACGTCGCCGTCAGGCGGCGCCGACGGCGAGTCCCCCCAGCCGCTCGATGCTGCGGGCCATCGCCGCCGCGTTCGCGGCCGCGACGCGGCGCGCCGCCCACCGCAGGCGCGAGCGGCCCCAGTCGAAGGTCTCGGTGACCTCCGTCGCTGTCGACGCGGCACCCTCCACCGCGACGTCGGCGAACTCCCAGCGCCAGACGTTGCCGCTGAGGTGCGCCCACGCGATGCGGCGGCCCTCCTCGAACTCGACGACGCGGTTCGTGACGCGGTAGGGCAGCCCCATGCGCATCCCCATGCCGAACCGCGCGCCGGGACCCAGCCGGACCGGCCCGCGCAGCACCCCGCGGAGCGTGCCGGACCCGTCGATGCGCGGGTGAAGCGCGGGATCGGCGACCAGGTCGAAGAGGCGCTGGCGCGGGACGGCGAGGACGCGGACGACCGAGACCGACGTCGGCCCCCGCACCGTCACGGCGGCGCCGTCGCCGGGTCCGCCGGCGGCGCTCACGCGTCGACCCGCACGAGTGCGGCGTACGCGAGCAGGAGGTGCTTGATCCCAGCCTCCTCGAACTCGACGCTGACCTCGTGGTCGTCGCCGGCGGGCTCGACCGCGACGACCCGACCCCGCCCGAACCGGGGGTGGAGGACGGCGTCGCCCCGCCGGAACCCGACGCCGTCGTCCGGCTCGTCGTCCGCCGACCGCTGGGACCGGCGGAGGGCGCCGCGCGACGACCCGCCGGCGGAGACCCCACCGCCCCAGCCGCCGCCGACCCCGACCGCGCCGCGCCGCTCGACGAGCTCCGGCGGGATCTCGTCGAGGAACCGCGACGGGGGGTTGTACGCGACCCCGCCCCAGAGCCCGCGCCGGTCGGCGTGCGTCAGCACCAGCCGCTCCTCGGCGCGGGTCATCCCGACGTAGCAGAGGCGGCGCTCCTCCTCGAGCTCGGCCGGGTCGCCGAGCGACCGGACGTGCGGGAACACGCCGTCCTCCATACCGGTCATCAGCACCAGCGGGAACTCGAGGCCCTTCGCCGTGTGCAGCGTCATCAGCGTGACGGCGCCCTCGGCCCCCTCCAGCTGGTCCTGGTCGTTCACGAGCGCGACGGCGTCGAGGAAGGCGCGCAGCCCGTCCTCACCCGCGTCCGGCGCGTCGGGGTCCGCGGCCGCGACCCCCTGCGCCACCGTCCGGAGCTCGCGGACGTTCTCCTCGCGGGCCAGCGCCTCGACGCTGCCGTCGGCCTGCAGCTCGCGGAGGTAGCCGGACCGGTCCCAGACGCGCTCGACGAGGTCGGCGACGCGGACGCCGGCGAGCAGCTCGGTGCGCAGCACGTCGAGGAGCGCGACGAAGGACGCGACGGCGCCGACCGCACGGCCGCCGAGCCCCGCGACCCGCTCGGCCTCACGGGCCGCGGCCATCAGCGAGGTCCCCGCCGCCCGCGCGTGGGCCTGAAGGGCCGCGACGCTGCGGTCGCCCACGCCGCGGCGCGGGACGTTGACGACGCGGAGGAACGCGACGTCGTCGTCCGGGTTCGCGATCAGGTTGAGGTACGCGAGGACGTCCTTCACCTCGCGGCGCTCGTAGAAGCGGACGCCGCCCACGACCCGGTACGGGACCGAGACGCGCATCAGCGCGTCCTCGAGCGCCCGGGACTGCGCGTTGGTCCGGTAGAACACCGCGACGTCCGAGAGGGACCCGCCGCCGCGGACGTGGTCCTCGACGGCGCGGACGACGACCATGGCCTCGTCCTGCTCGTCGGCGACGTGGTGGACGACCAGCTGCGGACCCTCCCCCGCCTCGGTCCAGAGGTCCTTCGGGGTCCGGGCCCGGTTGTTCGCGATGACCGCGTTCGCCGCGGCCAGGATCGTCGCGGACGAGCGGTAGTTCCGCGTCAGCGGGATGACCGTCGCGTCGGGATGGTCGGCCTCGAAGTCGAGGATGTTGCGGATGGTCGCACCGCGGAACGAGTAGACGCCCTGGTCGGGGTCGCCGACGACCATGAGGTTGCGGTGCCGCGCCGCGAGCAGCTGGACCAGGTGGTACTGCGCGCGGTTCGTGTCCTGGTACTCGTCGACCAGCAGGTGGGTGAACCGCTCCTGCCAGCGGTCGCGGACCTCGGGGTGGTCGCGGAGCAGCTCGACCGTCCGGACGATGAGGTCGTCGAGGTCCAGCGCCTGCGCGCGTCGCAGCGCCGCCTGGTAGCCGGCGTACAGGTCGGCGACGACCTCGTCGGGCCAGCCCGACGCCCGCTCGCGGAACTCGTCGGGCCCGACCAGCTCGTCCTTCGCCCGGCTGATGGCGTGGGCGATGGCGCGCGGCGGCAGGCGCTTCTCGTCGACCCCGGCGTCCTTCGCGAGCCGGGCGATGATGCGCTGCGCGTCCTGCCCGTCGTAGATGGTGAACGACCCGCGCAGGCCGAGCGCCGCGGCCTCGCGCCGCAGGATCCGGACGCCGGTCTTGTGGAACGTCGTGACCCAGGCCCGACCGGCGTGCCGGCCGCCGACCAGGCCCTCGACGCGGGCGGCCATCTCGTCGGCGGCCTTGTTCGTGAAGGTGATCGCCATCAGCCGCTCGGGCGGGACGCCGTGGTGGCCGATCAGGTGCGCGAGCCGGTGCGTCAGGACCCGGGTCTTGCCCGACCCCGCCCCCGCGACGACGAGGACCGGGCCGTCGACGGTCTCGACGGCGCGGCGCTGGGCCTCGTTCAGGCCCTCGAGCAGGGGCGAGACGTTCGTCATGCCCCGCGGACGAACGTCACGGTCAGCGGCGGGTCGTAGGCGTCGCCGCGGTTCGCGGCGAGGGCGCCGAGGACCGGGACGACCACCCACAGCACGAACGCGACGACCAGCACCACGGCCAGCGCGACGAACCCGAGGCCGAGGGTCAGGACGCCGACCAGCACCAGGGGGACGGCGAGGACCACCAGCGCGATCGAGGCGGCCAGCACGGTCAGCTGGAAGTTGAGGGCCGCGCGCGCGTGGCCGGCCGAGAAGGGGTCGCGGTCGCGGCGCAGGAGGTGCACGACCAGCGGCCCGAGGAACGCGAGCCCGGGCGAGGCGACGAGCCCGACCACCAGCCCCGACACGTGCGCCACGACGGCCCAGTTCCGGACCTCGGCCGCGTCCGGCGAGCCGCCGCCGGAGGCGGCGGGTGGCGAGGGCGGTGGGGGCAAGGGGGTCACGGTGCTCCTGCGGCGGTGGCTCGACGGGGGCGCCCGACAGGGACGCCGAGCGGGGGCGCCCGGCGGGGACGCGCGGCGGCGAGGGTACGGCCGGGCCCCGACGGGGCCCCTGCGCGGTGGCCCCGGACCGCGCCCGGACGCGACTGGGGGCGGCCCGGAGGCCGCCCCCAGCGCGTCGTACGTGCGGCTCAGCCCGCGCTGCTGCAGGCCGCCGTGTACTCGTAGGCGTCGGCCGTCGCGCCGGTCACGCCGCGGGCGATCGTCAGGAGTCCGTTCGCCTGCTCGGCGTCCGGCTTCCCGATGACCGCGGTGCGGGTGACGTTGACGTTCGGGTCGCCGCCCATGTCCGTGGTGGGCAGGATGCCCTCGTAGTCGACGGTCAGCCCGTCGACGACCGAGCGCAGGCCGGCGCGGGTCAGGTCCCCGGCGTCCGCCGCGGCACGGAGCGCCGCGAGGATCGGGTACTGCCACGTCCAGCCGGCCGAGTAGCCCTGGTTGACGGGTGCCGTGTCGCCGAACGCCTCACGCATCGCCGCGTGACCCGCCGACTCGCCCGTGTAGTCCTCCCACGGCGAGACGTTCAGGTACAGGCCGACCAGCGCCGGCGCGGCCGGGCTCTGCATCAGCAGCGGGTTCCACGTCGGGCCCGCACCGAGGAAGAGCTTCGAGCCGAGCTGCTGTCCGGCGGCCGCCTGCGCCGCCGCGACCTTGCCGACGATCTCGGCGGTCTCCGCCGGGCCGACGCCGAGCACGAAGATGTCCGCGGTCGACTCGAGGATCGCGCCGACGGCGGCGTCCTGGCTGCCGACGAGGAAGTTCGGGCCGGTCGGGATGAACCCGCCGAACGGCACGCCGTTCGCGGCCGCCCACTTCTCGGCGCCCGCGGCGACGTCGCCGCCGTAGTCACCCGGGTACCCGACGGCGCCGACGGTCCCGATCGGACGCGGGCCGTTCGCGGTGAACCAGTCCAGACCGATCATCGACTCGAGGCAGTACGAGTAGCCCGAGGCGAGGACGAGGCCCTTCGAGGTCTCCGGGAAGTTGAACCCGGACCACCAACCGGCCGGCGCCGCGATGACGTCGTCGGCGTCCATCGAGTCGAGGATCGCCTCGGTGGTCGGCGTGCCGAGGCTCTGCGCCAGCGCGAGGATGTTCGGCTCGATCTGACGGTAGGCCTGGGCGTGGTCCTGCGGGTTGTACTTGGTGTCCCGCGTGTAGGTGTCGATGTCGACGTCGAAGCCGGCGACGCCGCCGTCCCCGTTCACGCGGGCCCAGAAGTCCTGCTGGCCCTGCTGGACGACCACGCCGAGCGCCGCGAACGGGCCCTCGGTCAGGTCCGACAGGATGCCGAGGTAGATGCAGCCGTTGCCGGCGTTCGATACGCCGCCGGCCGGGTTCTCGCAGGCCTCCTCGGTGACGCCGACGTCGTAGACGGGGCCGGTGTCCTCGGGGGCGGCCTCCTCGGCCTCGGGGGCCGGGGCGGGAGCCGCCTCCTCGGCGGCCTCCTCGGCACCGCAGGCCGCGGTCAGGATCGCGACGGCGCCGAGCACGCCGGCCGTGCGCCGCCATCGGGTGGGTCGGTTCAAGGGGTCCTCCGGTGTCGCCTCTCCCACCGCCGGCGGGATGCCGGCGGCTGCGTACGACCATCGCCATCGTAGGGCAGGAACGGCGCCGTGGGGGGGTGTCCGGCGCGGTTCCCGGCGTCCCGCGCCCGGGACGGCCGGCGGCTCAGTACGAGAAGGGCCAGGCCCTGAAGTAGTTCCGGACGCGGATCCAGACCCCGAACAGGCCCCGGGGCTCGAGCACCAGGAACAGGACGATCATCACGCCGAACAGCAGCCGCTGCAGCTGGAAGACGTTGAGGATCCCCGGGGCCCCGACGGTCGTCGCGATGAACGGCAGGGACCCGGCGAAGGTCTCGATCACGCGGGGCATCCCGACCACGAACAGGGCCCCGGCGATCGGCCCGGTCACGGTGGCCACCCCGCCGATCAGCACGACCGCGAGGAAGTCGATGGAGAGCAGCAGGTTCCACCGCTCGGGCGTGGTGTAGCCGAGCAGCACCGTCAGCAGCGCCCCGCCGATCCCGGCGTAGAACGACGAGAGCGTGAACGCCAGCCGCTTCGTCCCCACGAGCGGGACGCCCATGACCTCGGCGGCGATGTCGCGGTCGCGGACCGCGGCGAAGGCACGGCCCGTCCGGGACCGCGCGAGGTTGCGGGCGAGCACGCCCATCACGACGAGCAGCAGCAGGCAGAACAGGTAGAACACGCCCTCGGCCGGGACCTCGCGGCCGAACCAGACGCGGGCCTCGTAGAGGTCGAACCCGAGCACGAC
>JBEARL010000029.1:0-15060 GCA_041163265.1 Actinomycetota bacterium
ACACGTTCAGCGACGTGAGCCGCCACGGCACCCAGCGCTGGACCGTGGGCGACATCATGGCCCGCTCCAGCAACGTCGGGGCGATCCTCATCGCCGAGCGGACCGGGGAGGAGGCGCTCCGCGCCGGCCTCCTCGCCCTCGGCGCGTCGCGCCCGACCGGCCTCGGCTTCCCCGGCGAGGTCGCCGGACGCCTGCCCGGCCCGGGGGAGTGGTGGGCGACGACGCTGCCCACCGTCGCCATCGGGTACGGCACGTCGACGACGCTCCTCGGTCTCGCGACGTCGTACGCGACCATCGCGAACGACGGCGTCCGCGTCGAGCCGCGCCTCGTCCGCGGCACCGTCGGCGCGGACGGCCGGCTCGAGCCGGCCGCCCCGGCCGCGAGCGAGCGCGTGCTGTCGGCCCGGACCGCCGGCGTCGTCCGGGAGCTGCTCGGCGCCGCCGTCGACGGCGAGGGCGCCACCGGCTCCCTCGCCGCGGTACCGGGCTACCGGGTCGGCGGGAAGACCGGCACCGCGCGCAAGCCCCTGGCCGACGCGGCCGGGTACTCGGACGAGTACGTGTCGTCGTTCGTCGGGCTCGCCCCCCTCGACGACCCCCGCCTGGTCGTCGCGGTGATGGTCGACGCGCCCCAGGGCGCCTACTACGGCGGCGCGGTCGCGGCCCCGGCCTTCGCCGAGGTCATGCACGCGAGCCTCCTGGCCCGCCGCATCGTCCCGGACGGCAGCGGCCGGTCGCTCGACGAGCTGGTCCGCGCCACCGTCCCGGCCGCCGTCGCGACCGCCGCCCCCGCCGCTCCCGCCGCCGACCCGACCGCGCCCTGAGCCGGTGGCGAGGCCCCCGGCGCGCGGTCCCGCGGCGGTCCGACGTCCCGTATCCGGCCGAGCGACGCCGTTAGCCTGCGCCGCGGCGCGCCGCCGCGCGTCACGGGCCTGGTCCCGGGGAGCCCCGAGGAGCGTCGTGGCCGCCCGTCTCTCCGACGTGCGCGAGGTCCTGCCGGGGGCGGACCTCCGCGGCGGCGACCCCCCGATCCTCGACGCGACCCACGACCACCGCGAGGTCCGGCCCGGGGCCCTGTTCTGCGCCGTCCCCGGGGCCCGCCACGACGGCCACGACCACGCCCCTGCGGCGGCCGCGGCCGGCGCGGCGGCGCTGCTCGTCGAGCGGTGGCTCGACCTCGACCTGCCCCAGCTGCGCGTGCCGTCGGTCCGTGCGGCGATGGGGACGGCCGCGGCGGTCGTCCACGGTCGACCCTCCGACGAGCTGCTCCTCGTCGGCGTGACCGGGACCAACGGCAAGACCACGGTGGTGACGCTGCTGGAGGCGGTGCTCGCGCGCGCCGGCGGTGGGACCGGCGTCATCGGGACGCTCGGCGTCCGCCTGCACGGGACCTCCGTCCCCTCACCGCGCACCACGCCGGAGGCGACGGACCTGCAGCGCCTGCTCCGGGACCTGCGGACCCGGGGGGCCGACGCCGTCGCGATGGAGGTCTCGTCGCACGGCCTCGCGCTGCACCGCGTCGACGGGGCGAGGTTCGCCGTCGTCGGCTTCACCAACCTGACCCGGGACCATCTCGACTTCCACGGCGACATGTCCGCCTACCTCGCCGCGAAGGCCCGCCTGTTCACGCCGACCCTCGCCGACCGCGGCGTCGTGCTGGTCGACGCCCCGGGCGCCGCGGACCTGCGGGCCGCCGCGCGCATCCCCCTCACGCTCGTCGGCGAGGACGGCGCCGACCTCGTCGTCCGCGACCGCCACGTCGGGCCCGACGGCTCGAGCGCCGTCCTCCTGACCCCCGACGGTCCGGTCGCGATCCGCACGGGCCTCCTCGGGGCGCACAACCTCGACAACGCGCTGCTCGCGGCCGCGATGGCGCTGACGGCGGGCGTCCCGGCCGCAGCCGTCACCGCCGGTCTCGCCGCCGCGTCGGCACCGGCGGGCCGCCTCGAGCCGGTAGCGGCGCCGGAGGGCGTCGCGGCACCCAGGGTCCTCGTCGACTACGCGCACACTCCGGACGCGGTCGCGACCGTCGTCGGGGTCGGGCGCGGCCTGACCTCCGGGCGGGTCGCGGTCGTCGTCGGAGCCGGCGGGGACCGCGACCGCGAGAAGCGCCCGGCGATGGGTGCGGCCGCGGCCGCGGCCGACGTCGTCGTGGTCACCGACGACAACCCGCGCGGCGAGGACCCGGCCGCGATCCGCGCCGAGGTCCTCGCCGGCGCGCGGGCGGCGGTCGGGCCGCGCGACGTCGAGGTGCTGGAGGTCGCGGACCGCGCCGCCGCCATCGCCGCGGCGGTGACCCGCACCGGCGCGGGCGATCTGGTGCTGGTCCTCGGGAAGGGGCACGAGACCGGTCAGGAGCGGGCCGGCGAGGTCCTGCCCTTCGACGACCGCGTCGAGGCCGCGCGGGTGCTGGCCGCGCTGGACGCGGCGGCGGTGGCGCGGTGATCCCCCTCCGCCTCGCCGAGGTCGCCGCCGCCGTCGGCGGGCGCGTCGAGCCGGCGTCGGCCGGCGACGTCCTCGTCGCCGCCGTGATGACGGACTCCCGCGTCGCGACCGCCGTCCCCGCCCTGTTCGTCGCCCTGCCGACCGAGCGCGCCGACGGGCACGCTCACATCGCCGCGGCCGCGTCCGCCGGTGCGGTCGCTGCGCTCGTCGCCGACGGGCGCACGCCGTCCACCGGCGCCGACGGCGCCGGCGGTCCGCCCCGCGTGGTCGTCGCGGACACGTGGGCCGCCCTCGCGGCGCTGGCCGCCCACGTGCGCGGTGCCGTCGACCCGCTGACCGTCGCGGTGACCGGGTCGTACGGGAAGACGACGACGAAGGACCTCGCGGCCGCCGCACTGCGCACGGCGCGCCGGACCGTGGCGTCGCGGGCCTCGCACAACAACGAGCTCGGCGTCCCGCTCACGCTCCTCGCCCTCGAGGCGGACACCGAGGTCCTCGTCGCCGAGGTCGGCATCCGGCTGGCCGGCGATCTCGACGCCGCCGCGCGGCTGGTCCGTCCCGACGTCGCGGTCGTGACCGCCGTCGGCCCCGTCCACCTCGAGACCCTCGGCGACCTCGACGGCGTCGCGCGCGAGAAGGGCCGGCTCGTCGCGGCGCTCCGGCCCGGCGGCACCGCCGTCCTGAACGCCGACGACCCGCGCGTCGCGGCGATGCGGCGTCCCGACGTCGCCACGCTGACGGTCAGCGCGGCCGGGGCTGCGGCCGACCTCGTCGCCGGCGGTGTCCGCGACGCCGGCTCGGGCCGCGTCGGCGCCGTCGTCCGCACGCCGTGGGGGACGACCGAGCTGGTCCCGCCCCTGCCCGGCCGTCACCACCTCGGCAACGCGATGCTGGCCCTTGCGGCGGCGGGCGTCGCCGGCGCCGACCCGGCGGCCGCCGCGGCGGCGATCGCGACCGCACCGACGAGCGCTTCCCGCGCCGAGCTGCGACGCGTCGCCGGGATCACCCTGCTGGACGACGCCTACAACGCCTCGCCCCCGACCGTCCTCGGGGCGCTCGTGACGCTGCGCGACCTGCACGTCGACGGGCGGCGCTGGGGGGTGCTCGGGACGATGGCCGAGCTCGGGTCCGGCTCGGCGGCGCTGCACCGCGAGGTCGGCGCCGCCTGCGCCGACCTCGACCGGCTGGTCGTGGTCGGTGAGGGGGGTGCCCTCATCGCCGAGGGCGCGCGCGCCGCCGGCCTCGACGCCGACCGCATCCACGAGGTCGCCGACGCGGCGGCAGCGCTGGCCGTGCTGCGCGCCGGTGTGGTGGCCGGCGACGCGGTCCTCGTGAAGGCTTCGCGAGTGGTCGGTCTGGACCGGACCGTCGAGGGGCTCGCCGCGGCGCTGGCCGAGGGGGCGGCGGCGTGATCGGCGTCCTCGTCGCCGCGGCGACCGCTCTGCTCCTCGCCCTGGCGGGGACGCCGCTGCTGGTGCGGTGGTTCCGCAGCCGCGGCATCGGGCAGCCGATCCGCGACGAGGGGCCGTCGACCCACCGCAGCAAGGCCGGGACGCCGACGATGGGCGGGACGGCCATCGTCCTCGCGACCCTCGTGGGGTACGCGGTCGCGCAGCTCGACCGGCCGCGGTGGACGGCGTCGGGGCTCCTCATCCTCGCGACGCTGGTCGCGACCGCGCTGGTCGGCGCCGCGGACGACCTCATCAAGCTGCGCATGCGCCGGAGCCTCGGCCTGAACAAGACGACCAAGTTCGTCGGGCAGGCCGTGATCGCGGTCGCCTTCGCCTGGGCGGCGCCGGCGCTGACCGGCGTGGCGCGAAGCATCACCCTCGTCGGCGACCTCGCGGTCGACGTCGGTCCGGTCGCGTTCACCGTCTGGATCTTCCTGCTGATCGCCGGGACCACGAACGCGGTCAACCTCACCGACGGGCTCGACGGGCTGCTGGCCGGTTCGGCGTCGCTGGTGTTCGGCGCCTACGCGCTCATCGCCTTCTGGCAGTTCCGCAACGCCGGCGACTACGCGATCGCCGCGCCGGCGGCGCTGGACGTCGCGATCATCGCGGCCGCCGTCACCGCCGCCGCGGCCGGCTTCCTGTGGCACAACGCACCGCCGGCCCGCATCTTCATGGGGGACACCGGCTCGCTGGCGCTCGGGGGGACCCTCGCCGCGATGTCGGTCGTGACCGGGACCCAGCTGCTGCTCGTGGTCCTCGGCGGCCTCTTCGTGCTCGAGACGGTCTCCGTCATCGTGCAGGTCGCCGTGTTCCGCACGACCGGGCGACGCGTGTTCAGGATGGCCCCGTTCCACCACCACTTCGAGCTTGGCGGCTGGCAGGAGGCGACGGTCATCGTCCGGTTCTGGATCATCGCCGGCCTCGGGGTCGCGCTCGGCCTCGGGGTCTTCTACGCCGAGTACCTGGCGCGGGTGGGCATCCGATGAGCCGATCCGAGCGGACCCGGCGGCCCTGGACCCCCGTGGCGATCTGGCTGGTCATCGTCGTCGCGGTCCTGCTGCTGTTCGGACTGCTCATGGCGTTCTCGGCCTCGTTCGTCGACGCGGCGCTCGACGGCGACGCGTTCGCGACGTTCCGGCGTCAGCTGCAGTGGGCCCTCGTCGCGCTGCCGGTGTTCTGGGTCGCGTCGCGTCTGCCGAGGGCCGCCGTCCGGCGGCTCGCGTGGCCGGCGATGGGCGCGGTCGTGCTCGGGCTGGCGCTCGTGCTGGTGCCGGGGCTCGGCGTCACGCGGTACGGCTCGACCCGGTGGCTCGGCGTCGGCGACCTCGTCGTCCAGCCGTCCGAGGTGGCGAAGCTGGTGCTGCTGCTCTGGCTGGCCGACGTCCTCGAGCGGAAGCGGCCCCGCGACGGCTCGCTGCACACGACCGGGCACCTCCTGCTGCCGGCGCTGCCGGTCCTCGCGGCGCTCGCCCTGCTGGTCCTGCTCCAGCCGGACCTCGGCACGACGATCCTGCTCGCCGTGGTGGTGGCGCTGGTGCTCTGGGTGGAGGGTCTGCGGCTCCGCGTCGTGCTCGCGGGGACGCTCGTCGCGGGCGCGCTCGTCGCCGCGCTCGCTCTCGCGGCCGACTACCGCAGCGCACGGATCCGCGGCTGGCTCGACCCCGAGGCCTACGCGCTCGGGGAGGGGTTCCAGCTCCTCCAGTCCTGGGTGGCGCTCGGCAGCGGCGGGCTGACCGGCCTCGGACTCGGCTCGTCCCGCGGGAAGTGGAACTACCTCCCGAACCCCGGGACGGACTTCATCTTCGCCGTGATCGGGGAGGAGCTCGGCCTGTTGGGCGCCGGGCTGGTGCTCGCGCTGTTCGCGCTGCTGCTCGGGCTCGGGCTGCACGTCGCGATGCTCGCGCGCCCCGGGTTCGACCGCACCGTCGCGTTCGCGATCACCGGCTGGATCGTCGGTCAGGCCCTGCTGAACGTCGCGACGGTGATCGGGCTGCTGCCGATCACCGGCGTCACCCTGCCGCTGGTCTCGGCGGGCGGCTCGTCCCTCGTCGTGACGATGGCCGCCCTCGGCGTGCTCGTGAACGTCGCGCGCGACCCTGCTCCGGTGCCCGAGGTCGTCCGCGCGGCGCGCGCCACGGGGGTGCGGTGATGGCCATCGACGTCCTGCTCGTCGGCGGAGGCACCGCGGGGCACGCCATCCCCGCCGCCGCCACCGCCCGCGCGCTCCGGCGCATCCGGCCCGACCTCCGGGTCGCGATGGCCGGCGTGGTCGGCGGCATCGAGGAGCGGGTCGCGGCAGCCGCGGACCTCGAGTTCGAGCCGGTGCGGGCGGTCCCCCTGCCGCGCCGCGCGACGCCGGCGCTCGTGACCGTCCCGTTCCGCCTGCGCCGGGCGGTGCGCGAGGCGCGGGCGCTGCTCCGGAGCGAGCAGGTCCGCCTCGTCGTCGCGTTCGGGGGGTACGTCGCGCTGCCCGTGGCGCTGGCCGCGCGACGGCGCGTGCCCCTCGTGCTCCACGAGCAGAACGCCGTCCCGGGCCTCGCGAACCGGCTCGCCGCGCGCACGGCCGCCGCCGTCGCCGTCACGCACGCCTCTACCGCCGCCCGCCTCGCGCACCCCGACCGGTGCCGGTGCACGGGCGATCCGGTCCAGGAGCGGCTCCGCGACCTCGACCGCGCCGCCCGGCGTCCGGCGGCCCTCGAGCGGTTCGGGCTCGACCCGGACCGCCCGGTCCTCCTCGCATTCGGCGGCAGCCAGGGCGCGCGCAGCATCGCCCGCGCGCTCGCGGGCGCGGGGGGCGACCTCGCCGCGCTCGGGGTGCAGGTCCTCCACGTCGCCGGGTCCCGCGGTCGCGACGACGCGCTCGAGGCGTGGCGGTGGCACGGGACCGAGCCGGCCCTGGACGACGAGCCGGCGGCACCGCCGGCCCCCGCGGCGCCGACGGTCCGGCTCGTCGGGTACCTGGACGACATGTCCGACGCGTACGCCGTCGCCGACCTCGTGGTCTGCCGCGCCGGCGCCACGACGCTGGCCGAGCTGGCCGTGCTCGGCCTCCCGGCGGTCCTCGTGCCGTACCCGCACGCCACGGCGGACCACCAGCGCGCGAACGCGCGCGCGGCGGTCGCGGCGGGGGCCGCGGTCGTCCTCGACGAGGACGACCTCGACGCCGCCGCGCTCGCGGCCGCCGTCCGCGACCTGGTGGCGGACGCGGGGCGGCTCGCCGCGATGGGGCTGGCCGCACGGACCTGGGCGCGTCCCGACGCCGCCGAGGGCGTGGCGGTGGTGGCGCTCGACGTGCTCGACGCCGACGGCGGAGCGACCGCGTGAGCGGCACCGTCCCGCCATCGCTGGACGTCCCGCGCCGCGTCCACCTCGTCGGCGTCGGCGGGGCCGGCATGTCGGGCATCGCGCGCGTCCTGGCGCAGCGCGGGCACGACGTCCGCGGCAGCGACCTGCGCGACGGTTCGGGGGTCCTGGCGCTGCGCGGCCTCGGCGTCCGCGTCACGATCGGCCACGACGGCACCGCGGTCGGCGACGCGGAGGTGGTGGTCGTCTCGTCCGCCGTCCGCGACGACAACCCCGAGGTCGCCGCGGCGCTGCGAGCCGGGATCCCGGTCGTCCGACGGGCCGAGATGCTGGCGGCCCTGATGGCGGGGGACCGGCGGGTGCTGGTCGCCGGGACGCACGGGAAGACCACGACGACCTCGATGACGGTCGTGGGGCTCCAGGCCGCCGGGCGCGACCCCAGCTTCGCGATCGGGGGCGAGCTGAACGAGTCGGGGACCAACGCCCACGCCGGCGCCGACGACGTCTTCGTCGCCGAGGCCGACGAGTCCGACCGGTCCTTCCTCGTGCACGCCCCCGACGTGGCGGTCGTGACCAACGTCGAGCACGACCACCCCGACGCGTTCGCGGACCTCGACGACGTGCTCGCCGCCTTCGCCGCCTTCGCGGCCCGCCGCCGGCCGGACGGCCTGCTCGTCGCCGGGATCGACGACCCCGGGGTCCGGCGGCTCCTCGACCGCGTCGACGGCCCTGTCACGACCTTCGGCGCGGACCCGGGCGCGGACGTGCGGCTCCTCGCCGACGCCGACGGACGTGCGACGGCCGTCCGGATGGCGGGCGCCACGCTGCCCCTCCGCCTCGCCGTACCGGGTCGGCACAACGCGCTGAACGCGGCCGCGGCCCTCGCGGTCCACGCCGCGCTCGGCGTCGACCCGGCCGCGGCCCTCGCCGGGCTCGAGCGGTTCCGCGGCGCCGCGCGCCGCTTCCAGCTGCTCGGCGAGGTCGGCGGTGTGCGGGTCGTCGACGACTACGCGCACCATCCGACCGAGCTGCGGGCGACGCTGGCCGCCGCGCGCGAGGTCGGGGCCGACCGCGTGGTCTGCGTCGTGCAGCCCCACCGCATCTCGCGGACGGCCGTCCTCGGGCCGGACCTCGGACGGGCCGCCGCCGGCGCGGACCTGGTCGTGGTGACCGACGTGTACGCGGCGGGGGAGACCCCGGTGCCCGGTGTGACCGGCGCGCTCGTCGCCGACGCCGCGCGCGCCGCCGGCGCCCGCGTCGTGCACGAGCCGCACCTCGGGGAGCTGACCGCGCTGCTGGCCGCGGAGGTCCGGCCGGGCGACCTCGTCGTCATCACCGGCGCCGGCGACGTCGGTCAGGTCGGCCCCGCGCTGCTGGCCCGCCTCGGCGGGGCGTAGGTGGACGTGATCGCCGGGGCGATCCGCGCGCTCCGCGACGTCGGCGCCGACGTCGCGGAGGACGTCCCGCTCGCGCCGTACACGACGCTCCGCGTCGGCGGGCCCGCGCGGTTCATGGTCACCGTCGACGACGAGCCGGCGCTGGCCGGCGCGCTCCGCGTCGCGGTCGCGGCGGGGCTGCCGTGGTTCGTCCTCGGTCGCGGCTCGAACCTGCTGGTGCCGGACGCGGGCTGGCCCGGGCTCGCGCTGCGCCTCGAGGGGCGGATCCGCGCCGTCGACGTCGACGGTCCGCTCGTCCGTGCCGGTGCCGCCGCGCCGCTGCCGACCGTCGCGAACCGCGCGGCCGAGGCCGGCCTCGGCGGGTTCGCCTGGGGCGTGGCGGTGCCGGGCTCGATCGGGGGCGCGGTCCGGATGAACGCGGGCGCGCACGGCGCCGACATGCGCGACGCACTGGTCTCGGCCCGCCTGCTCCGCGCGGGCTCCGACTTGGCCGAGGACGTGCCGGCGGACCGACTCGGCCTGCGGTACCGCGGCAGCGACGTGCCGGACGACGCCGTCGTGACCGCGGCCGTGCTGCGGCTGGCTCCGGCGGACGCCACCGAGGTCCGCGCGGAGATGGACGACATCCGCGCCTGGCGGCGCGCGCACCAGCCGCTCCACGCGGCGACCTGCGGCTCGGTCTTCACGAACCCGCCCGATGGGTCGGCGGGTCGACTGATCGAGGAGGCCGGCCTGAAGGGGCACCGCGTCGGCGGCGCGACCGTCTCGCCGACGCATGCCAACTTCATCGAGACGTCGCCGGGGTCCCGCGCCGACGACGTGCTCCGCCTGATCGACGAGGTGCGCACGGCCGTGGCGCGGCACAGCGGCGTCGAGCTCGCGGTCGAGGTCGTCGTGCTCGGCACGACGGGCCGGTGATGGACGCGCGGATCTCCGCCCGCCGCGCCGAGGTCCGGGCGGCGCGGCGGCGTGCGCGGCTGCGCCGCACGCTGCTCGCCCTCCTCGGCGTCGCCGTGCTCGCCGGGGCCGTCGCGGTCGAGCGCAGCGCACTCCTCGCGGTGGACCGCATCGACGTCGTCGGGCTCGAGCGCCTCGGGCGGGCCGAGGTGGTCGCCGTCGCGGGTGTCGCCCTCGGCGATCCGATCCTGCGCGTCCGGACCGGGCGCGCGGCCGAGGCCGTCGCTGCCCTTCCGCTCGTCCGCGACGCGCGGGTGGACCGCACGGGCCCCACCCGCGTGCGCATCGCGGTGGAGGAGCGCCGGCCCGTCCTCGTCGTGGAGGGGCGGGGGCGGGCGGTCCTCCTCGACCGGGACGGCGTCGCGGTCGCGCCGGGGGTGGAGGCGGGGCTGCCCGTCGTCGAGCTCGTGACGGCACCGCCCGACGTCGGGCGGGGGACGATCGACGACGCCGCGCTCGCGAACGCGTACCGGGCCTGGGTCGGGCTCTCCGGCCCCCTCCGGGGCAGGGTCGTGCGGCTGGTGGCCCCGAGCCCCGAGGGCCTGGACCTCGTGCTCGACACGGGGGTCCGCGTCCGGTTCGGTCGGGCCGAGGACCTCGCCGAGAAGGTGCGGGCCCTCGGGGCCGTCCTCGGCGACACGGCCGGGTCCGGGGTCACCGTGATCGACGTGCGCGTCCCGGCCGTCCCCACGGTCCGGACGGACTGAGCGCCGGACCTGCTTGGCGCGACCCCCGGACCCGTCTACCTTCGGTCGCCATCGAAGCCGCGCCGGCGGCCCCGCGCCCACAGGTCGAGGGTCCGGGGGGACGGGCCGGGAGGACTGCTCGACCGTGTCGCTCGCACCCAGCAACTACCTCGCGGTGATCAAGGTCGTCGGCGTCGGCGGCGGCGGGGTCAACGCGGTCAACCGGATGGTCGACGCGGGCCTGCGCGGCGTCGAGTTCGTCGCGATCAACACCGACGCCCAGGCGCTGCTGATGTCGGACGCCGACCTCAAGCTCGACATCGGGCGCGACCTGACCCGGGGCCTCGGTGCCGGCGCGGACCCCGACGTCGGACGGCAGGCGGCGGAGGACCACCGTGACGAGATCGCGGGCGCACTGGCCGGCTCCGACATGGTGTTCGTCACCGCCGGCGAGGGCGGGGGGACCGGGACCGGCGCCTCGCCGCTGGTGGCGCGCATCGCCCGCGAGCAGGGCGCGCTGACCATCGGCGTCGTGACCCGGCCGTTCGCCTTCGAGGGGAAGCGGCGCTCCCGGCAGGCCGACGAGGGCGTGGGCGCACTGCGCGACGAGGTCGACACGCTGATCGTCATCCCGAACGACCGACTGCTGCAGGTCGCGGACCGCGACACCTCCGTGATGGAGGCGTTCCGCCTGGCCGACGACGTGCTCCTCCAGGGCGTGCAGGGCATCACGGACCTCATCATGACGCCGGGGCTGATCAACCTGGACTTCGCCGACGTCCGCACCGTCATGAAGGACGCCGGGAACGCCCTCATGGGCATCGGTCGCGCCCGCGGCGAGTCGCGGGCCCTCGACGCCGCACGCCTCGCGATCTCGTCACCGCTCCTCGAGGCGTCGATCGACGGCGCGCGCGGCGTGCTCCTGATGGTGGCCGGCGGCAGCGACCTCGGCCTCGTCGAGGCGACCGAGGCCGCCGACCTGATCGGCGAGAGCGCGCACCCCGACGCCAACATCATCTTCGGCGCCGTCATCGACGACACGCTCGGCGACGAGGTCAAGGTCACCGTCATCGCGGCCGGCTTCGACGAGGGCGCCCGCGTCGAGCAGCGCGGTCCGATCGTCCGCGCCGCGCCCGCGCCGGTGCCGACGTCGGCCGCCGACACGGCCCCGCCGACCGTGCCGCCTGTGCCCGTCGCACCCGCGCGCCGCCCGCCCGTGCTCGACGACGAGGACCCCGAGGTGGATGTCCCCGTCGTGCGTCCGACCCCGCCAGCGGTGATCGACGACGACACGCCGTTCGAGGACGGCCTCGGCGTCCCGTCGTTCCTGCGCTGAGCGCGGTGGCGGACGCGCCCGTCCGCGTCGAGCTCGGCCGCGCGACCGGCTGGTTCACCGGGGCGACCCTGCCCGGTGCGGTGGACGCCAACCTCGCCCACCACCGGCCGCACGAGCCCCACCGGCTCGCCGAGGCCCGCGCCGCGGTCGGCATCGCCACCGGCACCGACCACCGCGACTGGCACCTGATGCGACAGGTCCACGGTGCCGAGGTCGCGGTCGTCGACGCGGCCACGCCGCTCGGCGCGGAGCTGCGCGACGTCGACGCCGCCGTCTCCTCCGAGCCGGGCCGCGTCCTCGTCGTGCTGACCGCGGACTGCCTCCCCGTGCTCGTCGCCGGCGACGGGGCGGTCGCCGTGGTGCACGCCGGCTGGCGCGGGGTCGTGTCCGACGTCACCGGCCGCGCCGTCGGCGCGCTCGTCGACCGCGGCGAGGACCCCGGACGGCTGACCGTCGCGATCGGTCCGGCCATCGGCGGCTGCTGCTACGAGGTCGGGGAGGACGTCGCGGACCTGGTCGGCGACGTCGCCCCGGGCGCGGTCGTCGCCGCACCGGGGGGTCGCCCGCACGTCGACCTCCCGGCCGCGCTCGTCCGGCGGCTGGACGCGCTGGGCGTGCCGCCGCCGGTCCTCGTCGGCCCGTGCACGAGGTGCGGTCCCGGCGCGTGGTTCAGCCATCGGCGCGACCCCGCGTCGGGACGGCAGGCCGGGCTCGTCCGGGTGCCGGCCGCATGACCACGCTGCCCGAGCGCATCGCCGCGGTCCGGGCCCGCGTCGACGCGGCCGCCCGCGCCGCGGGGCGGCGTCCCGAGGACGTGCGCCTCATCGGGGTCACCAAGACCCACCCTGTCGAGGTCGCGGTCGCCGCGGTGGCGGCGGGGCTCACCGACCTCGGCGAGAACCGCACGTCCGAGCTCGTGGCCAAGGCCGCCGCCGTGCCGGACGTGCGGTGGCACCTGGTCGGGCGGCTGCAGCGCAACAAGGTGCGGGACGTCGTCGGCCACGACTGGCTGCTGCACGGCGTCGACCGCCCGGCGCTGGTCGAGGCCATCGCCGACCGGGCGGAGGCGCTGGGTGCGGTCCAGGACGTGCTGCTCCAGGTCAACGTCGCCGGCGACCCGGCGAAGGCCGGGTGCGACCTCACGGACCTCGAGGGGCTGCTGACCTACGCTGCCGGCCGCGCAGGGCTGCGGGTGGTCGGCCTGATGACCGTCCCCCCGCTGCCGCCGCCGGGCCAGGACCCCGGGGCCGCCGCGGCGCCGTGGTTCGCCCGGCTCCGAGGCGCGCGCGACGCCCTCCGGGAGCGGTTCCCGGGGCTGGAGGAGCTGTCGATGGGCATGTCCGACGACCTCGAGGCCGCGGTCGGGGAGGGTGCGACGATGGTGCGCATCGGGACGGCGCTGTTCGGGGCCCGCGAAGTGACCGGCGCATGAGCGGGTTCTGGGCGCGGACACTCGTCTACCTCGGTCTCCGCGAGGAGCCCGAGGACCACGTCGTCTGGGACGTGCTGGAGTCGGCCGACGCCGGCGACGTCGTCCCGGCCGCGGCCGCGTCCCGCGCCGCCGCGCCCCGGCCGAGCGCGCGACCGGTCGAGGACCGCGTCGCGCCTGCGCCGGTCGCCCGCGCCGTCCCCCGCGAGACGGTCGCCGACGTCCGGCCCCTCCGCGGCGTGCCCGCTCCGGACGACGCGACCGCCGAGGGTGTGGAGGGGCGCGTCGCCGTCGTGCAGCTCCGCGTCTTCGACGACGTCGAAGCGGCCGCGCGCGGCCACCGCGACGGCCTCCCGGTGCTCCTCGACGTGAGCGGGGCGGCGGCCCCCGACGACCGTCGGGCGATCGACTTCCTCTCGGGGGTCGTCTACGCCTCGGGGGGGACGCTGCGCCGCCTCACGCGCGGCGCCTTCCTGATGCTGCCGCACGGGGTCCAGCTGGACGCCGCCGAGCGCGGACGGCTCGAGCGGCTCGGGTACCCCGTCGACGGCGGGGGTGCGCGGTGATCGGGGGGCTGCTCGACACCGCCATCGGGCTCTACACCTGGGTCGTCATCGCCTGGATCGTGTTCTCGTGGGTCCCGAACCCGCCGGAGGGTCTCCGCCCGCTGGTGCGAGGTGTCGCGTCCCTCGTCGAGCCCGTCGTCGCGCCGATCCGGCGCGTGCTCCCGCCGATCCGCCTCGGTGCGGTCGCGCTGGACCTCTCGGCGCTCGTGCTGCTCCTCGGCCTCAACCTGCTGCGCGGGCTCGTCTGAGGTCGGCGGCCCGCCGCGCGCCGGCCCGGGCCGACCGCTCGAGCGGGTTGTCGGCGTAGCCGTACCGCGCGCCGGACCAGGCGTACGCCAGGGGCAGCAGCGGTCCCAGCCGCTCGGCCTGCCGGACGTGCGTGGCCTCGTGGTCGAGCAGCGCCTCCGAGGCCGTCGTCCCGCGCACGATCACGACGCGTCCGATCGTGTTCGCCGCCGCCCCGACCGCTCCGAGCGCCGCCCGCGACGGACCGCCGACGCCGAGCGCGACCCAGCAGTCGCGGGTGCGGTCCCGCCGCGGGACCGCACCGCCGGCGAACGCGACGACGAAACCGACGGCCGTGAGCGGTGCGGCCCAGGCTGCCGCGGCCGCGCGGCCGAGCGGCGTGCGCGGCGGCTCCGGCGTCCAGGCCCCGGCGCGCCGTGCCACCGCACCCGGTCGACGCGTCGGCTCGGGGTCGCCGTCGGGCCCGGCGGGGGTCCGGCGTCCGGCCCGCACCTCCCGCGCCTCGCGTCGCTGCCGCAGCGCCGCCACGACGCCGGCGAGGGCGGTGAGGCCCAGCGCGACGCCGCGGGCGGTCGAACGGTGACGGTCCGGGGGCGTCCGGCGCGTCACCCGGCGACCGCGAGCGCGATCCCGACGCGCCCGAGGTCGCCGAGGTCGAGCGCGTCGTCGCCGGCGGCGGCGTCGGTGGTCCGAGCGACCGCGGTCGCCAGGGTCTCGCGGGCGACCAGCTGCAGCAGATCCGCAGCCTCCAGCTCCGCGTCCAGGGCCGCCGGGAGGGTCAGGTGCAGGGCGATCCGGTCGGTCAGCTCGAGTCCCGCGCCGCGCCGCCGGTCGTTCACGGCGCGGACCAGCTCGCGGGCCGCGCCCTCGAGCCGCAGGGTCGGCGTCACGGTCGTGTCGAGCGCGAGCGAGCGCGTCCCGTCGCCGACGACCGCCCAGCCGGTGCGCGGCGTCTCGACGACCTCGAACATCCCGGCCGCGACGCGGAGCTCGGCGTCGTCGACGGTCACGGCCGCGGTCCCTGTGGTCGCGACCTCCGCAAGCAGCGATTGGCGCCAACCGTCACATGTAAGACCCATTGGATGCCGAGAATCCAAAAGTACATCCAAAAGGGCATCAAGAAGTTCAACGATGCAGAGGGCCTCGACAACTCAATCAACGATTTCATGAAAAGTTTTGACGGCAAAATGGCCTGAAATTAACACACAAGAACGATTATCAAAATTAATTAAACCAAACAA
>JBEARL010000030.1:0-14580 GCA_041163265.1 Actinomycetota bacterium
GCGCCGCCGAGCGGCTCCCCGTCGAGCGTCCAGGTCCCCTCGTCCGGCGCGTCGAAGCCGGTCAGGAGGTTGAACAGCGTCGTCTTGCCCGCGCCGTTCGGACCGATGAGGCCGGTGATCAGCCCGCGCTGGATCTCGAGGTGGTCGACGTCCACGGCCTGCACGCCACCGAACGACCGTCGCAGGCCGTCGACGACCAGGACCGGGTCGGGCTTGGCGACTCCGGGCTCGTGGGCGACGCCGGCCAGCGGGCCGATGGTCCGGCCCGCGTCGGCGGGGGTGGGCGCGTCAGCGGACATCGAGGCGCAGCTCCTCCCGGTCGCCGAGGATCCCCTGCGGCCGGAACACCATCAGGGCCATCAGCAGCCCGCCGACGACGATCAGCGTCGTCGCGCCGACCGCCTGACCGGCCGAGACCTCGGGCAGGACACCGGACTCGACGACGGCGCGCACCCCGGACTGCAGGCCGGTGATCAGGAACCAGAACAGGACCGTGCCGACCAGCGGCCCGACGGCGGTCGCCGTGCCGCCGAGGATGACCATCGTGAACGCGAAGAAGGTGACCTGCGGCAGGAACATGTCGGGCTGGATCGTCTGCAGCGACAGCACGAACACCATCCCACCGATCCCGCCCACGACGCCGCCCAGGATCAGGCTCTGCATCTTGAGGAGGAACACGTTCTTCCCGAGGCTGCGCGCGGCGTCCTCGTCCTCCCGGATCGAACGCAGGACACGCCCCCAGGGGCTGCGCATCAGGCGGTGGACGGCGAGGGAGAGCAGGATCGCGAGCACCCAGCCGGCGATCATCGCCCAGAGGCGGTTCGCGCTGAACGCCAGCGGCCCGAGGTACTGGCCCGGCGGGAACGGGGAGACGGCGTAGAAGTCGCCGGCGAACTGCCGCAGCCCGTAGACGCCGCCGGTCACGTCCTCGCTCGCCGAGTTCCGCGAGAGGAAGCGAAGGATCTCGCCGGCCGCGATGGTCGTGATCGCGAGGTAGTCGGCGCGGAGCCGGAGCGTCGGGATGCCGAGCAGCAGTGCCAGGACCGCGGCGGCGGCCATCCCCGACAGGATCCCGACCCAGAGCGGCAGGCCGTACACGGCCACCGGGATCGCCAGCCCGTACCCCCCGACCAGCATGAACCCGACCTGCCCGAAGTTCAGCAGCCCCGTGTAGCCGAAGTGCAGGTTCAGCCCGACGGCGAGCAGCGCGTACGCCGCCGCGGTCGGCCCGATGGCCGCGCGGAGCGCGTCGAACAGGACGGTCTCGATCATCCGATGCGCTCCCGGCGGCCGAGGATGCCCTGCGGGCGGACGAGCAGGATGACGACCAGCACCAGCAGGGCCCAGACGTACTTGATCTGGCTCGAGAACCAGACGGTGCTGACCTCGCTGACCAGACCGACGATCAGCCCGCCGACCATCGCGCCGTAGGCGGACCCGAGCCCGCCGAGCGTCACCGCGGCGAACATCAGCAGCAGCAGGCGGAAGCCCATCAGGTAGTCGACCGACTCGATGATGCCGAGGAAGATCCCGCCGATGCCCGTCAGCGCCCCGCCGAGGATCCAGACGGCGAGGATGACCCGCTGCACGTCGATGCCGGACGACTCGGCGAGGTCGCGCTCGTCGGCGACGGCACGCATCGCCTTGCCGAGCCGCGTCCGCGTCAGCATCAGCCCGACCCCGGTCAGGATCGTGAGCGACAGGGCCATCACGACGATCTCGGTCGGCTGCAGCCGGACCAGGCCGAACTCGAGCGCCGTCTGCAGCGTGTACTCCGAGTACGAGCTGCGCGACCCGCCGAAGAACAGGAGGGCGAGGTGGCGCAGCACGAACCCCAGCCCGATGGAGACGACGAGCATCGCGATCAGGCCGGTCTGCCGTGCGCGCAGCGGCCGCCAGAGGAACCGGTCGAGACCGCCCGAGAAGGCGGCGCTGAGCAGGATCGCCAGCGGTGCGGCGACGAGCAGCCGCAGCCCGAGCCCGACGTTCAGGAAGAACGCGAGGAACGCCCCGACCGTGACGAGGTCGCCGTGGGCGAAGTTCACGAGCCCGGTCGTCCCGAAGATCAGCGACAGCCCGACGGCCGTCATCGCGATGATCAGCCCGAACTTCACGCCGTTGACGACGTTCTGGGCGAGGAGCCGGCCGAAGGTCGGACCGGTGTCCACGGGGTCGCCGAGGGCGAACACGACGGCCGACCGGGCGTTCTCGAACACGACGACCGAGATGCTGGCTCGCTCGGGGTCCCGCAGGCCGACCCCGTCGGGCAGCGAGGCGGTGTCGAGGGTGACGACGTACTCGCCGGGGCCGGGCAGGGCCAGCTCCCAGGTCCCGTCGTCGCCGCTGACCGCCTCGCCGACGGCCTCGCCGCCGGCGGTCGCGATCAGGATCCGGACGCCAGCGACCGGCTCGCCACCGTCGGCCAGCCGTCCCGTCATCGACTCGGCGGACTGGGCGAGAGCCGCCGCGGGCAGCAGCAGGAGCGTCAGGAGGGCCGCGGCCGCGGTCCGGACCACGCCGACGCCGCGGTCCGTGGCACGACGGCGGGACGGCGCGGGGAGCTGCACGCGACGTCTCCCCCGTCGGACCGCTCGAGCATAGGGTGCGACCGCGGTCGGAGGGACCGGGGCGCCTCGGAGGCGGGGACGGGAATCGAACCCGTGATCGGGGATTTGCAGTCCCCTGCCTTACCACTTGGCCACCCCGCCGGGTGGACGTGGGAGGGTAGCCAGCGCGTCAGGCCGACCCGTCGGACACGGCGGCGTCGACCTCGGTCCCCGGGTCGTCACCGCGCCCCTCGAGCGCGGCCGCGAGCCGCTCGAACGCGGCCCTGCGCGCCGGTGGCAGGTCGGCGTCCGGCAGCCCGCAGCCAGGCTCCCCCGCGTGGCGGCAGTCGTCGAGCGCGCACCGCAGGTCCGCCAGCTCCGGGAAGCACCGCGCGAGCGCGGGCCGGTCCAGCATGCCGAGCCCCAGCGACCGGACGCCGGGCGTGTCGACGAGCGTCCCGCCGTCGGGCAGCGGCAGCGCACGGGCGGCGACGGTCGTGTGCCGGCCGCCGCGGGCGCCGACCTCGCCGACCTCGCGGTCCGCCGCCGGCACCAGCGCGTTCACGAGCGACGACTTGCCGACCCCCGAGTGCCCCATCAGCACGGTCCATCCGGTCGCGAGCCGCACCCGCAGCGCCCCGAGCCCCGACCCGTCGACGACCGAGGTCCGCAGCACCGCCTCGACCGCTCCGGCGTAGGGCTCGAGCGCCGCGTCCACCTCCGTCGACGACGGACCGCGGGCGGTGCCGATCAGGTCGGTCTTCGTGACGACGAGCAGGGCCGGCACGCCGCCGTCGGCGGCCGCGACCAGCGCCCGATCGGCGAACCGCAGCCCGGCCAGGAGGTTGTCGCACCCGACGACGACGGCGGCGAGGTCGAGGTTCGCCGCGACGACGCGCTCGCGGTGGTCGAGGTCGTCGGCGGTGCGACGCAGCACGGTGGTGCGGGGCAGGACCTCGACGAGCCGCGCCGGTCCGTCGCCGCCGGGACCCGAGACGCGGACCCGGTCCCCGACCGCGACGCGCGCCCCGCGCAGCGCCCCGCCGTACCGCGCCGGGAACGCCGCCGCGTCGCCGTCGTCCTCCGCGACCACGGTCGCCCGGCCGCGATCGAGGGCGACGACCCGGGCGGTCCCCGCCCGACGCCGGGCGGCGCGGGCGGCGACCGACGGCTCGGGCCGCCCCCGGCGCCGGACGGGGACGTCGTCGTGGTCGTCGGCGAGGGCGTCGGCATCGATGCGCGGCATGCCGCCATCCTGCCACCCCCGGCGGTCCGGCGCGCGGACGCGGTTAGCCTCGGCCGCGGACGGACGGCGGCGCGGTGCGCCGTGGAACGGGGGGACGGACGTGGCCGACGCGATCGAGGGCCTGCTGCAGGAGGACCGGCGGTTCCCGCCCCCCGAGGGCTGGACCAGTCGGACGGGCGTGACCGACGGGTCGCTCCGCGCCGCGGCGGCAGCGGACCCCGAGGCGTACTGGGCCGAGCAGGCCCGTCGCCTGACCTGGATGCGTCCGTTCACCGAGGTCCTCGAGTGGCGCGCGCCGCACGCGCGGTGGTTCCACGACGGGACCCTGAACGCCAGCGTGAACTGCCTCGACCGCCACGTCGACGCGGGTCTGGGCGATCGGGTGGCGTACCACTGGGAGGGCGAGCCCGGCGACGTCCGGACCATCACCTACGCGGAGCTGCTCGCCGAGGTCGCCCGGACGGCGAACGCGCTGCTCGAGCTCGGTGTGCGGCGGGGCGACCGGGTCGCGGTGTACCTCCCGATGATCCCCGAGCTGCCGATCACGATGCTCGCCTGCGCCCGCATCGGCGCCGCGCACTCGGTCGTGTTCGGCGGGTTCAGCGCGGCGGCGCTGCGGCAGCGGATCGAGGACGCCAGCTGCCGGGTGCTCGTGACCGCCGACGGCGCGCACCGCCGGGGCAGCACGTTCCCGCTGAAGGAGCAGGCCGACCTGGCCGTCGACGGCGAGACGCCGGTCGAGCGGGTGCTCGTGGTGCGCCGGACCGGCGAGGACGTGGCGATGCGCGACGGCCGCGACGTGTGGTGGCACGACGTCGTCCCCGGCCAGCCGGTGACCTGCGACCCGGAGGAGATGGGCGCCGAGGACCTGCTGTTCCTGCTCTACACGTCGGGGACCACGGGCCGCCCCAAGGGCATCATGCACACGACCGGCGGCTACCTCACCCAGGCGGCCTCGACGCACCGGCTGGTGTTCGACCTCGACCCCGAGCACGACGTCTACTGGTGCGCGGCCGACATCGGATGGGTCACCGGGCACTCCTACATCGTGTACGGGCCGCTCGCGAACGGCGCCACCTCGGTGCTGTACGAGGGGACGCCGAACTTCCCGCGCGAGGACCGGCTGTGGTCGATCGTGGCCCGGTACGGCGTCACGCAGCTGTACACGGCGCCGACCGCCATCCGTGCGTTCATGAAGTGGGGTCGCGAGCACCCGGACGGCCACGACCTCTCGACGCTGCGGGTGCTCGGCAGCGTCGGCGAGCCCATCAACCCCGAGGCCTGGATGTGGTACCGGGAGGTCATCGGCGGCGGCCGTGCGCCCGTGGTCGACACCTGGTGGCAGACGGAGACCGGTGGGATGATGGTCGCGCCGATCCCGGGCGAGACGGTGACGAAGCCCGGATCCGCGACGTTCCCGCTGCCCGGCGTCTCGATCGACGTCGTCGACGAGGCCGGCGACCCGGTCGGCGTCCCCGGCGGCGGCTACCTCGTCATCGACCGGCCGTGGCCCGGGATGCTGCGCGGCATCTGGGGCGACGAGGAGCGGTTCATCGAGACGTACTGGTCGCGGTTCCCCGGCCGGTACTTCGCCGGTGACGGCGCGAAGCGGGACGCCGACGGCTACCTCTGGCTGCTCGGCCGCGTCGACGACGTGATGAACGTCTCGGGCCACCGCCTCTCCACCACCGAGATCGAGTCGGCGCTCGTGAGCCACCCGAAGGTCGCCGAGGCCGCCGTGATCGGTCGGGCGGACCCGCAGACCGGCCAGGCCGTCGCCGCGTTCGTCACGGTCCGGGGCGGGGTCGAGGCCGACGAGGCGCTGGCGCGGGAGCTGCGCGAGCACGTCGCGACGATGATCTCGCCGATCGCGAAGCCGGCCTCGCTGCTGTTCACCGCCGACCTTCCGAAGACCAGGTCGGGGAAGATCATGCGCCGCCTGCTCCGGGACATCGCCGAGGACAAGCAGCTCGGCGACACGACGACGCTGGCGGACGCCGGCGTCGTCGACGCGATCAAGGGCCGCTACCTCTCGGAGTCCGCGCCGGAGGACTGAGCCCGCGCGGGGCTACCCTCCCCGCTCGCGCCGCCATCACCCCCGCGCGTCCGGAAGGCTCCCGCCGTGCTGCTGCCGCTCGCGGTGGCCGCGCCGCTCGTCACGGCGGCGCTGCTGCCGCTGCTCGGGCGCCGGTTCGGGCGCGGGGTCGCGCTGCCCGCCGCGGCGGTCCTGGCCGGGGTCGCGGCGGCGCTCGGTCGCGAGGTCCCGGCGGTCCTCGACGGTGGCGTCACCACGTGGTCGCGCCCCTGGCTGCCGGACGCCGGCGTCGCGCTGGCCCTGCGCCTCGACGCGCTGGGGCTGCTGTTCGCCCTCGTCGTGACCGTCGTCGGCGTCCTCGTGATGCTGTACGCCTGGCGGTACTTCGAGGCCGACGACCCGGCCGCGGTCCGGACCGTCGCGCTGCTGTCGCTGTTCGCGGCGGCGATGCTCGGCGTCGTCCTCGCCGACGACGTCATCCTCCTGTTCGTCGCCTGGGAGCTGACGAGCATCACGAGCTTCTTCCTGATCGGCGGCGACGGGACGAAGGGCGCCGCCGGCGCCCGGCGCGCGCTGCTCGTGACGGCGCTCGGCGGCCTGGCGCTGCTGGCCGCGGCGGTGCTGCTGACCCAGGCCGCGGGGACCACCTCCCTGGCGGGGATCCTCGCCGCCGGGCCCGAGGTCCGCGCCGCCGGCACCGCGGCGGCGATGGTCGTCCTCGTCGCCCTGGCCGCGGGCACCAAGTCGGCGCAGGTGCCGTTCCAGTTCTGGCTCCCGGGCGCCATGGTCGCCCCGACTCCCGTCTCGACCTACCTCCACGCGGCGACGATGGTGAAGGCCGGCGTCTACCTGCTGCTCCGCCTCGCCCCGGCGTTCCAGGGGCTGCCGCTGTGGCACGGGACGCTCGTGCTGGTCGGTGGCACGACGGCGGTGCTCGGTGCCTGGGTCGCGGTGACCCGGCGCGACCTCAAGGCGCTGATGGCGTACTCGACCGTCAGCCAGCTCGGGCTGCTCGTCGCGCTCGTCGGCCTGGGGACGCCGCTGGCGCTCGGGACCGCGGGCCTCCACGTCCTGGCCCACGCGCTGTTCAAGGCCGCCCTGTTCATGAGCGTCGGCGTCGTCGACCACGCGACCGGCACGCGGGACCTCGACCGCCTCGGCGGGCTCGGGCGCGCACTGCCGGGGACCGCCGTCGCCGCGGCGCTGGCCGCGGCCGGCATGGCCGGGATCCCACCGCTGCTGGGGTTCATCACCAAGGAGGAGGCGCTCGCGGCGTTCCTCAAGGGCGCCGGCACGTACGGCGCACCGGCGTGGACCGGGGACGTCGGCCTGACCCTGATCGTCGTCGCGAGCATCGGCACGGTCGCCTACTCCCTGCGGTTCGTGCTCGGGACGTTCACCGGGCCCCTGCGCACGCCGGTCCACCACCGTCCGGGGGCGCTGCTCGAGGCGCCGGCCGCGGTCCTCGCCGCCGCGTCGCTGGCCGGCGGCCTGCTCGTCGGCGGTCTGACCCCGGTGCTGGACCGGCTCGGCGCGGACCTCGGCGGCGGTGTCGTTGGCGTGGAGCTGAAGCTGTGGCACGGGGTGACGCCGGTGCTGCTGACGACGCTCGGCGTGCTGGCCGCCGGCCTCGTCGTCGAGCTCGCGCGGGGGCGGCTGTCGGGGCTGCTCCGGGCCGGACGCCTGCCTTCGGGCGAGGCGGCGTTCGACGCGACCTACGACGCGACCCTCCGCCTCGGCGGCCGGGTCCGCGCGACCTCGGGATCGGACGGGCTGCCCGCGTTCCTCGGCCCGCCCCTGGCCGCGGCCGTCGGCCTGCTGGCCCTCGGCGCGGTCGCCGTCGCCCCCGTCGGCACGCCGCCCGACAGCCAGGCGCCGGACTGGGTGCTGCTGCTCCTGCTCGCGGTCGGCGTGCTCGGCGTGACCCAGTCGCGGTCCCGGATCGGCGCCGTCGCGGGCCTCAGCCTGGTCGGGTTCCTGGTCGCCGGCTGGTTCGTGCTGCACGGCGCGCCGGACCTGGCCCTGACGCAGCTGCTCGTCGAGGCACTGACCGTCGCGCTCGTCGTCGTCGTGTTCCGACGTCTGCCCGACACCTTCGCCGCCGGTGCGCGCGTGAGACGGACGGTCGCCGCCGCGACGGCCGCGGCGGTCGGCACCGGGCTCACCGCCGTGACCTGGCTGGCCGTCGGACGGCAGGGCCGGAGCGACCTCGGCGACCGCTACCTCGCCCGCGCGCAGGAGCTGACCGGCGGTCGGAACGTCGTCAACACCATCCTCGTCGACTTCCGGGCGCTCGACACGCTCGGCGAGATCGGCGTGCTCGCGATCGCCGCCGCCGGCATCTTCGCGCTGATCCGGACCCCGGCCGAGCGCCCACTGGGACCGCCGCGCGCGACGCCGATCGACCGCGGCGGCGACCTGCGCTGGCGCGGGACCGGGGGCATCGAGGGGCCGATCCTGCGCCTGATGACCGAGCTGGTCGCACCGGCGCTGCTGGTCGTCTCGGCCTGGCTCCTGTGGCGCGGCCACCAGGACGTCGGTGGTGGGTTCATCGGCGGCCTCGCGGCCGGGGCGGCCGCGGTGCTCCTCTACCTCAGCCAGGGCCACGAGCGGCTGTGGCGGTCGCGGTGGTTCCGCACGCTGCCGCTGACGGGCGCGGGCCTCGGCATCGCGCTGGGGCACGCGCTGTCGGGTCCCGTGACGGGCGGCGCGTTCCTGCCCGGGGGCAAGCTCTCGCTGCCGTTCGGGGTGACGGCGGCGCGGTCGCTCGTCTTCGACGTCGGCGTGTTCGTCGTCGTGATCGGCATGGTCATCGGCGTGCTGCGGCACCTCGGGCAGGGCCTGCCCGAGGACGAGCCGGCCGACGACCGCGGCGGACCGGGCGACCGCGGCGACCGCGGGCCCGCCGACGGCGCGGAGGTCGGCGCATGAGCGCCGCCGTGATCGTCGGGCTGCTCGCCGCCGGCGGGACCTACCTCGTGCTGCAGCGCGGTGTGGTCCGCGTCGCACTGGGGTTCACGCTGCTCGGCCACGCGGCCACCACGCTGATGATCGCGGCGGGCGGAGCCGGTGCGCGCCGCGTCCCGTTCGCGGGGGCGGGGCCCGAGGCCGCCGACCCGCTCCCCCAGGCGTTCGCCCTGACGGCGATCGTCATCTCGTTCGGCCTGACCGCCTTCCTGCTGGCGCTGGCGTTCCGCAGCCGCGACGTCCACGGCAGCGACGACCTCGAGACCGACGGCGGTGCGCGGTGAGCGGCCTCATCCCCCTCGCGTTCGCCGCCCCGCTGCTGGCCGGCGCCCTCGGAACGCTGCTGCGCGAGCGCCGCGCCGTGCAGCGGACGCTGACGCTCGCCGCGACCGGCGGCGTGCTCGCGATCGGCCTGCGGCTGCTCGGCGAGGTCCGCGGCGGCGAGGTGGTGACGAACGACGTCGGCGCCTGGCCGGACGGTCTCGCGATCGTGCTGGCCGTCGACCCCCTGGCGGCCCTCATGCTCTGCCTCGTCTCGGGATCGGTCCTGCTCGCGCTGGCCGTCGCGTGGGCACGGGGCGAGGACGACCATCCGCTGTTCCACCCGCTCGCCGCGTCGCTCCTGGCCGGCGTCGTCCTGGCGTCGGTCACGGCCGACCTCTTCAACCTCTTCGTCGCCTTCGAGGTGATGCTGATCGCGTCGTACGTGCTGATGGCGCTGCGCGGCGGGCGCGAGCAGGTCCGGGCCGGCGTGATCTACGTCGGGACGAACCTGCTCGCCTCGACCCTGTTCCTGCTGGGTGTCGGCCTGGTCTACGGCGCGACCGGGACCGTGAACCTCGCCCGCCTCTCGACGGTCGTCCCCGGCGACCGGGCCGCGCTCGCCGGCCTCTCGCTGGTGCTCGTCGCGGTCGCCGCGAAGGCGGCGCTGGTGCCGCTGCACGGCTGGCTGCCCCGCGCCTACGTCCATGCCGGGCCGGCCGTGACCGTGCTGTTCTCGGGCCTGCTCACGAAGGTGGGCGTCTACGTGCTGTACCGCCTGGCGTCGCTCATCCTCGTCGACGTCGATGGCCTCGCGCCGTGGCTCGTCGCCGTCGCCGCGGTCACGATGGTCGTCGGCGTCCTCGGCGCGGTCGGCGGCAAGGACATGCGCGGCATCCTGACCTACCACATGGTCAGCCAGGTCGGGTACCTCGTCCTGCCGCTCGGCCTGATGACCGTCGACGCCGTCGCGGCCGGCGTGTTCTACCTCGTGCAGTACGTCGGCGTGAAGGCCGCGCTGCTGGCCGTCGCCGCGGCGACCCGCTCGCTCGAGGGCAGCGACCGCCTCGAGGACCTCGGCGGGCTGCTCCGGACGCGGCCGTGGCTGGGGGTCGCGTTCCTGCTGCCGGCCCTCGCGCTGGCTGGCCTGCCCCCGACGTCCGGGTTCGTCGGGAAGTACCTGCTCGTCACGGCGGCGTTCGACGCGCGGTCGTGGTGGGGAGGGGCGACGATGGTCGCCGTCAGCCTCCTCACGCTGCTCTCGATGATCAAGATCGTGACCGGCGCGTTCTGGGGCGAGCGTCCCGAGCGGCCGGACCCGGGCCACGTCCTGACCGCCGTCCGGCGCCGCGCGCTGATCGGCGTCCCTCTGGTCGTCGGGGTCGCGGCGCTGATGCTCGGGCCCGCCGCGGCGCCGCTCGTCGACCTGGCCCGCGACGTCGCGACGGCACTGGTCGACCCGTCGGCGTACCTGGCCGCGGTGGTGCGCCCGTGATCACGTGGCCGCTCCGCCTCGTCGGCTTCCTCGTCTGGTTCGGGAAGGAGGTCGTCGTCGCGAACCTCCGGGTCGCCCGGCAGGTCCTGACGCCGGGCCTCGACATCGACGCGGCCATCGTCCGCGTCCCGACCCGGTGCCGCACGTCGCTCGAGCTGGTCGTGTTCGCGAACTGCATCACGCTGACGCCCGGCACCCTCACCCTCGAGGCCGACGAGGCCGAGCGGGTCCTGTTCGTCCACGGCATGTTCGTCGCCGACCGGCCGGCGTTCCTCGCCGACCTCGCCGCGATGGAGGCACGGATCCTGCGCGCGATGCGACCGCGCGGCGGCGCGGAGGTGACCGCATGACGCCGCTGGACCTGATGCTCGGCGCGCTCGGGCTCGCGTTCGGCCTCGCGATGGTCCGCGTCCTGCGCGGTCCGACCATCGCCGACCGCGCGCTGGCCGGCGACGTCGCGCTGTACGCGGTCATCGGCGCCGTCGCGCTCCTGGCCCTGCGGCAGGACGCGCCGCCGTTCCTCGACGTCGTGCTGGTCGCGACCCTGCTCGGGTTCCTCGCGAGCGTCGCGCTCAGCCTGCTGATCGGGAGGGAGCGGCGATGAGCGTCGTCGCGACGGTCCTCATCGGGCTGGGCGCCGGCCTGGTCCTGCTGGCGTCGATCGGCGTCCTGCGGTTCCCCGACGTGCTGACCCGGGCCAACGCGGCGTCGAAGGCCACCGGCCTCGGCCTCGCCGTCCTGCTCGTCGGGGTCGCGGTCGAGGTCGGCACGCCCCGCGGGTGGACGGTGCTGGGTCTCGCCGTCGCCCTGCAGCTCGTCACGACGCCGGTCGCCGGCCACGTGCTCGCCCGCGCGGCGTACCGGTCCGGTGCGCCCCTGTGGGAGGGCACGCGGAGCGACGACCTCCGCGGCTACTACCGGACCCACCCGCGGCTGCGCGACGAGGTGCGGCCGCCGGCCCACGACCCGGGACCCGGCGCGGCCTGACCGTCCGGCTCAGGCCGTCCAGCGCGGGTGGTCCGGGAACAGGTCCCGCAGCGTGGGGTTGGCGCGGTCGGCGGCGCTGAGGACCGGGTCCGTCACCGGCCAGGCCACGCCGAGGTCGGGGTCGTCCCAGGCGACCGACGGCTTCGGCTCGATCGGCCGGAACTCCTCGGTGACGTCGTAGAGGTAGTCCGTGTCCTCGAGCGTGAGGAACGAGTTCGCCAGACCTCGCGACAGGAACAGCCGCACGCGCTCCCCCGGCGGGTCCCCGAGCTGGAACGTCGCGGCCTCGCCGAAGGTCGGGCTGTCGGGGCGGATGTCGGCGATCGCGCAGAACGCGCGGCCGCGCGTCACGTAGACCAGCTTGTCCCAGGGCTCGGCGTGGAACCCGCGCAGGACGCCGGGACCCGAGCGGGAGTGGTTGCCCTGGCGGAACGTCGGCTCGCGGCCGAGCGCCGCGGCGAGCTCGCCCCGCTGGTAGGTCTGGCGGAAGAACCCGCGGTCGTCGCCGTGGGTGTCCCAGCGCACGACGAGCAGGCCGGGGATCGCGGTCGTCTCGACGGGCATGTCGGGCACGCTAGCCGCGGGGGTCCACAGGAGCGGGGACGGCTCACACCCGTCGTCGCCGCGCTCGCGTACGGTCCCGCCGTCCCGACCCGCCGCCCGTCGGCACGACCCCGGGGAGCGCCGTGGCCGAGTACAGCGCGAGGAGCATCAGCGTCCTCAAGGGCCTCGACGGGGTCCGGAAGCGCCCCGCGATGTACATCGGGTCGACCGACGTCCGCGGTCTCCACCACCTCGTCTGGGAGGTCGTCGACAACGCGGTCGACGAGCACCTCGCCGGCCACGCGAAGCGCATCGCGGTCCGGCTGCTGGCCGACGGCGGCGTCGAGGTCACCGACGACGGCCGCGGCATCCCCGTCGACCGCCACCCGACCGAGAAGCGGTCGGCGGTCGAGGTGGCGCTGACCACGCTGCACGCCGGCGGGAAGTTCGACCAGCAGGCGTACGCCGTCTCGGGCGGCCTCCACGGCGTCGGCGTCTCGGTCGTGAACGCCCTGTCGACACGGACCGAGGTCGAGGTCGTCAGGGACGGCGCCCGGCACACCGCCGCCTTCGAGCGCGGCCGGACGGTCGAGCCGCTCGCGAAGCAGCGCGGGAAGCGGACCGGCACCGGGACCACGGTCCGGTTCTGGGCCGACCCGGACGTCTTCGAGACCACCACCGTGTCCTACGACACGGTCGCGACGCGCCTGCGCGAGACGGCGCTGCTGAACCCCGGGCTCGCGCTGACGATCTCGGACGAGCGGGACGGGCGCAGCGAGACGTTCCGCTCGAAGCGGGGCCTCGCCGACCTGGTCGACGAGCTGCTGGGGCCGGCGGCGGCGATCGTCCCGACCATCACCCTCTCGGACGCCCGCGAGATCGACGGGCGACCGATGGCCATCGACGTGGCGCTGACCTGGACCGAGGGATTCCACGACGACCGGGTCCGGTCCTACGTCAACGTCGTTCGGACCGCCGACGGCGGCACCCACGAGGAGGGGCTGCGACGGGCGCTGACCACGACCCTGAACCGCTTCGGGCGCGAGTCGCGAGCGCTGACGGCGAAGGACGCCAACCTGACCGGCGACGACGTCCGCGAGGGCCTCGTCGCCGTCGTCTCGATCAAGCTGCCGGACCCGCAGTTCGAGGGCCAGACGAAGGGCCGCCTCGGCTCGACCGTCGCCCGCTCGTACGCCGAGCAGGTCGTCGGCGAGGGCCTCGCGCGGTGGCTCGACGCGAACGCCGCCAAGGGCCGACGCATCGTCCGGCGCGCCGCGGTCGCGGCCCAGGCCCGGCAGGCGGCCCGCGCCGCCCGCGAGCTGACCCGCCGCAAGGGCCTGCTCGACGTGCAGTCGGCGGGGCTGCCGGGGAAGCTCGCCGACTGCACCTCGCGGGACAGCGAGACGACCGAGCTGTTCGTGGTCGAGGGCGACAGCGCCGGAGGGTCTTCGAAGGCCGCGAGGGACCGCTCGACGCAGGCGATCCTGCCGCTGCGCGGCAAGGTGCTGAACGTGCAGCGCGCCACCCAGGCGAAGGCGCTCGAGAACGCCGAGATCCAGGCGCTCGTGAAGGCGGTCGGGACCGGCATCGGAGAGTCCTTCGACCTCTCCCGCCTCCGGTACGGGCGCATCATCCTGATGGCGGACGCGGACGTCGACGGCGGCCACATCACGACCCTGCTGCTGACCTTCTTCTTCAAGTACCTCCGCGGCCTCATCCTCGCGGAGCGGCTGTTCCTGGCGCAGCCCCCGCTGTACCAGTTGACCCGCGGGAAGGAGGTCGCGTACGCGATGAGCGACGACGAGCGCGACGCCCTCCTGCGGACGACGTTCAAGAGCCGTGGTGGCGTCGACATCCAGCGCTTCAAGGGGCTCGGCGAGATGGACGCCGAGCAGCTGTGGCGGACCACGATGGACCCCGAGCGCCGCACCCTGCTGAAGGTGACGCTCGACGACGAGGAGGCGACCGCGATGCTGTTCGAGCGGCTGATGGGCAACCAGACCGACGAGCGTCGGAACTGGATCGTCGAGCGGGCGCGGTTCGCCCGGAACCTGGACCTGTGATGGCGGCGCGGAAGGGCGCGAGGACGACGCGGGCGACGCGCGGCTCCGGAGGGGCCGCCCAGGCGACGCTCACCACCGGCGAGGTCCGGGACGTCCCGATCGACCAGCGCATGGAGCAGGCGTTCCTCGACTACTCGATGTCGGTCATCGTGAGCCGCGCCCTGCCCGACGTCCGCGACGGCCTGAAGCCGGTCCAGCGCCGCATCCTGTACTCGATGTGGGAGTCCGGCCTGCGGCCCGACCGCCCCTACCGCAAGTGCGCCTCGGCGGTCGGCGAGGTCATGAAGTCGTACCACCCGCACGGCGACTCGTCGATCTACGACGCGCTGGTCCGCATGGCCCAGGACTTCTCGACCCGCGCGCCGCTGGTCGACGGGCACGGCAACTTCGGCTCGGTCGACGGCGACCCGCCGGCCGCGATGCGCTACACCGAGGCC
>JBEARL010000031.1:0-14233 GCA_041163265.1 Actinomycetota bacterium
GCGGCCAGCTGCGGGGTCAGCGCCGCGATCTCGTCGTCGCCCAGCGCGAGGCGCGCGAGCGCCGCGACGTGGCGGACCTCGTCCTCGCTCAGCGACACCGCGCGGCCTCCCCGCTGCGCCCCCGCGGCGGACGCGCGGCGGAGGCTAGCCCCGGGGCCCCTCCGGCCCCGCGGGGGCGTCGGACCCGACGCCCGCGCCGGTCGCCTCGGTCGCGGCGCGGGCCGCGATCGCCTGCGCCTCCTCCGCGGCGTCGAGCGGCACGAAGGCGTAGTGCAGCCCGATCCAGACCGACTGCGACCACGGGTACAGCAGCACCGGGGCGAGGATGTTGATGACGACGCCGCCGACGAGCAGCGTCATCCACGGCACGTCCGGCCACGTCAAGAGCAGGCCCGCGACGAGGAACACGCCGAAGATGACCTCGGTCACGGCCATGATGACGGTGAGGGCCCCGGTCCACTCGCCGTCCTCGCGCTCGAACCTCATGCCGCAGGACGGACACGTCGGGTGCAGCCGGTAGTAGGAGCGGAAGATCCCGCCCGTGCCGCACCGGGCGCAGCGCCGGGCCATCCCCCAGCGCAGCGCCTGTCCCGAGAACGCCATCGTCGACCCCGCCGTCCGCCGTCGGGGCGAGGGTAGGTCCGGTCCCGCGGCGCCCGGCCGGGTCCTCGGGCCCCCGACGGCGGGACCGGGGGCCCGGGAGACCGGCCGGCGTCCGCCCCACCCTGCCCCGGACGTCCCGGTCGTCCCGCACCCCCCCACGTCGCCCGCCCGTGTTATGGTCACTCTGACCAGAACAGGAGTCGTCGTGACCACCGCCCTGCTCACCGACCGCTACGAGCTGACGATGCTCGACGCGGCGCTCCGCGACGGCACCGCCGCGCGCCGCAGCGTGTTCGAGGTGTTCGCGCGCCGGCTGCCGGCCGGACGCCGGTACGGCGTGGTCGCCGGGCTCCCCCGGGTGGTCGACGCGATCCGGTCGTTCCGGTTCGGCGACGAGGAGCTGGCCTGGCTCGAGCGGGAGGGCGTCGTCGGACCCGCGACGCTGCGCTGGCTCGAGGGGTACCGGTTCCGCGGCGAGGTCCACGCCTACCGCGAGGGCGAGGTCCACGTCGGCGGCTCGCCGGTGCTGACCGTCGTCGCCCCCTTCGGCGAGGCGGTGCTGCTCGAGACGGTCGTCCTCTCGATCCTGAACCACGACGCCGCGATCGCCGCGGCCGCCGCGCGGATGGTCGCCGCGGCCCGCGGGCGGCGGCTGCTCGAGTTCGGGTCCCGCCGCACCCACGAGGAGGCGGCGGTCGCCGCGGCGCGGGCCGCGTTCCTGGTCGGGTTCGACGCGACGTCGAACCTCGAGGCCGGGCGGCGGTACGGCATCCCGACCGCCGGGACGGCGGCGCACGCCTTCACGCTGGTCCACGACGACGAGTCGGCCGCCTTCGCGACCCAGGTCGCCGCCGCCGGGCCCGGGACGACGCTGCTCGTGGACACCTACGACGTCGAGCGGGGCATCGCCAACGCGCTCGCCGCCGCCGGGCCGGACCTCGGCGGCGTCCGCATCGACTCGGGCGACCTCGCCGAGGGCGCGCGGCGGGCCCGTGCGCAGCTCGACGCGGCCGGGGCCCGCGCCGCCCGCATCGTGCTGTCCGGCGACCTCGACGAGCACGCCATCGAGCGCCTCGCCGACGCGCCCGTCGACACCTACGGCGTCGGGACGTCGCTCGTGACCGGCTCGGGCGCCCCGACCGCCGGGTTCGTCTACAAGCTGGTCGCGCGCGAGGCGACGCCCGGCGGCGACCTGGTCCCCGTCGCGAAGGCCGGCGGCGAGAAGGCGACCGTCGGCCGCTGGAAGGTCGCGTCGCGGGCCCTGACCGACGGCGTCGCGACCACCGAGCTTGTGCGACCGGCCGGCACCCGCCGCCCCGCCGGCAGCCGTGCCCTCCAGGTGCCGGTGCTGCGCGGGGACGAGGTCCTGGCCGACCTCTCGCTGCACGCGGCGCGGGCGCACCACCGCGACGCCGTCGCCGAGCTGCCGGCGGGGGCGCTCGACGTCGCGCCCGGCGAGCCCTGCCTGCCGCTGGTCCACCTCGAGCCGGCCGAGGTCCGGGCGTGACCGCCGCCGAGACCTACGACCCGGCGACCGCGCTGGTCGTCGTCGACGTGCAGAACGACTTCACGGACCCGTCCGGCGGACTGGCCGTCGCCGACGCCGAGGCGATCCTGCCCGAGGTCAACGCCCGCGTCGCGGCCTGCCGCGCCGCCGGCGGCCTCGTCGCCTACACGCAGGACTGGCACCCGCCGCGCACGCCGCACTTCGCCAGCGACGGCGGCCCGTGGCCGGTCCACTGCGTCGCCGGCACATGGGGCGCCGAGCTGCACCCCGACCTCGTCGTCGACGGGCCGGTGGTGCGCAAGGGCGTCGGCGGCGAGGACGGCTACTCGGGCTTCAGCGTGCGCGACCCGGTCTCGGGCGAGGTCGACCGCACCGAGCTCGGCGCGCTGCTCGACGCCCACGGCGTCCGACGCGTCGTGGTCGTCGGCCTCGCCGGCGACGTCTGCGTCGCCGCGACCGCCGAGGACGCCGCGACGCTCGGGTACGCCGTGACGGTCCCGCTCGCGGCGACGCGCATGGTCGAGCTGCACCCCGGCGACGGCGCGCGGGCGGTCGAGCGGCTCCGCGCCGCCGGCGTGGAGGTCGCGGGGGCGCCATGACCGCCGTCGCGGTCGACGTCGCCCTCCTCGCGATCGACGCGGGACGCCTGACCGTCCTCCTGGTCGAGCCCGAGCCGCCCGCCCTCGCGGGGACGTGGTCGCTGCCCGGTCGGCGCGTGCGCGACGACGAGTCGCTCGACGCGACGGCGCTGCGGGCGCTCGGAGAGCTGGCCGGGATCGAGCGGCCGACCGTGCTGCTCGAGCAGCTGCGCACCTACGGCGAGCCGACCCGCGACCCGCGCGCCCGCGTGGTCTCGGTCGCGTACCTCGCGCTGGCCGGGTCCCCGCTGCACCCCTCCCCCGCGCCGCGGGCCGTCGTCGCGGACGCGGCCGAGGTCCTGACGTGGCCGGCCGAGCGGTTCGCCTACGACCACGCGGCGATCGTGGCCGACGCGATCGAGCGGGTCCGGTCGCGGCTCGAGTACACGGCCCTCGCGACCGCGCTGCTCCCGGCACCGTTCACGCTGGGCGAGCTCCGCCGCGTCCACGAGGCGGTCTGGGGAGGACCGCTCGACCCGGCCAACTTCCGGCGCAAGGTGCTCGCGACGCCGGGGTTCGTCGTCCCGGCCGATGGCCCGGCGGTCGCGGGACCGGCCGGGGGCCGCCCGGCGCGGCGCTACGTGCCCGGCGGGGCGACCCGCCTGCACCCCGCGATGCTGCGCGACCGCTGAGGCGACCGGCGGTCCGGTCCGCGCGGTCCGCGCCGCCCGCACCGTCCGAGCCCGCGGCTCAGCCCGACCAGCCCTCTCGGAGCAGCCGCAGGAACCCCTCGCCGTCGAGCACCGGCACGCCGAGCGCCTCGGCCTTCGCGACCTTCGAGCCAGGCGCCGCGCCCGCGACGACCAGCGAGGTCCGGCCCGAGACGCTCCCGACGACCGCCGCACCGCGGGCCGCCAGCGCCGCCTCGGCCTCGTCGCGGGTGAACCCCTCGAGGGTCCCGGTGACCACCACGCGCAGCCCCGCCAGCAGCACCGGGTCGACCGCGCCCGCGGCGTCCTCGCTCGCCGCCGCCGGCGTCCCCGCCTCGGGCCGGACGCCGAGCGCGGCGAGGTCGGCGACCAGCCGCGCGTTCCGCGGGTTGTCGAACCACGACCGCAGGGACGACGCGATCGCCGGGCCGATGCCGTCGACGGCCTCGAGCTGGTCGGTCGTCGCGGCCGCGAGCCGGTCGAGGTCGCCGAACGCCCGCGCGAGGGACCGCGCGTAGGACGGACCGAGGTGGCGGACGTTGAAGGCGACGAGGAAGCGGTCGAGCGGCTGCGCGCGGGCGGCGGCGATCCCGGCCAGCAGGTTGTCGACGCGCCGGTCCTTGAACCCCTCGAGCGCGAGCAGCTCGTCGCGGCGCGCGTCCAGACGGAACACGTCGGCGAGGTCGCGGACCAGGCCCTCGGTCACCAGCAGCTCGACGGTCTGCTCGCCGAGCCCCTCGATGTCGAGGGCCCCCCGGGAGGCGAGGTGCGCGAGCGACTCGAGCAGGCGGTTCGGGCAGTCGACGTTCTCGCAGAAGTGGTGGGCCTCGCCCTCGGGTCGGACCAGCGGCTCGCCGCAGAACGGGCAGGCCTCGGGCATGCGCCACCGCCGCAGCCCCCGCGGCCGCTTCGCGATCACGGGCCCGACGACCTCGGGGATGACGTCGCCGGCGCGCCGGACGACGACCGAGTCCCCGACCCGGACGTCCTTGGCGTGGACCTGCAGCTCGTTGTGCAGCGTCGCGTTGGTGATGGTGACCCCGGCGACCAGGACCGGCTCGAGCACCGCGTAGGGGGTGACCTTCCCCGTGCGGCCGACGTTGATCTCGATGGCGCGCAGGACGGTCTCCTGCTCGACCGGCGGCATCTTGTACGCGATGGCCCACCGCGGCGCCCGGGCCGTCGAGCCCAGCGCCGCCTGCTGCGACCGGTCGTCGACCTTCACGACGACGCCGTCGGTCTCGTAGGCCAGCTCGTGGCGCTCGGCGGTGGCGCGCTCGATCTCGGCCCAGACGTCGTCGACGCCGGTCACGACCACGGACTCGGGCGGGACCGGGAGGCCCGCCGCGGCCAGCCGGGTCAGCGCGTCGTGGTGCGAGGCGAACGCCAGGCCCTCGACCGCGCCGACGCCGTGGACCCAGAGCGCCAGCGGACGGGCGGCGGTGACCGCCGGGTCCTTCTGGCGCAGCGCGCCCGACGCGGCGTTCCGCGGGTTCATGAACGCCGCCTCGCCGGCCTCGATGCGGGCCGCGTTCATCGCCGCGAAGGCGGCGAGCGGCAGGTACACCTCGCCGCGGACCTCGAGCAGCACCGGCGCCGGGTCGAGCGCCAGGCGGTACGGGACGTCGGCGATCGTCAGCACCTGCGCGGTGACGTCCTCGCCGACGACGCCGTCGCCCCGCGTCGCGGCGGTCGCCAGCACGCCGTCGCGGTAGACGAGGTCGATCGCCACGCCGTCGATCTTGCGCTCGCAGCTGTAGCGGACCGGGTCCTCGGTCCCGAGCCCGCGGCGCACCCGCTCGGCCCAGGCCTCGACCTCGGCGCGGTCGAACGCGTTGTCGAGCGAGCCCATCGGCTCGGGATGCCGGACCGGGGCGAACGCCGCGTCGACCGGCGCGCCGACCTGCTGCGTCGGGGACGACGGGGTCCGAAGCGCGGGGTGCGCCGCCTCGAGGTCCTCGAGCTCGCGGAGCAGCGCGTCGAACGCCGCGTCCGGCATCGGCGGCTCGGAGAGGACGTAGTAGCGGTACCGCGCGTCGCGGATCAGCCGCGCCAGCTCGTCGTGCCGGGCCCGGGCGGCCGCGTCGGCGCGGGCGCTCACGCCCGCGCACCCGTGAGCGCGAGCGGCAGGCCGGCCGGGCGCTCGGCGGCGGTCACCGGCCCGCCGCCGAGGCAGACCTCGTCGGCGGCGTCGTAGACGACGGCGGCCTGGCCGAGCGCGACGCCGTGGGCCGGCTCGTCGAGGTGCAGCCGGATCCCGGCGGCGCCGCGGGCCACGGTCGCGGGATGGGCGACGCCGTGGGCCCGGAGCTGCACCCGGACGCGGGCGCCGTCGCACGGCGGGGCCGCGACGGCCCAGGACGGCGCGGCGACCTCGACCCAGGCGCAGGCCAGCGCGTCGCGCGGCCCGACGACGACGGTGCGGACGTCGGCGTCGACGGCGACGACGAAGCGCCGCTCGTGGCCGGCCAGCCCCAGCCCCCGGCGCTGCCCGACGGTGACGCCCCAGACCCCGTCGTGCCGCCCGACCTCGTGACCGTCGAGGTCGACGACGGGTCCGGGTGCGGCGCCGAGCCGCGCGCCGAGCCAGCCGGCGGTGTCGCCGTCGGGAACGAAGCAGAGGTCGTACGAGTCGGGCTTGGCCGCGACGCGCAGGCCCAGCGCCTCCGCGCGGGCGCGGACCTCGGGCTTCGGGAGCTCGCCGACCGGCAGCAGCGTCGCCGCCATCTGGTCCGGGGTCGCGACGTGCAGGACGTAGGACTGGTCCTTCGCGCGGTCGACGGCCCGGACCAGCTCGGCGCCCGGACCGGGCTCGGTCACGGGGCGGCCCGCGCGGCGCAGACGGGCGTGGTGCCCGGTCGCGAGCGCGTCGTAGCCGAGGGCGCGGGCCCGCGCGAGGACCTCGGCGTACTTGACGCGCTCGTTGCAGGTGATGCACGGGTTGGGGGTGATGCCCGCGGCCGAGCCGGCGACGAAGCGGTCCTCCACCTCGCGGCGGAACACGTCGGCGAGGTCCCAGACGTAGAAGGCGATGCCCAGGACCTGCGCGGTGCGGCGGGCGTCCTGCGCGTCGTCGAGGCCGCAGCAGCCGTGCCCGACCGCCGCCGCCGGGACGTCGGCGAGCCGCAGGTGCACGCCGGTGACCTCGTGGCCCGCCTCGACCAGCAGCGCCGCCGCCACCGCGCTGTCGACGCCGCCCGAGAGGGCGACGAGCACGCGGGCCATCAGGCCGCCCCGCCGCTGACCGGGGCGACCGGCGCGCCCGCACCGCGCGCGGGCGCGATCGGCCGCAGCCCGAGTCCCTCGGCCAGCGCCGGGCCACCGGCGCGGAGCCGCGGCACGACCGCGCGCAGCACGGCGACGGCGTGGTCGACCTCGGCCCCGGTCGTGGTCCAGCCGAGGCTGAGCCGCAGCGGCGTCCCGGGGCGGCCCATCGCGGCCATGACGCTCGAGCCGCGGCCGGCGCCGGACGCGCAGGCCGAGCCGGAGGACGCCGCGACGCCCTCGGCGTCGAGCGCCAGCTGCAGCGCGTCACCGTCGACGCCGTCGAGCTCGAGGTGGACGTGGCTCGCCAGGCGGTGCGCCGGGTCCTCGGGGCCGGTCCGGCGCACGCCGTCGAGGTCCGCGACCCCGGCGGCCAGCCGGTCCGAGAGGCCGCGCAGCCGTGCGCGCAGCTCGGTCCGGTGCGCGGCGGCCTGCGCGAGCGCCTCGCCGCAGGCCGCGATCAGCCCGACGGGGAACGTCCCCGAGCGCACGCCGCGGTCCTGGCCGCCACCGTGCGCGAGCGGCTCGACGTCGAGCCCCCGACGCAGGACCGCGACGCCGATCCCCTGCGGGCCGCCGATCTTGTGGGCCGAGACCGCGAGCGCGTCGGCGCGCCACGCCTCGAGGTCGACGTCGAGCGTCGCGACGCACTGGACCGAGTCGACGTGCAGCGGCACGCCCCGCTCGCGCAGCGCCGCCCCGAGGGCGGCGACGTCGTTCACCGCGCCGGTCTCGTTGTTCGCGCCCATGACGCTGACCAGGCCCGTGTCCGCGCGGACCCGGTCGAGCACGTCCTCGACCGCGACGCGACCGTCCGGCCGGGGCCCGACGACGTCCAGCTCGACCTCGCCGCGGTCCGCGAGCCAGCGCAGCGCCTCCCGGACGGCGGCGTGCTCGACGGCCGAGGTCACGACGTGGACCGGCCGGTCGTCGCCGGCCGCGCGGCGGGCGGCCCGGGCGGCCCAGACGACGCCCTTCAGGGCGAGGTTGTCCGCCTCGGTGCCGCCGGAGGTGAACACGACGTCGGCGGGGGTGCAGCCGAGGGCCGCGGCCGAGCGCTCGCGGGCCTCCTCGACGGCGGCGCGGGCGTCCTGCCCGGGGAGGTGGCGCGCCGAGGCGTTCGCGGCCGGCAGCCAGCGGGCCAGGACCTCCAGCACCTCGGGGCGCGGCGGCGTCGTGGCGGCGTGGTCGAGGTCGGCCCGCATCTCGGGCACGCTACCCCCGGGCGGTCCCGACGGACCGCGGACGAGGAGGGGCCGTGGCCGCACCGTCACCGGAGGGGTCCGCCGCGACCGCGGGGCCGCGGGCGGTCCGACCGCTGCTGCTCGACGCCGGCGAGGTGGTCGGCCACCGCGTCACGCTGCTCTCGCTCGAGGACTGGGGCACGTGGGCGGACCTGCGCTTCGCCCGGGTCGCCGGACCCGGCGCGCCGCCGCTGCCGCGCCGGATCCCGCTCGCGACCGAGTGGGAGGTCACGGCGGACGGCGCGCCGCTCGAGGTCGTCGACGTCACCGGCCGGGGCGACCGGGCCTCATCGACCGGCGAGGTCCGGCTGCGGCCGGCGCCCGAGCCGGGGGCCGAGGTCAGCGTCCGGGCGCGGTTCGCGCCGGGCGCCGATGCGACCGCGACGTTCGTCGTCCCCTGAGGTCGCGGCGGCGGCCGCCCGGGCTCACGTGGCCGAGGCCGCCGCGATGCTGGCGATGGTCGCGTCGAGGACCGCGTCGAACTCGGCGGGCGACTGCTGCGCGGTCAGCCCGTCGAGCAGCGCGCGCGAGAACGACGCGATGACGCCGTGGTTCCGGGCCAGCAGCGCGTTCGCCTCGTCGCGGGAGTAGCCGCCCGAGAGCGCGACGACCCGCAGCACCCTCGGGTGCGCGACCAGCGGGGCGTAGAGGTCGTCGACGGTCGGCAGCGACAGCTTCAGCATGACCGGCGGCCCGTCGCCGAGCGCGTCGAGGTGCGCGGTCAGCTCGGCGAGCAGCAGGTCCTCTGCCTCGCGCTTCTGCGGGCTGCGGATGTCGACCTCGGGCTCGATGATGGGGACCAGGCCGGCCGCGCGGATGCGCTCTGCGACCTCGAACTGCTGGTCGACGACGCGGCGGACGCCGCCGGGGTCCGCGACCTTGATGACCGACCGCATCTTCGTCCCGAACACGCCGTGGTCGCGAGCCCGGGCCAGGAGCGCGTCGAGGTCGGGCAGCGGCTTCATCAGCTGCATGCCGCCCTCCTCGTCCGCGAGGCCGACGTCGACCTTCACGAACGGGACGACGCCGCGCTCCTCCCAGAGGTACGCGGCGGTCGGGCGGCCCTCGACGGTGCGGTCCATCGTCCCCTCGAACAGGATCGCGCCGAGGACGCGGTCGCCGCCGAAGGAGGGGCTGGTCATCAGCCGCGAGCGCATCGCGTGCACGCGGTCGTACATCTGCTCCTCGCCGGAGTACTCGTCCTCGCCCACGCCGTACATCGCGAGCGCGCGCGGGGTCGAGCCGCCGCTCTGGTCGAGGGCGGCGATGAACCCCGCGCCGTCCCGGACCCTCTCGAGCTTCGCCTGGTCCATGCCGTCCTCCGTGCGCCGCTCAGCCGCGGCGGGCCTCGAGCTGCTCGATGAGCTTCGGGACGACCTGGTGGAGGTCCCCGACGATGCCGAAGTCCGCGATCTGGAAGATCGGGGCCTCCGGGTCCTTGTTGATGGCGACGACGTGCTGCGACGTCTGCATGCCGGCCCGGTGCTGGATCGCGCCCGAGATGCCGGTGCCGAGGTACAGCGACGGCGAGATGGTCCGACCCGTCTGCCCGATCTGGAACCGGTGCGGGTACCAGCCCGCGTCCGTCGCGGCGCGCGAGGCGCCGACGCCGGCGCCGAGGAGGTCCGCCAGGCGCTCGAGCAGCTCGAAGCCCGACGCGTCGCCCAGACCCCGACCGCCCGAGACGACGATCGAGGCCTCGGCGATGTCGGGCCGGCCGGCGCTGGCCTGGACGACCGCGTCGGTCACCGGCGCCGCCGTCGCGGCCGCGGACGGCGTGACGTCGAGCGCGACGAGCTCGGCGGGCCCGCCGCCGGACTCCTCGGCCGCGAACGCGTTCGAGGCGACGCCGATCAGCGGCAGGTGGCCGGCCGCGACGCGCGAGGTGGTGATGACGTCGCCGCCGAACACCTCCTTGGTCGCGACGAGCGCGCCGTCCTCGACCGCGAGGCCCGTCACGTCGGTGATCACGCCGCCGTCCAGCCGGACCGCGAGGCGTCCCGCGACGTCCTTCACGTGGTTCGACGACGCGAACAGCAGCGCGGCCGGCGACGTCGCCGCGACGAGGGCGGCCAGCGCCTCGACCTGCGGCAGCGTCACGTACCCCTTCGCGTCGGGCGAGTCCCAGTGGTGGACGCGGACGGCGCCGTGGGCGCCGAGCGTCGCCGCGTGCTCGGCCGCACCGGGGCCGAGCCACACGGCCGCGACCTCGGCGCCGAGCGCCGGCGCGACGCCGCGCGCGGCGGCGAGCAGCTGGAGGGCGATGCGGCGGGGCGCGCCGCCGCTGTGGTCGACGAGGACGAGCAGCTCGGTCACGTCAGCCTCCTCACACGAACTTGTGCGCGGCCATCCAGGCCACGAGCTCGGCGGCGCTGGACCCGGCGCCGTCGTCGGTCACGACGGTCCCGGCGGCCTTCGGCGGGCGCGGCGTCGCGGACCCGACGACCGCACGGGCCGCGCCAGCGCCGACGAGCGCGCGGTCGAGGCCCTCGACCTGCGAGAGGTCCCAGACGTCCTGCGGCTTGGACTTCGCGGCCATGATGCCCTTGAACGACGGGAACCGCGGCTCGTTGATCGCCTCGACGACGCTGACGACGGCGGGCAGCGGCGAGGAGACCGTGTCGTACCCCTCCTCGTGCTCGCGGTCGGCGACGAGGCCGGCGTCGGTCAGCTCGAGGCGGCGGGCGTAGGTGATCGACGGCAGACCGAGCAGCTCGGCGACCATCGCCGGCACGAGGCTGGTGCGGGCGTCGGTCGACTGGTTGCCGAACAGGAGCAGGTCGAACCCGATGGTCGAGGCGGCGGCGGCGAGGACCCGGGCGGTCCCGATGGCGTCCGACCCGGCGACGGCGTCGTCGGTCACGCGGACGGAGCGGTCGAGGCCGTAGGACAGGGCCTTCGCCGCGGTCGGGCCGGCGGCCTCGGGCCCGACGATGAGGACGACGGTCTCGGTGTCGGGACGGGCCTCCTTGATGCGGACGGCCTCCTCGATCGCGAACTCGTTGACCGGGCAGAGGACCGACGCGACGGAGCGGTCCACGGTCAGCGACGCCGGGTCGAGGTGCTTCTCGCCGGCGGTGTCCGGGACCCACTTCACGGGGATGATGATGCGCATGGGAGCCTCCGTGACGGGCGCGCATCGTAACCTCCGGCCGCGGCGGGGAGGTCGGGGTGCGCGAGCTCGCCCTCGTCCTCCACACGCACCTCCCCTGGGTCGCCGGGCACGGCCGCTGGCCCGTCGGCGAGGAGTGGCTGCACCAGGTCCGGACCGCGTCGTGGCTGCGGGTGACGGGCGTCCTCGAGGACGCGGCCGCGGCCGGACTGCGCGACGTCCTGACCCTCGGGGTCACCCCGACCGTCGCCTGGCAGGTGGCGGATCCGCGGCTCGCCGACGAGAGCGCCGGCTGGCTCGCGGGCGCGGTGTGGCGGTCGGAGGAGCAGCGGCACCACCACCGCATGGGCCCCGAGGTCACGGCGCTCGGCCCGTACTGGTGGCGCCACTTCGCCGGGCTCGCCGCGCACCACGCCGACGTCGAGGCCCGGGGCGGGCTGCTCGGCGTCTGGCGCGGGCTGGCCGAGGACGGAGTGGTCGAGCTGCTCGCGGGGCCGGCGACGCACGCGCTGCTCCCCCTCGAGGACGAGGACGTCGTCGCGGCCCAGCTGGCGACGGGCGTCGACGCGCACCTGGCGTGGGCCGGCGTGCCGAGGCCGGTCGGGCTGTGGCCGCCCGAGCTCGGCCACGCACCGGGGCTCGCCGACCGGCTCGCGGCGCACGGCGTCGGCCACGTCGTGCTCGACGGGCCGACGGTCGCCGCAGTCGACCCGGCGGGCGCTCGGCACGGGCTCCGTCACGGCGTCCGGCTCGGCGCCACCGACGTCGCCGCCTTCGTCCGCGACCGCGAGCTGTCCGAGCGCGTCTGGGCGGACCCCGGCGGCTACCCGGGCGACCCGTGGTACCTCGACCACCACGCGACCGGCGGCTACGGCGTGCACCGCTCGTGGCGGGTCACCGACCTCGCCCGACCACCCGACGCGAAGGAGCCGTACGTCCCGGCGCGGGCCGCGGCACGGACGGCCGCGCACGCCGACGACCTCGTCGCCGCGGTCCGCGCCGCGCTCGCCGACGAGCCGGACGGCCTCGCGGTCGTCGCGCTCGACACCGAGCTGCTCGGTCACTGGTGGCACGAGGGCCCGGAGTGGCTGGCGCGGGTGATCGACCGCGTCGCGCACGCCCCCGACCTCGGACTCACGACCCTGACGCGACGCGCTGCGACGCATCCGCCGACGCGGACCGTCGCCGAGCCGACCGGGACCTGGGCGCCCGACGGCGGCACCTCGCGGTGGACGGAGGGCGCGGCCGCACCGCTGCGTGCGCGCGCCGTGGCGACCGTCGCGGCCGCACGGGCGACGCTGCGCGGCGGCCGGGGTCCCGCGGCCGCGCGGGCCGCGGTCGGCCGCGGCGTCGCGCTGCTGACGGCCTCCGACTGGACGTTCATGGCCGGTGGCGACCGGGCCGCCGGCTACGCAGCGGCCAGGGTCGCGGACCACGCGGTCGAGGTCGAGGCGGTGCTGGCCGCGATCGCGGCCGGCGACGACGACGCCGCGCTCGTGGCCGCGACCGGCGCGACGGTCGGTGCACCGGTGCCGCCCGACGCGGCGGCGTTCGTCGCCGCCCTCGATCCGGCCGGACCCGAGGCCGCCGCGCGCGGCTGACCGCGGGTCGGCGTCAGCGCCCCCGGGCGCGGCGTCGTGCCGCCAGCACGTCCCCGGCCAGGGCGACGGTCGGGACGAGGACGGCACCGACGACCGCCGTGGCCCCGAGGTCCCAACCGCGGACCAGGGCCGCGCCCGCACCCACGAGGACCCCGAACGGGGCCAGGCGCAGCAGCCGGACCGCGGTCGGTCGTCCCGCGTCCCGCCCGAGCAGCGTCGCCCCGGTCGCCCCGAGGAGCACGAGCGCGAGACCCAGCACGGTCGGCCCGGCGCCGCTCGAGCCCACGACCGGACCTCCTCGGGAAGCCTCGCGGGGAGGCCCGGGACGAGGCTAGGCCGACCGGATGGCGGCCCCGCCGGCGACCTGCGACCATGGGCCCGTGCGCGCGCTGCTGCTGTCGTGGGAGTACCCGCCCCGGATCGTGGGCGGGCTCGGCCGTCACGTCGCGGCGCTGACCTCGGCGCTGGGTCGCGCCGGCCACGGCGTCGACGTCGTCGCGCGGGAGCACCCGAGCGCACCGGCGGTCGAGTCGCGCGGCCCCGTCCGCGTCACCCGCGTCGACGCGTCGCCGCCCGTCGTGCCGTTCGACGACCTGCTGCCCTGGGTGATGGCGTTCAACACCGGCGTGCTGGCCGCCGGCGCCCGCGCCGCCCGCGAGCGGCCCGTCGACGTCGTCCACGTCCACGACTGGCTCGTCGCCTCGGCCGGCGCCGAGCTCGCGGACCTGCTCGACGTGCCGCTCGTCGCGACCGTGCACGCGACCGAGTGGGGCCGGCACCGCGGCCACCTGCCGCCCGGCGTCAGCCCGACGATCCACGCGGTCGAGGGCTGGCTGGCCGAGCGCGCCGACGCCGTCATCACCTGCTCCTCCTACATGCGCGACCAGGTCCGCGAGCTGTTCGGCCGGCCGGAGGCGGCGATCGACGTCATCCCCAACGGCGTCGACGTCGGCTGGTTCGCGCTCGACCCCGCCGAGGTCCGCGCGTTCCGCCGCACGCTGGCCGAGGACGGGACGCACCTGGTGCTGTTCGCCGGCCGGCTCGAGTACGAGAAGGGCGTGCAGACGGTCCTGCACGCCCTCGAGCGCGTCACCGACCTGGCCGGCCCCGTCCGGTTCCTCGTCGCCGGCGTCGGGACCTACACCGACGAGCTGCGGGCGCTGGTCGAGCGGCTGGGGCTCGGCCACCGCGTGCGGTTCACCGGCTTCCTCGAGGAGCAGGCCCTGCGCCTCCACTACGCCGCGGCCGACGTCGCGATCGCACCGTCGCTGTACGAGCCGTTCGGCCTGGTCGCGGCCGAGGCGATGGCCTGCGGCACGCCGGTCGTCGCCAGCGACACCGGCGGGCTGCGCGAGATCCTCGCCGGGGGGCACGGCCTGACGTTCCCGCCCGAGGACGCCGAGGGGCTCGCCGACCGCATCGTCGAGGTCCTGACCGACCCCGTCCTCGCCGCCGACCTCGTCGCCCGTGGCCTCCGGCACATCCGCGCGCGGTTCGACTGGGACGACGTCGCGACGCGGACCGCCGCCGTGTACGCGCGGTGCGTCACGGACGGGGCGGCCGTACCCCGCGCCGCGCCCCCCGCCGCGCCGGGCCTCGAGACCGGGGTCGGCG
>JBEARL010000032.1:0-14902 GCA_041163265.1 Actinomycetota bacterium
TCCGGACGCGTGGGACCGGCGTCTCGACCGACGTCGAGACGACGATCGTCCCGCAGCTGCTGGCCGAGATCGACGGGGTCGAGACCCTGCGCGACGTCATCGTCATCGGGGCCTCCAACCGCGAGGACATGATCGACCCCGCCCTGCTGCGGCCGGGTCGGCTGGACGTGAAGATCCGTGTGGACCGGCCCGACGCCGCGGCAGGGCGCGAGATCCTCGCCCTCCACCTCACGTCGGAGCTGCCGATGGACGCCCGCCACGTCGCCGCGCACGGCGGCGACCGCGGGGCGGCGGCTCGCGACCTCGTCGACCGGACCGCCGCGCTGGTCTACGCCCGCGTCCCGGCCACGGAGGTCGCCGAGGTGACCTACGCGTCCGGCGGTCGCGAGACCCTGCACCTCGGCGACCTGTCGTCGGGCGCGATGCTCGAGAGCATCGTCGCGCGGGCGAAGCGCCTCGCGATCAAGCGCGAGCTCGACGCCGGTGGCGACGGACTGACCTTCGCCGACCTCGAGGCCGCGGTGGCCGAGGAGCTCCGCGAGAACGAGGACCTCCCGGGCACCTCGAACCCGGACGACTGGGCGCGGATCGCGGGGCGCCGCGGCGAGGCCATCGTCCAGCTGCGGACCCTCGGTCGGGACGCCGCGCTCCGGCGCCGACCCGTGGAGGCCCCGGTGTCGGGGCGCGCGCTCTGACCGCGGGGTACGTCGGGGTCGAGACCGAGTACGGCGTCGCCGTCACGGGGCCGAGCGAGGTCCATGCCGTCCGAGCGTCGTCCCTGGTCGTCGAGGCCTGGCGGGGTACTGGGACGGCGCGGGTGCGGCCGGCTCGCCCAGCACCGTGCTGACCAACGGTGCCCGGCTGTACGTCGACCACGCGCATCCCGAGTACGCGACGCCCGAGTGCACGAACGCGCGGGACCTCGTCGTCTGGGACGTGGCGGGCGAGCGGATCATGGCCGCCGCCGGACGGCGGGCCGAGGAGCTGCTGCCGCCGGGTCACGCGGTGCACCTGCACAAGAACAACACGGACGGCAAGGGTGCCGCGTACGGCACGCACGAGAACTACCTCGTGGCGCGCCGCGTGCCGTTCGGGCTGCTGACGCGCCACCTCCTGCCGATGTTCGTCAGCCGGGTCGCGCTGACCGGGGCCGGTCGGGTCGGCAGCGACGCCGAGCCCGCCGCCGAGTTCCAGCTGTCGCAGCGGGCGGACTTCTTCGAGGCCGAGGTCGGGCTCGAGACGACGGTGCGGCGTCCGCTGATGAACACCCGCGACGAGCCGCACGCGGACCCCGACCGCTGGCGCCGCCTCCACGTCATCAACGGCGACGCGAACCTCTGCGAGGTCGCGACCCTGATCAAGGTCGGCGCGCTGCTGCTCGTGCTGCGGGCCGTCGAGGCGTCTGCGCTGCCGGAGCCGCTCGCACTCGCCGATCCGCTGGCGGCCTTCAGGTCGGTCAGCCGCGACACGAGCCTCCGGGCGCCGCTCGAGCTGGTGGACGGCCGTCGCATGACGGCCCTCGACATCCAGGAGTCCTACGCCGAGGCCTGCGCCGACCTCGTGGCCCGCGACGGGGCCCGCGAGGGGGACGACCTGGTGCTGCGGTGGTGGACGCGGCTGATCGAACTCGGCCGCGACGACCCGGGGCGGCTCGCGGGCACCGTGGACTGGGCGACGAAGCTGGCGCTCATCGAGGCCTTCCGCGCCCGCCACGGGCTCGGACCGACCGACGACCGCGTGCGGATGGTGGACCTGCAGTACCACGACGTGCGGCGGGACCGGGGCCTCCACCACCGGCTGGCCGCCGCCGGGAGGGTCGTTCGGCTCACGACCGACGAGGAGGTCGAGCGGGCCGTCGTCGAGCCGCCGGCGGACACGCGGGCCTGGTTCCGCGGACGGTGCATCGCGCGCTTCCCCGAGGCCGTGGTCGCCGCCGGCTGGGACAGCGTCGTGCTCGACACGGGGGGCGAGGCGCTGGTCCGGATCCCGCTGGACGAACCGTCGCGCGGCACGCGGGAGCGCGTGGGCGACCTGCTCGACGCCGCGGCCGACGCCATGGACCTCGTCGCGCGCCTCGGCGGCTCCCCGGCGCTGCCGGGTCAGCTGGCGTGACCCCACCGCTAGCCTCGGCCGCGCGAGCCGGGGCGCCCGGCACCGGGGTGCGACGGGGTCGCGGAGGGCGTGATGTCCGGGTCGGGACGCATCGGTGGCGAGGGCACGTCCGAGCGGGGGCGCGCCGAGGAGGAGCCGCTCGTCGCCGGCCGGCCGCCGCGTGACCTGCTGGACGGGGTCGACGACCTGCTCGACGAGATCGACGAGGTCCTCGAGGAGAACGCCGAGGAGTTCGTCCGCGGGTACGTCCAGAAGGGCGGCCAGTGAGCACGGGCGGGCCCCGGTGAGCACCGTCGCCGCCGGGGGCTGACGTGCGGCGACGGGTGTTCGGCCTCGAGACGGAGTACGGCGTCTCCTTCACGCTCGGCGGCCAGCGGCGGCTCAGCCCCGACGAGGTCGCCCGCGCGATGTTCCGGCACGTCGTGTCGTGGGGACGCTCGTCCAACGTCTTCCTCGAGAACGGGGCGCGCCTGTACCTCGACGTCGGCTCGCACCCCGAGTACGCGACCCCGGAATGCGAGTCGCCGCTCGAGGCGGTCGTGCACGAGCGGGCGGGGGACCGCATCGTCCACGACCTCGCCGTGCGCACCGCGGCGGCGCTGGCGGAGGAGGGCCTGCGGGGCGACGTCCGCGTCTTCCGGAACAACACCGACAGCGCGGGCAACTCCTACGGTTCGCACGAGAACTACCTCGTCGACCGCACCGAGGACTTCGGGCGGATCACGGCCGGTCTGCTGCCGTTCCTCGTCACGCGCCAGGTCTTCGCCGGTGCGGGCAAGCTGCTGCGCGGGCCGAGCGGCGCCGAGTACGTCCTGTCGCAGCGCGCGGAGCACGTCTGGGAGGGCGTCTCCAGCGCGACCACCCGGTCGCGGCCGCTCATCAACACCCGCGACGAGCCGCACGCCGACGCCGAGCGCTTCCGTCGCCTCCACGTCATCGTCGGCGACTCGAACATGTCGGACTACGCGTGCTGGCTTCGGCTCGCGACGACCGACCTCGTCATCCGCATGCTCGAGGAGCGGGCGACGTTCGCCGCGCCCGAGCTGGCCGACCCGTCGGTCGCCGTGCGCGAGGTCAGCCGCGACCTGCGGGGTCTCGGGCGCGTCCGGCTGGCGTCCGGGCGCGAGCCGACGGCGCTCGACGTCCAGGAGCTCTACCTCACGGCCGTCGAGGGGTTCGTCGCTGCCCGGCACGCCGACGATCCACTCGCCGCCCACGCGCTGGGGGAGTGGCGGTTCGTCCTCGAGACGCTCCGGCAGGACCCGATGCGCCTGGACCGGCAGCTGGACTGGGTCGCCAAGCTGCGCCTGATCGAGGCCTACCGCACGCGCCACGACCTGCCCGAGGGGGACGCACGACTGGCGCTGGTCGACCTCGCCTACCACGACATCGATCCGGCCCGGGGACTGCACCACCTGCTCGTCCGCGAGGGCCGGATGCAGCGCCTGGTCGAGGAGTCGGCCGTCGCCGAGGCGACCACGGCGCCGCCGCGGCGCACCCGGGCGGCGCTGCGGGGCCGGTTCCTCGCGGCCGCCCGCCGGGCCGGTCGGGACGTGACCGTCGACTGGGTGCACCTGAAGGTGAACGACCCGGCGCAGCGCACCGTGCTCTGCCGGGACCCGCTGGTGTGGCAGGACGAGCGGGTCGACCGTCTCATCGACGCCCTCTGAGGACGCCGCCATGCCGATGCCGCAGGTCGAACGCCTCGTCAACCTCACCATCGCGCTCCTCGAGGCGCCGAGGCCGCTGACGTTCGAGGAGCTGCGCCGGCGCACCGGGTACTACCCGCAGCGCGAGCACGCGGCGGCCCGCCGCATGTTCGAGCGTGACAAGGAGCAGCTGCGCGGGCTCGGGGTCCCGATCCGCACCGAGCAGGGCTACGGCATGGAGGAGCCCGGCTACCGCATCCACCGCCGCGAGTACGAGCTGCGGGACCTCCACCTCGAGCCGGACGAGGTGGCGGCGCTCGCCCTCGCCGTCGAGATGGTCGCCCCCGACGAGCTCGCGCTCGCGCTGGCGAAGGTGGCGGCGCGGTCGCCGGAGGTCGCGGACCTCGCGACGCCGCCGGCCCGCCTGCCGCTGGACCTCGATCCCGTCGACGGGCTCGCGGCGGCCGTGCTCGAGCGGCGGCGCATCCGCTTCCCCTACCGGACGGTGGACGGTCGGGACGAGGAGCGCACGCTCGAGCCGTACGGCGTGGTGCGCCGGCGGCGCGCGTGGTACGTCGTCGGACGCGACGCGGCCCGTGATGCCGTCCGCGTGTTCCGGCTCGACCGAATGACGGGGGCTCCCGAGGTCCTCGACCCCGCGGCCGCGTTCGAGGTCCCCGGGGGCGTCGACCTCGCCGCCGCCGTGCGGGGCCCCGAGGCGGACCCGGTCGAGGTCGAGCTGGAGGTCGGTCCGGCCGGGGTCTGGGATGTCGCCGCGCGCGGCGGGCGCGACGTCGGTCCGGGCTCCGGGGAGGGCACGCGGCGCATGCGGGTCGCCGGCGTCGACCGCGTCCGTGACCTGCCGTGGCTGCTCGCCATCGCACCCGACGCTGCGGTGACGGCGCCTGATGACGTGCGGGTCACCGTCCGTGCGGCGCTCGGCCGCGTCCTCGCCCGCCACGGGGGTGCGGCGTGAGCGACGGACCCGACGTCCTGCGCATGCTGACCCTCGTGCCCTGGGTGCTGGCGCGGCCCGAGGTGACGGTCGCCGAGATCGCCGATGCCTTCGCGACGACCGAGGAGGTCATCCTCGCGGAGCTCGACCACCTCGGGTACTGCGGCCTGCCGGGGCTGGGCGGTGGGGATCTCATCGAGGTGAGCGTGGTCGGCGACAGCGTCGTCGTCCGGATGGCCGACGAGCTGCGTCGCCCGATGCGGCTGTCGCCGGCGGAGACGATGCGCCTGCTCCTCGCCGCGTCGCAGGCCGAGCGCCTCCTCGGTCCGTCCGCGGCGGCCCTCGCCCGCGCCGTCGCGAAGCTTCGGGTCGCCCTCGGCGTACCCGAGGGCGCGGTCACGGTCGTCGATCCCGAGCCGGGCGACCTCGTCGACGGCCTGCGGACCGCCATCGCGGCCGGGCGGCGCGTCCGACTGAGCTACCGAGGGCGGGGCGAGCCGGCGCCGTCGGACCGCGAGCTCGACCCCTGGCGGCTGGAGCTGCTCGACGGCGCCTGGTACCTGCACGCCCACGACCACGGGCTGGACCGGGCCCGGATCCTGCGGCTCGACCGCGCCACGGATCTCCGGGTCGGGACCGACCCGGTCGACGTGCCCGTCCCCGACGTCCTCGAGTCCCCGCGCTACCTCCCGGGGCCCGACGATCCCGAGGTCGACGTCCTGATGGCGGCGGGAGGGACGTGGCTGCTCGACGCCGTCGACCTCGGGGGCGGGGCTATCCTCGAGGAGCCCGACGGCCGCTCCGCGCGGTTCCGGGTCGGTGCCCCGGAGTGGTTCGCCCGCCTGGTCCTGATGGCGGGGGGACACGCGGAGGTCCGTGGACCCGAGGGGGTCCGCGGGCTGGTCCGCGAGCGGGCCCGGGCCGGGCTCGAGCGCCTCGCGGCCGGCGACGCGGACGGCGACGCGGGGACCCCGGGCGTCTGACCTCGGAGGGACGGCATGGGACGGGTAGGCGGACCGCAGCTCCTCATCATCCTCTTCATCGTCCTGCTCCTGTTCGGTTCGCGCCGGCTGCCGGACCTCGCCGGCTCGATCGGACGGTCGATGAAGGAGTTCCGCAAGGCGACCTCCGAGGTCGAGGGCGGGCAGCGTGACGGTGCGCCCCGTGACGCCGCCGGTGACGAGGCCGGGCGGAGCGGGACCGACCGCGACGCGTGAGCGCCGGTCCGGACCCCCTGCCGGCCGGCGGGGACGCCGGGTCGCCGCGTGATGTCGAGGCGGCACGCCGCGAGGCGAGGCGCCGCGGCGAGATGCCCCTCTCCGAGCACCTGCGCGAGTTCCGGCGCCGGTTCACCGTCGCGCTCCTGGCCGTGGCCGTCGGCGCGGTCGTCGGGTACGCGATCTTCCCGCAAATCTTCGACCTGCTGCTGCGGCCGTACTGCGACGTCGTCGGGGCCGACTCCTGCCGGGTCAACGCGTTCCGTGCCACCGACCCGCTCGCCGTCCGCGTCCGCGCGTCGCTGGTCGTCGGGCTGTTCCTCGGCGCGCCCGTCCTGTTCTACGAGCTGTGGCGCTTCGTGGCGCCCGGCCTGACCGCGCGGGAGAAGCGGTTCACGCTGCCCTTCGTCGTCATGAGCCAGGTCATGTTCGCGCTCGGCCTGGCGTTCGCCGTCTGGTTCGTCCCGACCGGGCTGAGCGTGCTGCTGGCCCTCGGCGGCACGGACATCCAGCCGCTGCTCGGGGCGAACGAGTACCTGACGTTCCTGCTCGCGATGGGCATCGGCTTCGGCGTCGTGTTCGAGATCCCGCTGGTCCTCGTCTTCCTCGGTGCGGTCGGCGTCCTCAGCAGCGCCTCGCTCCGCGCCTTCCGTCGCTACGCGATCGTCGGGAACCTCATCGTCGCGGCGATCGTGACGCCGACGGACGCGCTGAGCCTGGTGGTGGTCGGCGTCCCGCTCATCGTGCTCTACGAGGTCGCGATCCTCGCGATCGTCATCATCGAGCGCTCGCGCCGGCGGGCGTGACGTGCGGATCGGGCGCCGTCCCGACGGGTCCCCGCGCCGGATCCGGACCTCGCGCTGGCGGCCCCCGCTCCGCGTGGTCGCGGTGGTGGTCCTCGCCGGCGTCCTGACGGGCGTGCTGCTGGCCGAGCGGCGGGCCGACGCCGAGTCGGCCGCGGCCGCCGCGGCGGCCCGCACCCGGCTGCTGCCGCTGCTCGACGCCCTCGACGTGCTCTGGGCACCCGGCGACCCGGACGGCCCGGGCGGGGCGCTGGCCGCGCTCCGGGACGACGGCGTCCGACCCGAGGCGGCGGCGGCCGCCTCCTGGCGGGACGCCCACGAGGCGCTGCTGGTCCGCGTCGTCGGCCTCGACCTGCCGGGTCCGGCCCTCGGCGCCCAGCGCCAGGCCGTCGCCGCCGTCACGCTCTCGTCGGACGCCGCCGCGGCGCTCGCGCGCGCCGGTGACGTGCCCGAGGCGAGCGCCCGGCGCGAGCTGACCCTCGAGGCAGTCCGGCTCCGCCTGCGCGGCGAGCAGTTGGCCGCCTCGGCCCTCGCCGCCATCGAGGAGCTGCGCACCGGAGGCCGCCGCATCGCGCCGCTGCCGCCGCTGCCGCCACGGAGCGGCCCGTGACCTCGGTCCTCGACCCGGCGCGGTTCGCGGCGGGGCTCGGGTTCCCGCTCGACCCGTTCCAGGCGCGTGCCGTCGCGCTGCTCGCGGGCGGCAGCGACGTCCTCGTCGCGGCGCCGACCGGCGCGGGCAAGACGGTGGTCGGCGAGTACGCCTGCGCGGCGGGTCTGGCGGCGGGTCGACGGACCTTCTACACGACCCCGATCAAGGCCCTCTCCAACCAGAAGCACCGCGACCTGCTCGCCGTCCACGGCGAGGGCCGGGTGGGGCTGCTGACCGGCGACCGCTCGATCGACGGGGACGCGCCGATCGTCGTGATGACGACCGAGGTCCTGCGCAACATGCTGTACGCCGGATCGCGCGACCTCGACGACCTCGCCTACGTGGTGCTGGACGAGGTCCACTACCTCGCCGACCGCGAGCGGGGGGCGGTCTGGGAGGAGGTCATCCTCCACCTGCCGCGGCACGCCCGGCTGGTGGCGCTCTCGGCCACGATCTCGAACGCGGAGCAGTTCGGCGCCTGGCTCGACCTTGTCCGTGGCGGCTGCGCCCTCGTCATCGAGGAGCACCGGCCGGTGCCCCTGCGCCACCACTACTTCGTGAACGGTCGCGTCCACGACACCTTCCGGACCTCCCGGAGCGCCGACGCGGACGAGCGCGAGCGGGCCGCGAGGGCCGAGGGCGGCGTGCCGAACCCCGACGTCCTGATGCTCGAGCAGCGCGCCCGACGCCGGACGGTCGACCGCCGGGGCCGGTCCCACCGGGGCGGTCCGCGGCTGCGTTGGCCCTCGCGGACCGAGGTGGTCGAGGAGCTGGCGGGACGCGGGTGGCTGCCGGCGATCGTCTTCGTGTTCTCGCGCGCGGGCTGCGAGGACGGGGTCGCCGAGCTCCGCCGGGCGGGCGTCGTCCTGACCGACGAGGGGGAGCGGGAGCGCATCGCCGAGCTCGTCGACGGTCGGCTCTGGGAGCTGCCGCCCGAGGACCTCGAGGTCCTCGGAGTCGGCGCCTGGCGGCGGTCGCTGCTCGACGGGGTCGCGGCGCACCACGCCGGACTCGTGCCGCTGTTCAAGGAGGTCGTCGAGGCCGCGTTCCAGGCCGGACTCCTGAAGCTGGTGTTCGCGACCGAGACGCTGGCGCTCGGCATCAACATGCCGGCGCGGACCGTCGTGATCGAGCGCCTCGAGAAGTACGACGGCGAGGGGCACCGCCTCATCACGCCCGGCCAGTACACGCAGCTGACGGGCCGGGCCGGTCGGAGGGGGATCGACACGATCGGTCACGCGGTCGTCCTCCACCAGCGCGACGTGGAGTTCCGGGTGACGGCGGGCCTGGTCGGAGCTCGCTCGTACCCGCTGCACAGCTCGTTCGCGCCGTCCTACAACATGGTCGTGAACCTCCTGGCCGACCGCGACGTCGCCGCGGCCGAGGCCGTCCTGCGCCGGTCCTTCGCGCAGTTCGAGCTGGACGCCGAGACCGCGCGCGACGAGGCCCGGCTGGCCGAGCTCACGGCGGACCTGCCGGCCGCCGTGACCTGTGACGTCGGGGACTGGGTCGCGTACTGGGACCTGCGCCGTCGGCTGACCGAGACGGAGCGGGCCGGGGCCGGCCGACGCCGGAGCCGCGCCGTCACCGACCGCGCGGTCGTCGAGGGGCTCCGCACCGAGCTGCGCGACCACCCCTGCCACGTCTGCTCGGACCGGTCCGACCACGAACGGTCCCAGCGCCGGATCGACCGCGTCGCGACCGAGACGGTGCGGCTGCGCGCCGACGTCGAGCGCCGCTCGGGATCCCTCGTCCGGGCCTTCGAGCGCCTGGCCGCGGTGCTCCACGAGCGCGGCCACCTCGACGCCGCCGACCGTCCCACCGCGACGGGCCGGCTGCTGGCCGGCATCCACGGGGCGACCGACCTGCTCGCCACGGAGGCGCTCGCCGGCGGCCTGCTCGACGACCTCGCACCCGCCGAGATGGCGGCGGCGGCGGCCCTGCTGATGCACGAGCCCCGCCGGGACGACGCGCCGGTGCCCGATCGCACCCCGACCCCGCGCCTCGACGTGCTGCTCGGGGACCTCGACGGGCTCGCCGAGGACCTGCGGGCGGTCGAGCGGCGCCACGGCACCCCGCCGCTCCGCCAGCTCGACCCGGGTCTGATGGCGGCGGCGCACGCCTGGGCGGGCGGGGCCGGCCTCGAGGACGCGATCGGGGAGACCGGCATGACGGGCGGGGACTTCGTGCGCGGGATGAAGCAGTGCATCGACCTCCTCGGCCAGCTGCGGGACGTGACGGGCGGGGACCTGCGGCGGGCGCTGGGGGACGGGGCACGGGCGCTGCAGCGCGGGATCGTCGACGCCTGACCCGGTCGTAGGCTGCCGCCCATGGCGCATCCGACCCTCGGCGAGGTCCTCCTCGTCGCCAACCCCCGCGCCGGCACCGGCACCCGGTCCGCCGCCGAGCTGACCGCCCGGCTCCTCGCAGACCGCGGCATCCGGACGCGGACGGCCGTCACCGCGGGTCCCGCCGACGCGACCGCCATCGCCTCCGAGGCGGCGCGCGGTGGCGTGGGACTGGTGGTCGCGGTCGGCGGTGACGGCACCGTGCACGAGGTCGTGAACGGCCTGCCCCGCGACGGCTCGGGCCCGGTCCTCGGCGTCGTGCCGGCGGGGAGCGGCTGCGACCTGGTCCGGACGTTCGGGCTGGATCGGCCGGTCGAGGTCCTCGTCCGGCATCTCGCGTCGCCGCACACCACCCCGCTCGACCTCGTCAGGACGACGTTCGTCGGCCCGGGCGGTGACGAGGTGGTCCGGTACGCCGCGAACGCGGTCGAGGTCGGGTTCGGCGGGACGGTCGCGGCCGTCGCGGCCCGCCTGCCGCGGCGCCTCGGTCCCGCGCGGTACCGCGTCGGCATCGTGGCGGCCTGGGGCGCGTTCCGGCGGGTCGAGATGCGCGTCCGGCACGACGGCGGCGAGCACGAGGGGCGGCTCTGCAACGTCGTCGTCGCGAACGGGCAGTTCTTCGGCGGCGGACTGAAGGTCGCGCCGCGGGCGCTGCCCGACGACGGGCGGCTGGACGTCCAGGCGTGGGGAGGCACGCCGACCGACGTCGTCCGTGCCGCCCGGCTGCTCAGGGACGGCTCGCACCTCCAGCGCCCCGACGTCCGGGCGTGGTCCAGCGGTAGCGTCACGATCGAGACCGAGACCCCGGTCCGGGTCGAGGCCGACGGCGAGCCCCTCGGCCGGACGCCCGTCACCTGCACCGCGCTCCGAGGCGCGGTCCGGCTGAAGGTCTGACGCATGGACGTCCACGCCCGGCGCCGCGACGATCTGGTCGGGGCGGTGCGCTCGGCGGGCCTCGCCGCCGCCGTCCTCGGACCCGGTCCCGACCTCCGTCACCTCGCGGGGTACGAAGCGCCCGAGCTCGAGCGGCCGACGCTGCTGGTCGTCCCGGCCGACGGCCGTCCTGTCCTCGTCGTGCCCCGCCTGGAGGAGCCGCGCGCCCGCGCCGACGCGTCGCTCGAGGGCGTCGACCTCCGCTCCTACGGCGAGACGGACGACCCGTTCGCGGCCGTCGTCGCGGCGGTCCCGGACGTGGGGGAGGTGGCCGTCGGGGACCGGCTGTGGTCGGCCACGACGCTGCGGCTGCAGGAGCGCCTACCGGGCCGCGTCCGCGTGCCGGCCTCGGTGGTGACGGGCCCCCTGCGGGCCCGGAAGGACCCTGACGAGCTGGCGGCGCTCCGGGAGGCGGCGGCGGCGATCGACGCGGTCCACCGTCGGGTCCCCGCGCTGCTGCGCCGCGGGCGGTCCGAGGTCGAGGTCGCGACCGAGATCGCGGCCCTGATCCGCGAGGAGCACGACGAGGTCGCCTTCGTGATCGTCGCCGCGGGTCCGAACGCCGCGTCGCCGCACCACGAGCCGGGTCCGCGCCGGCTCGAGGAGGGCGACGCGGTCGTCGTCGACATCGGCGGGACGGTCCGCGGCTACCACTCGGACATGACGCGGACCTACCACCTCGGGTCGCCGCCCCCGGAGGTCGCCACCGCCTACGCGGCCCTCGAGGCGGCGCAGGCCGCCGGCGTCGCGGCCGTCCGGCCGGGTGCGACCGCTGAGGACGTCGACCGGGCGGCGCGCGACGTCATGGAGGTCGCCGGGCTCGGCGAGGCGTTCCTGCACCGGACCGGGCACGGCATCGGCCTCGAGGTGCACGAGGCGCCGTGGATCGTGGCGGGGGACCGGACGGCCCTCGCGCCCGGGATGACGTTCAGCGTCGAGCCCGGCTACTACCTCGAGGGTCGGACCGGGGCGCGGATCGAGGACATCGTCGCCGTGACCGCGGACGGTGTCGAGGTCCTGAACCGCGAGCCGCGCGGCCTGGTGGTCGTGTGATGCAGGTCCGTCGCGCGCGCCTCGAGGAGATCCGGCCGCTCGCCGGCGAGTACCTGGCCGAGCAGGAGGAGCGCTTCGGCATGCCGACCTCGCCGCCGCTGCCCCAGGGCGGCGTGTTCTGGGTCGCCGAGGCCGACGACGGGGAGGTCCTGGGCTACGCGGCCGGGACCCTGCGGCCAGAGGGCTGCACCATCGGTCCGATCTTCACGCGGACCGTCGGGCGTCGCCGCGGCACCGGCGCGGCGCTCCTGGCGGCGATCGAGCGCTGGGTCGAGGACACCGGCGTGCCCATGGTCGAGATCGCGGTGAACGCCGACAACCCCGAGGGGGTCGCGTTCCTCGAGTCCTCCGGGTACCGGCCCGGACGCATCCTGATGGTCCCCGCGGAGCCGAAGCGGACGTCGTGAGGCGGATCCGCCTGCTGCCGGGGGTGCTCGTCGGCGGGATCGTCGGCGTGGGCATCGCGGTCCTGGCGGGCGCGGGCAGCGCGGGGTGGCGCGGCCCCGTCGTCGGTGCGGGGGCCGGTCTGCTCGTCGCGGGGCTGCGGCGCATCGTCCGCCTGGCCGGCCTCGAGTGGCGACGCGAGGCGCCGACCGTCCGCGCGTACCTCGGGGCGGTCGGCCCCGTGCTTGCCGCGCTGGTCCTCGTCGGCATCGCCACGACGTGACCGCCGCCTTGCGGCGGCGCGGACCCCGTGGTACCCACCGCCCGCCGTCGGGACCGAGCGGTCCCCGGCGCGGGGGGAACGGTGGCGAGGGCGGGGCGTCGCGAGGAGCCGGTCGAGGACGAGATGTCCCTCGAGGTCGACGAGGTCGACGACGAGGACGGTGACGGGGACGCCGAGGATCTCGAGGACGCGCTCGTGGACGCCCTCGACGACGAGGGCGATGACGAGGGTGACCTGCCCGAGGGGTTCACGGTCGTCGGGCCCGACGAGGTCGACGGGACCGACGACGGTGACGAGGCGCTCGGTCGCACGGTCGTGCCGACGGTGGACGACGACGACCGCGCGGCCGCGGTCCTCGAGGCGGCGGCCCGAGGGGGTGCGGACAGCGACGAGGACGACGACGAGGACGACCTCGCCGTGCAGCGCGCCGGGGAGTTCGTCTGCAGCCGGTGCCGCCTCGTGAAGCGGGACACGCAGCTCGCCCGACCCCGGCTCCTCATCTGCCGCGACTGCGCGTGAGCCGCCGCCCGGCGGCGGCGCGCGCGGCGGCGACGGTCGCGCTCGCCGGCGCGGCGGGTGCGGCGCTCTGGGCCGCTCACGCACCGCTGGCCCTCGGCGGCGCGGCCTGGCTGGTCGCCCCGCTCCTGGTCGCCGCGCTGCGGGCGGCGGCCGAAGGGGACCCCCTCGATCCCGGCGGTGAGGGTCCGTCCGTCCGGCGGGCCGTCGTGGTCGGCACGCTCGCCGGCGCGGTCGGGTACGGCACGATGCTGCACTGGATCGCGTACGCCGGCGGTGCGCTCGCCTGGATCATGCTGGCCGGGGTCCAGGCGCTCTGGGTCGGGCTCTGGTCGGGACTGGTGGCGCGCCGGCTCCGCTCGTCACTCCTGCCGCTCGAGGCCGCCGTCCTCTGGGTCGGCGTCGAGTGGCTCCGGACGCGGTGGCCGCTCGACGGGTTCGCGTGGGGGCGCCTCGCCTACTCGCAGGTCGACGTCGCATGGTTCGTCCCGCTCGGGCGCGTCCTCGGGGCATCGGCCATCAGTCTCGTGGTGGTGCTGGTCGGCGTCTCCGCCCTGCAGACGGCGCTCGGCCTGCGCCTCGACCGCGGCTCACCCCCGCGGGCGGCGACGCTGCAGCTGGTCGGCGCGGTCCTCGCCGTGACCCTCGTCACCGTCGGCCCGCCGGCGACCTCGGGGACGCTGGACGTCCTCGCCGTGCAGGGGAACGACATCCGGCACTGGATCGAGCCGGTCGCCGACGCACCGCTGGCGATCACGCGGAACCACCACGACCTGACGCTCGCCGCCGTCCGTGAGGGGGGCCGGCCCGACGTCGCTGTCTGGCCGGAGTCCAGCATCGACCGCGACCCCTCCCGCGCGGCCGGGGCTCCGCTGTGGGCGCTGGCCAACGAGGCCGCTCGGGCCGCCGGCACGCTCGTGGCCGGCGTCAGCCTCGACGGCCCCGATCCGAGGACGCAGCGCATCGTCGGTGCCGTCGTCCTCGGATCGGACGGGGAGCGCGGCCGCTACGTGAAGCGGCAGCCGGTGCCGTTCGGCGAGTACGTCCCGGCGCGGGCGCTGCTCGACTGGATCCCGGCGCTCGACCAGATCCCGCGCGACGCGGTCCGGGGCGACCGTGCGATGTCCCTCGAGGTCGCTCCGGGCGTCCGGGCCGCCGTCGCCTACTGCTTCGAGACGCTGTTCCCGGCCATCGTGCGCAGCAACGTCATGGCCGGTCCGACCCCGGCCGACCTGGTGCTGACCCTGACGAACGACGCGTCGTTCCGCGAGACGGGGCAGCCCGAGCAGCACCTCGCCCAGAGCCGGATGCGTGCCATCGAGTCGGGACGGTGGGTCGTCCACGTCGCCATCTCTGGGGTGACGGCCTTCGTCGACCCCGACGGGACGGTGCACGATCGGACCGAGCCCTTCACCCTGGCGACGGTGCGGCGCGACGTCCCGCTCGCCGCGGGCGTCACCCCGTACCTCGTCGTCGGGGACGTCGTCGGAGGGGCTGGCGCGGTCATGGTGGCGGTCGCCGCACTGGGTAGCCTGCCGCGCCGTCGGCGGCCCCGAGGACCGCGCCCCCGTCGTCCAGCGGCCTAGGATCCCACCCTTTCAAGGTGGTGACGCCGGTTCGAATCCGGTCGGGGGTACACCGCCGGACGCCTTTCCCGCACCGTCAGGAGCCCTCCGTGCCAGAGTCGAAGCGAGCGGGTCGGGGCGACGCAGCGGCGCCGAAGAAGGCCGCGGCGAAGAGGTCGACGGCGCCCACGAAGGCAGGCGCGGCGAGCAAGGCCGCGGTCAAGAAGGCCAGTGCACCGAGGAAGGCGGCGGCGAAGAAGGCGATCGCTCCGAAGAAGGCCACCGCGAAGAAGGAGACCGCTCCGAAGAAGGCCACCGCGAAGAAGGCGACCGCTCCGAAGAAGGCCACCGCGAAGAAGGCGACCGCTCCGAAGAAGGGGACCGCGCCCACGCAGGCGGCCGCGACGAAGACGCCGGCCGAGAAGCGGGCCACCG
>JBEARL010000033.1:0-13768 GCA_041163265.1 Actinomycetota bacterium
CCCACGGCGCCGCGCGACCGCCCGCGTCGGGACGCCCGCCCGGCGCCCCGGCCGCCGGGCGCGGCGCCGACGCACCGGTCGGGACGGGGCTCGCCGCGGCGGCCATCGCGATCTACTTCGTCGGGCAGCTGGTGGTCGGACTGCTGGCGGGCGGGCTCCTCGCCGGGAGCGGCGTGACCGACGCGGCGGGCGTCGACCCGGTGGTCCTGCTCGCCGCCGCGGTCGCCGGGCAGGTCGCCGGGCTCGGCGCGGCCCTGCTGCTGCTCCGGTCCCGCGGTGCGCGGCTGGCCGCGGTCATCGGGCCGGTGCGGCCGGTGCTGCGGCGGCTCGGCGCCGGTCTGGCCCTCGGTGCGGGGACGATGGTCGGGTCGGCCCTCGTGGTCGCGCTGCTGGTCCGGGCCGCGGGCAGCGACGCGACCCCGGAGCAGCTCATCCTCGACGAGGCGCTGGCCGGGGGCGCGCGCACGGCGCTGGCGCTCGTCGCCGCCGCGCTGCTGGCGCCCGTCGCCGAGGAGCTGCTGTTCCGCGGGCTCCTCTACCGCGCGCTGCGCCGCCGCCGGAGCGTCGCCGTCGCCGCGGCGATCTCGGCCGTCGCGTTCTCGGTCGTCCACCTCGACGTCGCCGCCACCCAGCCGCTGGCCCTGGTCGGGCTGGCGCTCGTCGGCGTCGTCCTCGCCCTCGCCTACGAGCGCAGCGGAAGCCTGCTCGTGCCGGTCGCGGCGCACGCGGGGTACAACGGCACCGCCCTCGCCGTCGCGATCGTCGCGCAGCGCACCGGCGTGATGGACCTCGTGGGCGCGCTGCCGTGAGGGGACCGGTGCCGCCGGAGCGACCCTCCGGTCCGGCCGCGTGGGAGGGCGGACCGCCGGCGCTGCCGGGCATGGAGGCCCATCTCGTCCCGGCCTTCCGGGCCCGCGGCCCGTACGTCTGCCCCGACTGCGCGGGCGCGGTCGCGGTCGGCACCGGTCACGTGGTCGCATGGCCCGTGGGGCGCGCCGACGAGCGCCGGCACTGGCACCGCCACTGCTGGCGCCTCGCAGCGCGGCGGGGTCGCCTCGGCTGAGCGCGACGCCCCGGTCCGGATGGCGGCGGGCCGTGGCGGGCGGTGGCGGGCGGTGGCGCGGCTAGGGTCGGCCGTCCCCTTCCCGTCCGGACCCGACCGCAGGAGCCGCCGTGGCGAAGCAGTGGAGCAGCGCCCCCCCGTTCAGCATCGACGCCGCGAACGGCTACCGCGCGGTCATCCGAACGAACCAGGGCGACATCACCGTCGAACTGCTCGCGGACCGCGCGCCGTCGACCGTGAACAACTTCGTGTTCCTCGCCCGCGAGGGCTTCTACGACGGGGTGATCTTCCACCGCGTCATCGAGAGGTTCATGATCCAGGGCGGCGACCCGACCGGGACCGGCACCGGAGGTCCCGGCTACCGCTTCCGCGACGAGCTCGACGCCGCACAGCAGCTGGGGTACCGCCGGGGCACGCTCGCGATGGCGAACGCCGGCCCGAACACCAACGGCTCGCAGTTCTTCATCGTCCACGCGGACGCGCAGCTGCCGCCGGCCTACTCGGTGTTCGGCCGGACCGTCGAGGGCCTCGACGTCGTCGACGCGATCGCGACGACGCGGACCGACGCGCGCGACCGTCCGTACGAGGACATGGTCATCAGCACCGTCGAGATCGTGGAGACGCCGGCCTGAGGCCGGCTCGGGGGCCTCACCCCGACCGCTCGGTCGGCGGCGGGGGCGGCCCGTCCTCCTCGCCCGGCCAGGGCGGCAGGTCGCCGAGGTCCACCGGGTCCGATCGCACGCCGCGGTCGTAGTCGCGCACGCGCCGCGGGTACCCGACGCGGCGGGCGTCGTAGAGCGGCAGTCCGAGGCGCCCGCAGAGCGTCCGGACGCTGGCCTCGTCAGGGACCGGCCGGCGGAGGTACTCGCCGTCGCCCGCGACCAGCAGCACGCTCAGCCCGTACAGGTTCGTCCGTGGCTCGAGGTAGGCCTCGACGCCGCGCCGGCTCCGGGCGAACGCCTCGAGCTCGTCGAGCGCCGGGTCGGGTCCGCCGCGCCGTCCCCCGGTCCGGCCCGCGCCCGTGCCGCCCCGCCCGCCGCCCCGCGTCGACCGGCCACCACCGGCGGCGGGGTGCGGCGCCCTCCCGCCCCCGGACTCGCCCCGGAGCCATGCGCGCAGTCGGTCGCCCAGCCCCATCGTCAGGCGCCGCCGTGGTCCTCGACCAGCTCGACGAGGACGCCGCCGGTGCCGCGGGGGTGGACGAACGCCACCGTGTGCCCGCCGCCCCCGGGGCGCGGGCGCTCGTCGATCAGCTCGACGCCCTCGGCCCTGAGGTGGTCGAGCGCCGCGTCGACCGAGCGGACCCCGAACCCGAGGTGGTGCAGGCCGGGGCCGCGCCGCGCGAGGAAGCGGTCGACCGGCGAGTCGGGCCGGGTGGACGCGATCAGCTGGATCCGGACGCCGCCGACGTCGAGCATCGCCTCCTCGACGCCGTCGGACTCGACGCGCTCGCGCGACGACGACCGCAGCCCGAACGCCCGCTCGAACAGCGCCAGCGCCTCGTCGAGGTCCTCGACCGCGATCGCGATCTGGTCGACCCGCGTCACGTCCACGCCGTCGCCTCCGTCGGATGCACGGGGGACGCTACCGGCGGGGTCGCGCCACCTACGCTCCGTCGGACGCGGACGGAGGTCGGACGACGTGGCGGACGACGTCGGCGCCCTCTGCGAGCGCCTGCTCGCCGGGGACCGCCGCGCGCTGGCGCGGCTGCTGACGCTCGTCGAGGACGGTCCGCCGGACGTCCACCGGCGCATCGTCGCGCGGCTGCATCCGCACCGGCGCGGCGCCCGCCTGATCGGCGTGACGGGGCCGCCGGGCGTCGGGAAGTCCAGCCTGACCAACGCCCTCGTCGGACGGCTGCGCGGCCTCGGACGTCGCGTCGCCGTGCTCGCCGTCGACCCGTCGTCGCCGCTGACCGGCGGTGCGCTGCTCGGCGACCGCATCCGCATGCAGGAGCACCACGCGGACCCGGACGTCTTCGTCCGGTCGATGGCCGCCCGGGGTCATCTCGGCGGACTCGCCGCGGCCGCGCCCGAGGCGGCGCTGGTCCTCGACGCCGCCGGCTTCGACGACGTCCTGATCGAGACGGTCGGCGTCGGACAGTCCGAGGTCGACGTGATGGGCGTCGCCGACGCGGTGGCCGTCGTGCTGGCGCCCGGCCTCGGGGACTCGGTCCAGGCCGCGAAGGCAGGCGTGCTCGAGATCGCCGACGTCCTCGTCGTGAACAAGGCCGACCAGCCCGGCGCCGGTCGCCTCGAGTCCGAGCTGCTCACGATGCTCGAGGTCGGGCACGCGACGCACCCCGACCGGTCGCTCGACGACGCACCGGCCGTGCTGCGGACCGTGGCCGTCCGGGGCGAGGGGGTCGACGCGCTGCTCGACGCGCTCGTGGCCCGCGCCGCCGCGGACGCGTCGGGGGACCGGCCGCTGCGCCGCGCCCGGCGCTGGGTCGCCGAACTGGCGCTCGGTCGTCTCCGCCGCGATCTGGCCGACCCGGACGCACCGATCGGTGCGCGGCTGGACGAGCTGGGCGCCGAGGTCGCGGCCGGGCGGCTCGACCCCGCGGGGGCGGCGGAGCGCCTGCTGGCCGGCGGCGACGGCGTCGCCGGATCCGGTCGCGCCTGAGCGGTCAGCCGGCCGGCGGCACCAGCTGCGGTCCGGACCCCGTGTCGGGACGCGTCGTCAGGTCGTAGGTCGGCAGCTGTCCGATCTCGACGTCGCCGAACAGCTCGGGCGCCTCCTCGACGACCGGCTCCGGGGCGACCGGCGCGTCGTCGAGCGCCGACGGACCGTCGAGGGTCGAGGCGACGATGCTCGCGAGCACCTCGCGCTCGTCGCCGGAGGACAGCGCCAGCCAGGTCCCGCCGGCGCCCGCCACCGCGAGCAGCACGGCCCCGACCGCGAGGGCCGCCCAGCGCGGCGGGCGGGGGAGGGGTCGCCGGCCGGAGGGCCAGGTCCGGACGGTGGCGGTCCAGGCCCGGTCGAACCAGTCGGAGGGGAGCAGCGGCTCGACGTCGGCCGTCCGCGGCGCGCGGGTCGCGACGCCGGCCGTCGCCTCCTCGAGCAGCGCCGGCAGCTCGGCCGGCTCGCGCAGGCGGCCGCCGCGCAGGGCCCGGACCGCGGCCGTCATCGCCACGCCGGCGGCGCGTTCGGGGTCGGCGGTGCGGAGCACGGCGCGCTGCAGCGCACCGCGGTGCCGGTGGAGCAGCGACCCGAGGGCCGCCGCCGAGCCCTCGCGCGCGAGGTCCAGCAGCTCCGCGTCGCCGTGCCGCCGAGCGACCACCGGGACCTCCGCCGCCCGGCCCCGCGCGGGGGCCCCGACCGCGGCGAGGCTACCGACGCTCGTACCCTCGGCGGCCGGCGAGGGGCCGGCGGCCCGCCGCCGGTGGAGGGAGCAGCGTGCCGGTCCTCGTGAACGCCGCCCATCGGCCGGTCGCGCGCCTGCTCGTGGCGCGGCTGCGCGAGGAGGGCGGTCAGGTCCGTGCGCTCGCCCGCACCGGCGTCGCCGAGCTCCGCGCGGCCGGGGTGTTCACCGCCGTCGGCGATCCCGACGACGAGGGGCTCCTCGAGGCGGCATGCACCGGGGTGCACACGCTCGTCCATCTCAGCGGCGGCCTCGGCGGCGACCCCGCGGCCGTCCGTGCCGAGGGGCTGGCGGTCGCCGCGGCCGCTGAGGGGGCGGGGGTCCGCCGCGTCCTCCTCGTGACGCTGGTGGGTGCGGATCCGGGGTCGCCGGACCCGCTGCGCCGGGCCCATGCCGAGGTCGCGGCCGCGGTCGCGGCGGCCGACGTGCCGAGCGTCGAGGTCCGCGTCGGCCTCGTCGACACGGCGCCGGTCCGCGCGCTGCTGCGCGCGGTCGGAGCGCCGGCCGAGCTGCGCGAGCGGCCGGTCGCACCCGTCGCGGCGCGTGACCTCGTCGAGGTGCTCGTCGAGCTCGACGCGGCGCGCAGCAGGGCCACCGACGGGCACCTCGTGATCGCGGCGGGGGGGTCGGGGGCGACCCTCGGCGACCTCCTCGAGGACGGCGGGGGTCGACGCGGCGCCCGCCTCCCGTCGCCTGCCGTGCGCGACGCGCTGCTCGCGACGCTGGCCGGACCGTGGTTCGAGGCGGACCCGGCCGTGCCCTCGGCCTGGGAGCTGCTCGGCGTCGGATCCGCGCGCGGCGCGACGTGAGCCGGCCCGCGCTGCTCTGCTTCGACCTCGACGGCTGCCTCGTGCGGTCCGACGAGGCGATCGCCGACGCGCTGAACCACGCGCTGGCCGCGGTCGGTGCGCGGTCCCGCACCGCCGCCGAGCTGCGCTCCTCGATCGGGCCACCGCTCGTCGAGAACCTGACCCGGCTGCTCGGCGAGGACGGCGTCGACGTCGCGGCCGGCGACGGCCCCGAACTGCTCGCGCGGGGCGTGACGGTCTACCGCGCCCGGTACGCCGAGGTCGGGTTCGCGCTGACCGAGCCGTACCCCGGCATCGCCGCGGCGCTCGAGGGGCTCGACGCCTCGGGCGTGCCGCGCGTGGTCGTGACCGCCAAGCCGACCGAGGTCGCGGCCGCGCTCGTCGCCCGGGTGGGCCTCGCCGAGCACTTCGCCGCCGTGCACGGCACCCCCGGCGGCGTCGCGGTCGAGGAGAAGCGCGTGACGCTGGCCGCCGTGCTGCGCGCCCGCGGCGTCGACCCCGCCGCCGCCGTGATGATCGGGGACCGCGAGCACGACGTCCGCGCGGGCCGCGCCTGCGGCACGGCCACCGTGGGCGTCCTCTGGGGCGCCGGCTCGGAGGCCGAGCTGACGGCGGCCGGCGCGGGGGTGCTCGTCGCGACCCCGCCCGAGCTGCCCGGGGCGCTGGCGGAGATTCCGCCGCTCCGGGACCCACGGCGCGCCGGCGGGGATGGCGACCGCTCCTAGCTGCCTGTCGACGCCGGATCGCCCCCCGATGCGGGGTTCGAGGACGGCGCCCACGCCGCCACCGGTGCGACGCTCGTCGACGACCCGCCCGACCTCGGACCCGGTCCGGCCGCCGCGCAGGTCCTGCGGGTCGGGCCACCGACCGCGGCCGAGACCGCGGAGGTGCAGCGCGCGCAGCGGCCACGACGCCGGCCCGATCCAGCGGCTCGGCTAGGTTCCGCTCGCTGACCGGACGTCGCCATGAGAGGTGCTGGGGGCCGATCCCCCCGGTCGGACCTCGGCTCGGGTGCTCGCACATGGAGGTGTGACGGTCGTCCTCGTTCCGGCGCTCGACTCGCTCCCGTCCGCTCGTCGGCTCGTGGCGGCCCACTGCTCGGGCGACACGACCGTCATGGAGACGGCCCACGTGGTGCTCGACCGCATCGCTCAGGTGGAGTCCGAGATCCACGCCCTCGTCCATGTCGATGGAGAGGCCGTCCTTCGCAGGGCGCACCAGCTCGACGCTGTCCCGCCGGACCGACGAGGACCTCTCCATGGGGTTCCCGTCGGGGTGAAGGACGTCATCGACTCGGCGGAGATGCAGCCGTCGTACGGGTCGCCGACCCATGCGGGGCACCTCCCCGATCGTGATGCCGAGGTCGTCGATCGTCCACGCGCCGCTGGTCCGCTCATCGTCGGGAAGACGGTCGCTTCGGAGTTCGCGCTGTTCACGCCGGGTCCGACCCGTCGCCCCGGGGTCGTGGCTCGGTCCCCCCGTCCGCTGCCCCTCGGCCTGCAGCTCGTGGGTCCAGTGGGGGCTGACGACGCCGTCCTCGTGGCCGCGGGGCACCTGATGCAGCTCCTGGCCGCATGAGTCGGGCCCGGGGATCGTCCGACCGCGTGACGGCGCCCGGTCCCGGCGGGCCGCTCGCCGGCGTCCGCGTCGTCGACCTGTCGCGGGCCCTCGCTGGCCCCTACGCGACGATGATGCTCGCGGACGCCGGCGCCGATGTGATCAAGGTCGAGCGCCCGGACGGTGGCGACGACACCCGGAGCTGGGGCCCACCGTTCGTGGACGCGGACGGCGAGCAGGTCGCCACGTACTTCCTCTCGGTGAACCGGAACAAGCGCTCGGTCGTCCTCGATCTCGGCTCCGAGCTCGGACTCGCTCGGCTGCACGACCTGATCGTCGGCGCGGACGTGCTCGTCGAGAACTTCCGACCCGGCGTCATGGAGCGACTCGGGCTCGCTCCATCGGAACTCGCGCAGCGGTACCCGGGCCTGGTCGTCCTCTCCGTGACGGGCTTCGGGGAGGGTGGTCCGGATGGCGCACGGGCGGGCTTCGACCAGATCATCCAGGGCGAGGCCGGTCTCATGTCCCTCACCGGAGCCGCGGAGGGCGAGCCGACCCGGATCGGTGTGCCCATCACGGACATCCTCGCCGGGATGTTCGGCGCCTACGGGGTGGTCGCCGCGCTCCGGGAGCGGGAGCGTTCGGGCCGTGGTCAGCGCGTCACGACCTCGCTGCTCGCCGCCGCCGTGGCGGTCCACACGTTCCAGGGGACGAGGTGGACGGTCTCGGGGGAGATCCCCGGCCGGACCGGGAACCGCCATCCGACGATCGCTCCGTACGGCTCGTTCCGCTGTCGCGACGGCTGGATCACCCTGGCCGTCGGTTCGGACTCCCTCTGGCGGCGGTTCGCCCCGCTCGTCGGGATCGACCCGGACGAGCCCGGGCTCGCGACCAACCGTGATCGCTTCCTGCAGGTGGAGGCGCTGGAGGCGAGGATCGAGGCGGTGCTCCGAGACCGGGACGTCGAGGAGTGGATGACCGGTTTCGAGCGGGCAGGGATCCCCGCAGGACGGATCCGGGCCCTCGACGAGGTCTACGCCTGGACCCAGGTCGAGCACCTCGGACTGGTCGAGACGGTCACCCACCCCCGGATGGGGAGTCTCCGGATGACGGGGTCGCCCATCCGGTGGAGCAGGTCGGGGCGTCCCGAGTCCGCGGCTCCTCCACTGCTCGGGCAGGATCAGGACCTGATCGATGATCCGGGAGGTGCGTGGCGGGACGCGCCCCCCTCGGGTGCCGACTACCTGCCCGGGTAGGACGCCAGGCTGGACACGAGCAGGTCGAGGAACCGCTCGCGGTCGACGTCGACGCCGACGCGGACGTTCGGCTCGCGGCCGGTGACCGACCAGAGGTCGACGACCGTCCGACCGTCGCAGTGGCGGCTCGCCGTCTCGACGTCGACCCGGAGGTGCCGGGTCTCGACCAGGGTCGGGTCGAGCAGCGCCGCGACGGCGCAGGCGTCGTGGATCGGGACACCGTCGAAGCCGTAGGTGCGCGCGTGGAAGCGCAGGAAGAAGTCGCAGAGCTCGGCCGCGAGCGTGCCGACCGGCGTGCCGAGGTCGCGCAGCTCCTCGAACCGCGCCGTCGGGAGGATCGCGCGGTGCGTCACGTCGAGGCCGACCATCGTCACGTCGACGTCGGCGTCGAACACCTCGGCCGCGGCCTCGGGGTCGACCCAGATGTTGAACTCGGCGGCCGGGGTGACGTTGCCCTCGGTGATCGCGCCGCCCATCACGACCAGGCGCGAGATGCCGCGGGCGATCGTCGGGTCGCGGCGCAGCGCCGCTCCGAGGTTCGTCAGCGGACCGGTCGCGGCGACCTCGACGGGCCGTCCCTCGTCCCGCGCGCGGCCGAGCCGGGCGACGAGCAGGTCGACGGCGTGCTCGGGCCGCGGACCGAACGCCGGCTCGGGCAGCACGGGACCCTCGAGCCCCGACTCGCCGTGGACGTGGGCCGCGGTGCGCAGCGCCCTCTCGAGGGGCCGGTCCATCCCGGCGTGGACGGGGACGTCCGTGCGGTCGGCGACCGTCAGCACCTGCGTCGCCGCGCGGACCGCGTTCGGCAGCGTCGTGTTCCCCGCGACGATCGAGACCGTCTCGACGTGCCACTCGGGCCGAGCCAGCGCGAGCAGCAGCGCGATCGCGTCGTCGTGCCCGGGGTCGCAGTCGATCAGCACGGTGCGTGGGGCGCCGTCGTCCACGTCCACGGCCACCACACCCCCGGCTCCGCGGTCCGACGCCGCGCGGCGGGACCGTAGCGGCGGCGGGGGTGCGGGAGCGCGGCGTTAGCCTCACCTCCGGCCGGGCCGTCGGCCGCACCGTGGGAGGGGCCGCCGTGGACGACCGGGTCCGCCTCGAGGTCGACGCGGCGACGCGGGTGGGGACGCTGGTCCTCGACCGTCCACCCCTCAACGCGATCGACCTCGCGATGTGGGACCGCATCGGCGCGCTGGTCGCCGAGGCCGCCGCGGACCCCGCCGTGCGGGCCCTCGTGGTCCGCGGCGCCCCGCGGGCGCTGGCGGCCGGGGCCGACGTCGCCGAGATGCCGGCCTGGGACGTCGCGGCGGCCCGCGACGCCGCCGACCGCATCCACGCGGCGCTGGACGCGCTCGCCGCGCTGCCGGTCGTGACCATCGCCGCGGTCTCGGGCTACGCGCTCGGCGGCGGTTGCGAGCTGGCGCTGGCCTGCGACCTGCGCCTGGCCGCGGACAACGCGAAGATGGGCCTGCCCGAGATCCTGCTCGGGATCCTCCCGGGCGGCGGGGGGACGCAGCGCCTCGCGCGGCTCGTCGGACCGTCCCGCGCCAAGGACCTGGTGCTCTCGGGGCGGATGGTGGACATGGTCGAGGCCCTGCGCATCGGTCTGGTCGACGCGGTCCATCCCGCGGACGACCTCGCCGGTGAGGCCCACGCCGCCGCCGCGCGGTTCGCCGCGGGTCCGGCCGCGCAGGCGCTCGCGAAGCGGGCGATCGACGAGGGGCTCGGCGTCCCCCTCGCGGAGGGGCTGCGCCTCGAGCGCGAGCGGTTCGCCGAGGCGTTCGCGACCGCCGACGCCGCGACGGGCATCGCGTCCTTCCTCCGCGACGGCCCCGGCGTCGCCGCGTTCGAGGGTCGGTGACGTGGCCGGCGTCGCGACGGGTCCGGAGGGGTCCGGCATGGACATGAAGGAGAAGCAGCGCGTCTACCACGACTGGGAGGCCGCGACGTACGAGGGGAAGTTCAACATCTCGTACGACCAGCGCTGCATCGACTACGCCCGCGACCGGCTGCGCAAGGTCGTCGGTCCCGACGAGCGGTTCGGCCGCGTGCTCGAGCTCGGCGCCGGCACCGGGTTCCTCACGATCAACCTCGCGCTGGCCGGCTGCCTCGACGGCGCCGATCTGCACGTCACCGACATCAGCCCCGGCATGCTCGAGGTCTGCCGCGCCAACGCCGCGACGAACGGGGTCGCGCTGACCGCGACCGCCGGTGACGTCGAGGACCTGCCGTACGCGGACGGCTCCTTCGACCTGGTGCTCGGTCACGCGTTCCTGCACCACCTCCCCGATCCGGGGGCGGCGCTCCGCGAGGCGTACCGCGTGCTCGCCCCCGGCGGGACGCTCGTGGTAGCAGGTGAACCGACGCGGCGCGGGGACCTCGTCGCCGGCGTCGTCAAGCGCGCCACCTACCGCGGCTTCCGCGCGCTGACCTCGATCCCGGCCCTGTCCCACCTCCGCCGGCCGACCGTCACCGAGGCGGGCGGCAGCGCGGAGGAGGCGGCGCTGGCCGCGCTCGAGCACGAGGTCGACCTGCACACGTTCGACCCCGAGGGCGTGGCGCACCTCGCGCGCGCGGCCGGCTTCACGCAGGTCCGCGTCGTCACCGAGGAGCTGCTCGCGAACTGGGTCGGGTGGGCGGTCCGGACGATCGAGGGCTCGGTCCGTCCGGGGGTCCTCGGGGAGCGGTGGGCGTACGCCGCCTACGGCGCGTGGCGCGGCCTCAGCCGCGTCGACGAGCTGCTCGAGGGCCTGGTCCCCGACGACCTCTTCTACAACCTGATCCTGCACGCGCGCCGACCCCTCGACGGCTGAATGGACGCCGGGACGCTGCGGCGCCTCGCCGCCGACCCCGACGAGGCCGAGGCGGCGCTCGCGGCGTGGGCCGCCGCCCGGGCGGACGCCGTGCTCCGGACCGAGCGGGCCCGCAGGGCGCTGCTCCGGACGGCCCTGCTGGCCCGCGAGCTCGACGGCGGCCGGGCGCTGGCGGCGGTCGTGCACCGTCCGCCGCCGCCGACCCGGTTCCCGCGCGTCGGTCCGATGGGGGCGGTGCGGACGGTCCGGACGCACGGCCTCGCGACCGCGGCCCACGCCCGCCACGCGCTGCGGCTGGTGCGCGCCCGGGCGGGTGCGGCGCGACGGGGGCAGGACGTGCGGCTCCTTGGGCCCGTGTTCCTCGGCCGCCGCGTCGAGCTGGTCGCGCCGCGCGGCCGCGGCCGGCTGCTGGTCGGCCCGTGGTGCTGGCTCGGCGACGGCGCGGCGCTGCGCGCGCACCGCGGTCGCCTCACCCTCGGGCCGAAGGTCGTCCTCGGCTCGCGCGTCACGCTGAACGCGCACCTGGACGTCGCGGTCGGGGAGGGGACGCTGCTCGCCGACGACGTCCACGTGGTCGACATGGACCACCGGACCGACCGGCTCGACGTCCCGATCCGCGCCCAGGGGATCGCGACGGCGCCCGTCCGCATCGGCGCCGACGTCTGGATCGGCCGTGGCGCCACGGTCGTGCGGGGCGTCGACGTCGGACGCGGCAGCGTGGTCGGTGCGGGCGCCGTCGTGACGGACGACCTGCCGCCGTTCAGCGTGGCGGTCGGCGTGCCGGCGCGGCCGGTCCGCTCGCGGCTGCCGGCCGGGATGGACCCCGACGAGGCGGCGGACCTGCTGTCGCGGGGGCTGCCGATCCCGGGCGATCCGGTCGGCTGAGTCCGTCGACGGTCGCGCGGACCGGCGGGTCGCCGCCGCGCCGGTCCGTGCTCAGCGCGGTCCGGCGCGCTCCCGCCGGGCGTCCGCGTCGGCCCGCTCCTGGGTGCCGGCCCACCGCATGAACCCGATCGCGATCGTGACCCAGAGCGCCAGCCCGCCGACGACGTTCATCAGGATGCCGCCGAGCTGCTGGTCCCACTGGGCGTCGAAGCCCAGCCAGAGCGGCGGCGCCAGCTCGAACAGGCCGTACAGCGGCAGCGACGAGAACACGAGGAACGACGCGGGGACGAACATGAGCACGCTCGAGGCGAAGAGGTAGAACGCGCGGGCCGGCTCCTGGAGCGCGCCGCGGTCCGGCTCGCGGCGCATCGCGGGCCACCACCACGCGAGCGCGGCGGTGAGGTGCGCGACGTCGGTCGCGAACGACCCCAGCTGCGTCACCTTCAGCCCCTCGAGGATCGGCGGGACGTGCGTACCGATCATGACGACGTTGAACACCAGGAGGGCGACCGGCCACCGGGTGACGGAGCGGACGACGGCCCACCGCCGCGAGGACCGCGGCAGCCAGCGATCGACGAGCCACGTCGGCAGCCCCGCCAGCAGCAGCGGCGCGGCGACGAACGTGATCACGACCCAGCGGAGCACGGCGACCGACGCGAGGTAGCCGGCGCCGAGCGCGCCGAGCGGCCACTCCGAGACCAGCGCGATCGCGAGCACGCCGGCGGTCCAGCGTCGCGCGAGGGCCGGGTCGACGGCGCGGCCGGCGCGCCGGTGCGCGAGCCGCCAGCCGCCGAGCAGCAGGCCCGTCACCACCCAGACCCCGAGGAACGGCGTGTACCGCCAGGTCCAGACCAGCCCCGGCGTGCCCGAGCACCACCACGCGACGTTCACGACCACTCCGCCACGATGCGGGGCAGGTCGGCGATCCAGTCGGCCCTGCGGGCGCCGAACGGCCAGACGCGCCGAGCCTCGCCCGACGCGTCGAACCCGATGACCTGCGCCGGGTGCCCGATGAGGTCGCCCTCGCCGCGCGGGTCGGGCCCCTCGACCACGGGCCCCGGCAGGTCCAGCTCGGCCAGCGCCGCACCGACCATGTCGAGGTCGCCGCGGAGGCCGAGCATCCGCCGGTCGAACGCGGCCAGGAACTCGTCGATGCGCTCGGGGGTGTCCCGCGCCGGGTCGACCGCGACGAACACGACCCGGACGTCGTCGTACCGCGTCCGCGTCGTCGTCATCGCGCTCGCGATGGTCGCGAGGTGGATCGGGCAGATGTCCGGGCAGGACGTGTAGCCGAAGAACAGCAGCGCCGGCGTGCCGGCCAGCTCCTCGGAGAGCCGGACCGTGCGACCGTCGGTCGTCAGCAGCGGCGACGTCGGCAGCGTCGTGCCGGGGTCGACGGGCAGGCCGTGCCAGCCGTCGGCGGCGGCCCCGAGGCCGCGGGGGGCGAGCGCGGTCGACGTCGACGGCGCGCAGGCCGCGAGGACGAGCGCGAGCGCGACGAGCGCGGTGCTCGGGCGGGTCGCGCGCATCCCGGTCCTCCATGGCGGGACCGGGGGGATCACGGACCCGCGGGGGCGTCCTCGAGCAGCTCGGCCGTCGGGACGACGGTGACCTCGACGGTGACGGGCGGGGAGCGGTCGAAGGTCAGCGTGACGGGGAGGGTACCGCCGAGGACCACGGAGGCGTCCGGGACGACCAGCATCAGGTGCAGCCCGCCGGGTCGGAACCGTGTCGTGGTGCCGGCCGGCAGCGCGACGCCGTCGGCGCGCAGCTCCATCACCGCGCGCCCCTCGTCGTCGACGCGGGTCTCGTGCAGCTCGACGGCCAGCGCGCGGTCGGTGCTCGCCGCGACCAGGCGGTCGTCGCCGTCGCCGGCGTTCTCGATCGCGACGACCAGCTGCGACACCCCGGCCGCGGGGACCGAGGCCCGGGCCGGACCGACGCGCAGGTCGGGGGTCCCGGTCGGCCCCGCGCAGGCCGCGACGACGAGGGCCAGCGCGGCGATCGCCGCGCCGCGCCGC
>JBEARL010000034.1:0-13094 GCA_041163265.1 Actinomycetota bacterium
GCAGGCCGCGCAGCAGGTCGAGGGCCTTCGCGCGGGTCGCCGCCAGCCAGGCCCGCTCGGAGGTGCCCTCCTCGAGGGGGAAGCGCGCGCGGACGTGCTCGCGCATGACCGGCAGCCCGGCCGCGTAGGTCGCGAAGAGGTGGTCGAGGACCTCCTCGTACCGCTCGGCGTGCCGCGAGGCCATGACGTCCGCGGGCCGGTGGTACCGCCACCGGCCGTCGACCGGCCGGTCGTACGCGACGTACCGGGTCGACTGCTCGAGGTACGCCGCGAGCCGCCCCCACTCGATGCGCTTCGTCGCGAGGTTCGAGACGTTCTCGAGCGCGACGTGGGCGCCGCCGAGCTGCGCGACGGAGTCGTCCCCGTAGTCCCCGAACACCTTCTCGTACAGCGCCTCGGCCCGCTCGGGGTCGCCGTCCGCGAGGTCGTCGGCGAACTCGTCGAGGAGCAGGTCCTTGACGCCGGACGCCGACCGCGAGTACCGCGCGAACACGGCGCCCTTCACGACCTCGGGCAGCCCGACCAGGGCGAAGACGTCGCCGTCGGGATCGGTGAGGTACCGCTCGAGCAGGGCGCGGCGCGCGGCCGGCTCCGTCCCCTCGGGGCCGGCGTCGGGACCGGCGTCGGGGGCGGCGTCGGACTCGGTCACCGGCGCACCCCCTCCGGCCGGACGCGGGCGGGCCGGGGGTGGGGCAGACTAGTGGTGCGGCACCGCCGGACCCCGGCGGCGGCGCTCCCCTCCCCCCTCCGAGGCTCCCGTGCAGCACCCGATGGGTCCGCTCATGATGTCCGCGATGTCGGGCCGCGCCGACGCGCGCGGTCGGCGCTTCGACCGCACCATCGCGCGGCGGGCCGTCGGTCTCGCCCGTCCGTACCTCCGCCGCGTCCTCGCCTACGTCGGCGTGATCGCCGTCGCCTCGGCCGTCTCGGCCGCGCCCCCGCAGCTGATCCGCCTGATCATCGACCGGGCGATCCCCGAGGGCGATCTCGACCTGCTGACCCTGCTGACCGGCGGCTTCGTGGCGGTGGCGCTCGTGGTCGCGGCCCTCGGCATGCTGGACCGGTGGCTGTCGTCCTCGGTCGGCGAGGACTTCATCCTGGACCTCCGCACGCGGCTGTTCGGTCACGTGCAGTCGCTGCCGCTCGACTTCTTCACGCGGACGCAGACCGGGTCGCTCGTGACCCGGCTGAACAACGACGTCATCGGCGCCCAGCGGGCGCTGACCGGGACGCTCGGCGGGATCGTCGACAACCTCATCGGCGTCGCGGTGACCGTGACCGCGATGGCGCTGCTGGACTGGCGGGTGACGCTGCTGGCGCTGGCGCTGCTGCCGCTGTTCATCGTCCCGGCCCGCGTCGTCGGCCGCCGCCTCCAGGAGCTGGCGCGCCGGGCGATGGCGCTGAACGCCGACATGAACTCGACGATGACCGAGCGGTTCAACGTCTCGGGGGCGCTCCTCGTCAAGCTGTTCGGCCGGCTCGACACCGAGGTCGAGGGGTTCCACGACCGCGCCGATCAGGTCGCCCGCATCGGGGTCCGGACGGCGATGAACATGCGGGCGCTGTTCGTCGCGCTCGGGCTGGTCGGCTCGCTCGCGACCGGTCTCGTCTACTACGTCGGCGGGCGCATCGTCATCGCCGACCCCGCCGTCCAGATCGGGACCGTCGTCGCGCTGGGCCTGTACGTGACCCAGCTGTTCGGGCCGCTCGCCCAGCTGAGCAACGCCAGGGTCGACCTGATGACGGCGCTCGTCAGCTTCGAGCGCGTGTTCGAGGTCCTGGACCTGCCGCCGACGATCGTCGACCGCCCGGGCGCGGTCGCGCTGACCGCGCCGCGCGGGCACGTCCGGCTCGAGCACGTCGGGTTCCGCTACCCCGGGGCCGAGGGCGTCAGCCTCGCCTCGCTCGAGGGGCCGCGGTCGCCCCACGGCACGGACGCGTCGGCGCCCGTGCTCGTCGACGTCGACCTCGACATCCCGCCCGGCCGGACCGTGGCCCTCGTCGGACCGTCGGGTTCCGGCAAGTCGACGCTGGCGTCGCTGCTGCCGCGGCTGCACGACGTCACCTCGGGTCGCGTCACCCTCGACGGTCACGACGTCCGCGACCTGACCCTCGACTCGCTGCGGGGCGCGATCGGCGTGGTCAGCCAGGACCCGCACCTGTTCCACGACACCGTCGCGATGAACCTGCGGTACGCGAAGCCCGACGCGACCGACGACGAGCTGGTCGCCGCGGCGAGGGCGGCCCGCATCCACGAGGTCATCGCCCGGCTGCCGGACGGGTACGGGACGGTCGTCGGCGAGCGCGGCTACCGCTTCTCGGGTGGCGAGAAGCAGCGCCTCGCGATCGCGCGCATCCTGCTGCGCGACCCGGCCATCGTCATCCTCGACGAGGCCACGGCCCACCTCGACGCCGACTCGGAGCGGCTGGTGCAGCACGCGCTGACCGAGGCGCTCGAGCGCCGGACGGCGCTCGTGATCGCGCACCGGCTGTCCACGGTGGTCGACGCCGATGAGATCGTCGTCCTCGAGGGGGGCCGCATCGTGGAACGCGGGACCCACGCCGACCTGCTGGCGGCGGACGGCCGGTACGCCGAGCTCGTCCGGACGCAGCTGCTGGTGCCGGCCTCAGCCCTCGACGGCTGAGGCGTCGGGGGCGTCCCCCGCCGGGGCGCCCTCGACCGGGGCCGGGACCTCACCCGCCGGAGCGTCCCCCGCAGGGGCCTCCCCCGCAGGGGCGCCCTCCGCCGGCTCGTCCAGCCGTCGGCGCGTCTCGCCGGTCGCCCAGGCCCGCGCCTTCTCGTGCCGCTCGTCGAGCGGGATGCCGGCCGCGGTCAGCAGGCCGAGGACGCGCTCGACCGCAGCCGCGTCGCCGTCCCGCGCGTGCGCCCAGAGCAGCTCGCGCAGCGCCTCCTCCGGCAGGTGGACCCCGACGGCGGACGCGGCCGCCGCCAGCCGCTCGGCGCGGACGCGGTCACCGACGCGGACCCGCCCCGAGACCAGCCGGGTGACGTCCGCGACCTCCGGGGCGACGCCGGCGGCCGCGAGCTCCTCGATGAGGGCGACGGCGTCGTCGACCCGCTTCGCCGCCACGAGGGCCGCGAGCAGCGACCCCCAGCTGCGACCGAGCGTCAGGACGCCCGCGGTCCGCAGCCGCTCGAGCCAGGCCCGGGCGTCGTCGAGCCGCCGGGCCCGGACCAGCCGCTCGACGAGGTCGCGCGCCGCGGCCCGGTCCAGCGGCTGGCCGGCGTCGAGCAGCGCCGCGGCGAGCCGAAGACCGGCCGCGAGGCTCACGGCCAGCTCGGCGCGCAGCACCGGACCGCTCCGGGCAGGGGTGACGGGGGCGCCGATCACCAGCAGCCAGTCGAGGATGCCGGCGGCGCGGACGTTCGCGCCCGCCGCCACCTCGGCGTCGAGAAGGGCCTCGAGGTTCGCCGCCGTCGGGAGCATGCCCTCGGCCCACATCGACTCGAGTTCGAGCCATGCGGCGTCGCGGTCGCCGGTGCCGAGGCGGGCGGCCAGCACCGCGTTGCGCAGGTGGCCGCCGGGCGCTCCGCCGCCGATGCGGTCCGCGAGCCGGACGACCTCGTCGACCCGTCCGCGCCGGGCGAGGGCCTCGAGGAGGACGCCGAGCGTCTCGCCGCCGGGGGTCGCGGCGACCTCGTCCGGTGCGGCCGCGAGCAGCTCGAACAGCTCGAGCCCGCGCTCGACCTGACCCGTCCGGGCCAGCATCTGCAGGGCCTCGGTCGCGCGCAGCCCGGGCACGCGCTGACCGGCCGCGACCATCCCGCGCAGCACGAGCAGGGTGTCCTTCGCGGCCCGTCGGCCCAGCGCCTCGGCGAGCAGCGCGAGGTTCACATCCCGATCGGTGGCGCGACCCGCCGCCGCCGAGCGGCGGTACAGCGGCCACGCGGCGACGGTGCGGCGGGCGCCGACCAGGAGCGCCACGACCGCCCCGGCCTGGTCCCGGGCGGGATGGTGGCCCTCGCCGGCGAGGCGCTCGACGATCGCGAGCGCCTCGGCGCCCTGCCCGGCCGCGGCGGTCGCGAGCGCGACCGCGTAGCGGCGCGCGGGGTCGAGGGCGATGCCGGCCTCGTCGAGCTGGGAGATGACCGCCCGGGCCTTCCGCAGCTCGCGGCCGGCCAGGTACTGGTCGAGCATCAGTGAGAGGTGGATCTCACCGCGTGGGACGCGGCGCTCGATCATGGTCGCGAGGACCTGCTCCATCAGCCGGACGTCACCGCGGAAGCGCTGGAGTGCCTCGGCGTAGTGGTCCTGCTCGGCCGCGATCTCGGCGGCCAGGGTGTCCGCGGTCGTCCCGGCCGGGGACGTGCCGGTGTGCTCGACCACCCGTACCCCTGCCGCCACGTCGGCCCGGCCTCGCGACCGCTGCGGCCCGGACGCTAGCCGCCGGACCTCCTACCGCGCTCGGAGACCCCCGCCGACTCGACCCCGTCCTCCGGACGGCTTCCCCGGGTCAGTCGAGCAGGGCCCCGAGCCCCTCCACGAGCCCGTCGAGGCCCGGCACGCGCCGGCAGGCCAGCAGCGCGCCCGGGACGAACGCCGTGCGGTCGGTGACGTCGTGCCGCAGCGCGAGGACCTGCCCCGGCGCCCCGAACAGGACCTCCTCGTGCGCGACGAGCCCGGGCAGCCGGACGGCGTGGACGGGGATCCCGTGGTGCCGCTCGCCGCGCGACGGGCCCTCACCTGTCGGGGCCGGGACGCCCCGCCGGGCCGCGGCGACGGCGGCCGCCGTGGCGAGGGCCGTCCCCGAGGGCGCGTCGACCTTGCGGTCGTGGTGCAGCTCGACGATCTCGACGTCGGGGAGGTGGCGGGCCGCCTCGGCCGCCAGCCGCTCGAGCAGCACGGCGCCGATGGAGAAGTTCGGCGCGACGACCGCGCGGGCCGGGCCGCGCGCGGCCAGCTCCCGCGCGGTCGCGAGGTCCGCAGCGGCGAGCCCCGTCGCGCCGACGACGGCGTGCACGCCGAGGTCGAGGAGTCCCAGCAGGTTCGGACCGACCGTGGACGGTCCGGTCACCTCGATCGCGACCTCGGCCCCGGCCTCGACGACCGACGCGAGGTCCGCGGTCACGGCGACGTCGGCCGCCGGGCCGCCGGCGAGCGCCGGCAGGACCGCGCCGAGCGGCCGACCCGAGTGCCGCGGCGAGACCGCCGCGACCAGCTCGAGGTCGTCGCTGGCGGCGACGCCGGCCGCGAGGACCGATCCGAGCCGACCGGCGGCGCCGACGACCGCGATGCGCAGTCCCATTCGGCGCCTCCCGGCCGGCCGGAGGTCAGTCGCGGCTGCGCGAGCGGCTGCGCGAACGGGTACGGCCCTCGCCACCCTCGCGGTCGCCGCCGCGGTCGCCGCCGCGGTCGCGGTCGCCGCCGCGGTCGCCGCCGCGGTCGCCGCCGCGCTCACGGCGCTCGCCGCCCCGGTCGCCGCGGTCACCGCCGCGGTCACCGCCGCGGTCAGCGTCCTCGCGCGGCGCCTTCTCGCCCACGTACTCGAGCTTGAAGCGGCGTCCACCCTCGAGGACCTCCTTCACCTCGACCAGCACCTGCTGGCCGACGGTGACGGCGTCCTCCGAGTGGTCGAGGCGCTTCCCGACCATCTTCGACAGCTCCGAGATGTGGAGCAGCCCGTCGATGCCCGGCGTGAGGCTGACGAACGCACCGAAGTCGACGGTCTTCACGACCGTGGCCTGGTAGCGCTCGCCGACCTCGGGCAGCGTCGGGTTCGCGATGGCGTTGATGCGGTCGCGCGCGGCCTTCGCGATCTCGGCCGAGGTCGCGTAGATCTTGACGACCCCACGCCCGGCCTCCTCGTCGACGTCGATCTGGGCGCCGGTCTGCTCGACCAGCTCCTTGATGATCTTGCCGCGGGGCCCGATGACCTCGCCGATCTTGTCCTGCGGGATGTGGATGATCTCGACCCGGGGCGCGTTCGGCGCGACCTCGGGACGCGGCTCCGAGATCGCGGCGTTCATGATGCCGAGGATCTCGAGGCGGGCGTCGCGGGCCTGCAGGAGCGCGTCCTGCAGGACCTGCGCCGGGATGCCGGCCAGCTTCGTGTCGAGCTGGAGGGCCGTGATGAAGCCCTCCGGGCCGGCGACCTTGAAGTCCATGTCGCCGTAGAAGTCCTCGACGCCCTGGATGTCGGTCAGCGTCGTGTACTTGCCCTCCTCGAACACGAGGCCCATCGCGATGCCCGAGACGGCGGCGTGCGTCGGGACGCCGCCCTCCATCAGGGCCAGGGAGGTCGCGCAGACCGAGCCCATCGACGTCGAGCCGTTCGACCCGATGACGTCCGAGACGACGCGCATCGCGTACGGCCAGTCCGCCGTGGCCGGAAGGACCGGCACGATCGCGCGCTCGGCGAGCAGACCGTGGCCGATCTCGCGGCGCTTCGGCGAGCCGACGCGGCCCGTCTCGCCCGTCGAGTACGGCGGCATGTTGTAGTGGTGCATGAACAGCTTCTCGCTGTCCGGGTCCAGGGTGTCGAGCCGCTGCCCCTCGCGGGTGGTGCCGAGGGCCAGGACCGACAGGACCTGGGTGTCACCACGGGTGAACAGCGCCGAGCCGTGGGTCAGCGGCAGCAGCCCGACCTCGGCCGAGACCGGCCGCAGGTCGCGCGGACCGCGACCGTCGACGCGGAACCCCTCGGTGACGATGAGGCGGCGGACGACCTTCTTCTCGAGCGACCGGAAGGCCTCCTTGGCCTGACCCGGCAGCGCCGACTCGTCCACGCCCGCGACGCCGGCCGCGACGACGCGGTCGACGACGGCGGTGCGGATCTCGGCGAGGCGCTCGTCGCGCTTCTCCTTGCCGAGCGTCGCGTTGCGGTAGGTCGCCTCGACGTCGGCCTCACCCGCGGCGCGGACGGCGTCGAACACGGCCGGCTCGTAGTCGCGGAACAGCTTGAACTCGCCGGCGGCGCGCGGTCCGACCTGGTCGACGAAGCGCTGCTGCGCCTCGCAGAGCTGGCGGATCAGCGGCTTCGCCGCCTCGATGGCACCGCCGATGACCTGCTCGGTCGGGGCGGTCGCGCCCATCTCGACGTGGAGCACCGCGTTCGGGGTCGCCTCGGCCTCGATCATCAGGATCGCGACCTCGCCCGACTCCTCGACGCGCCCGGCGATGACCATGTTGAACACGGCCTCCTCGTCGAGCTCCTCGAAGGAGGGGAACGCGACCCACGAGCCGTCGCGGAGCAGCGCGTACCGGATGGCCGCGACCGGGCCGTCGAACGGCACGCCCGCCAGCATCGTCGCGAGCGACGAGCCGTTCATCGCGACCACGTCGTACGGGTCGAACTGCGCCGTCTGGAGCACGGTGTTGATGACCTGGATCTCGTTGCGCAGCCCGTCGGCGAACGTCGGGCGGAGCGGACGGTCCGTGAGGCGGCAGGTCAGGATCGCGTTCTCGCTCGGGCGACCCTCGCGCTTGAAGAACGAGCCGGGGATGCGGCCGTTCGCGTACATCCGCTCCTCGACCTCGATGGTCAGCGGGAAGAAGCCGAGGGACTCCTTCGGGCTGCGGGATGCGGTGGTGGTGGTCATGACCTTCGTGTCACCGAGGCTGACGACGACCGAGCCGCCGGCCTGGGCGGCCAGCTTGCCGGCCTCGAAGGTCAGGGTCTTGCCGTCGATCTCGACGGTCATCTCGTGCGTGCCGAGCTTGCCCACGTGGGGCCTCCTTGTTCCTGCGCCCGCGCGGTGCGCGGGGGCGGGAGGCCGCCCGGCCGGGCTCCGGTGCATCAGTGGTGACCGCTCGGGCCGGCCTCGAGGGCGGCGGTCCGAGCCGTCGCCACTGACCACCGAGGCGGTCGGGACGGCATCCGGGTGTGGTGTCCGCGACCGGTCGGCCGCGGACGGGTTCGGGCCGGGACGCGCGCCCCGGCCCGGGGTTCAGCGGCGCAGCCCGAGCTCCTCGACGAGGCTGCGGTAGCGCTCGACGTCGCGCGAGCGCAGGTAGTTCAGCAGCCGCCGGCGCTGCCCCACGAGCAGGAGCAGGCCCCGGCGCGTGTGGTGGTCGAGGCGGTGCGTCTGCAGGTGCTCGGTGAGGTGGGTGATGCGCTGCGTCAGCAGCGCGATCTGGACCTCGGGCGAGCCGGTGTCACCCGGGGTGCGGGCGAAGCGCGCGACGATCTCCTGCTTCGAGGTGGGGAGCTCGGTGGCCACTGCGGTTCCTGTCGTGTCGGGGCCGGGCCGCGTCGGGCCGGTGCGGTGCACCGGTGGGACCCCTGCTCCCGAGCGCCACGACGGCAGGCGGGACCGCGTTCTGCGGTGGGGGTCCGACGCCCGAACGGGCGCGGTGAGGCCGGGACGCTCGCCCCGGCGGCCGGAAGTGTCCCACATCCGGGCCGGAACGGCAACCGGGTGCCGTCCGGACGGCCCGGCCACGGCCCGTGGGCGCCCCCGGGGGTGCCCCGGGACGTTCCGGGGGCGCCCTCAGGCCAGGAGCCGGCGCGCCTCGGCGACGTCCTCGTGGATCCGGGCCACCAGCGCCTCCGGGCCGTCGAACCGCTGCTCTCCGCGGATCCGTGCGACCGGCTCGAGGCGCAGCCGCCCGCCGTAGAGGTCGAGGTCGGGCGGGGCGTCGAGGAGGTGTGCCTCGACGGTCCTGCCGACCCCGTCGAAGGTCGGACGGCGGCCGACGTTCACGACGGCCGGCCCGGCCACGGGGGCACCGCCGGCGTCCGTCCCCGTGACCCGGCAGGCGTAGACGCCGTCGGCCGGGAGGGCCCGCGCCGGGTCGACCGCGACGTTCGCCGTCGGGACGCCGATGGTCCGACCGCGGCCGTCGCCGCGGACCACCTCCCCCGCGAGCGCGTAGGGCCGACCGAGCCCCGCCGAGACCGCCGCGACGTCACCGGCCGCGAGGGCGGCCCGCAGCGCGGACGACGACACGACCGTCCCGCCCTCGCCCACCAGCGGGACGGCCTCCACGGCGACGCCGGCCGCGGCGCAGAGCTCGCGCAGCCGGGCCACGTCGCCGGTGGCGCCGCGACCGAACCGGAAGTTCTCGCCGACGACGACGGCGACGGCCCCGAGCTCGCCGAGGAGCACGTCGGACACGAACGCCTCGGGGTCGAGGGCCGCGAGCGCGGCGTCGAAGCGTCGCACCACGACGTCGTCGAGGCCGGCCGCGCGCAGCGCCGCGACCCGCTCGTCGAGGGCCTGCAGCAGTCCGGGCGCCGCGTCGGGACGCAGGACCGCCGCAGGGTGCGGATCGAAGGTCAGCGCGGCCGCCGGCACGCCGCGCGCCGCGCCCACCGCGACGGCGCGGTCGACAAGGGCGAGGTGCCCGCGGTGGACGCCGTCGAAGTTCCCGACCGTCACGACGGCGCTCATGCGGCCGGGTCGGTCGGGTCGCCGGAGGACGGCGTCACCGCCGCGCCGCCCGGCTGCGCCCAGACCAGCCGGACGGCCGCGCCGTCCCGACCGGGGCCGTGGACCGCGATCAGGCGGCCGTCGTGGAGGTACGCCGTCACCGCGGCGGGCGCCGGCAGCCCGGTGCGCTCCGGGGTCGAACCGGTCGCCATGCGTCCCGCCGTCGTGGCGTCGACGGCGACGACGGGCAGCGCGGCGCGGACGGCGTCCTCGACGGGCAGCAGGCGCGCGGCGAGCAGCGACGGGTCGGCCTCGAGCGCCGCCAGCGGCACCGCGTCCTCGGCGAGGAACGGTCCGTTGGCGAGCCGCCGCAGCGACGCGAGCGCGCCGCCGGTCCCGAGCGCCTCCCCGAGGTCGCGGGCGAGGCTCCGGATGTACGTCCCGGCCGAGCAGCCGACCATCAGCGAGACCTCGGCGGTCTCCCCGGGCGTGAACCGGTCGAGGACGAGGTCGTCGATGCGCACACGCCGCGGCGCGCGCTCGACCTCCTCCCCGCGGCGGGCGATCTCGTGGAGCCGCTCGCCTCCGACCCGCACGGCCGAGACCATCGGGGGGACCTGCAGCTGCTCGCCGCGGAACGCCCCGAGCGAGCCGCAGACGGTCGTCTCGTCGAGGTGGGCGGCGGAGGTCCGCGTCCGGACCTCGCCGTCGAGGTCGTCCGAGTCGGTCGTGACGCCGAGGTGCACGACCGCCGCGTACAGCTTCGTCCCGGCCTGCAGCGGCGCGGCCAGCCGCGTCGCACGGCCGAGGCAGCAGACCAGCACGCCCGTCGCGGCCGGGTCGAGGGTGCCCGTGTGCCCGACCCGCGTGGTCCCGGCGAGGCGGCGGACGCGGTCGACGACGTCGTGCGACGTCATCCCGGCCGGCTTGTCGACGACGAGCACGCCCTCGGGACCGCCCTCGGTCCGGCGGCGGCGCGGGCTCACGCGCCGTCCCCCGCGTCGCCCTCCGGTCCGCCCGGGGGTCCGCCCGGGGCGGCGTCGCGCTGCTCGCGCAGGATCCGCTCGACCGCGGCGGCCTGGGCGGCGACGGGGTCGGGCCGGAACCGCAGCTCGGGCGTGCTGCGCAGTCGCAGGCGGCGTCCGACCGCGCCGCGCAGCAGCGGTGCCGCCGCCTCGAGCGCCGCCGCGACCTGGTCGGGCCGCGGGGGCAGGGCTCGGCGGACGCCGCGACCCCCCGGCGCGAGGAGGCCCGGGTCGACCGTCGTCCACGACACGGTCGCGACCTCGTGGTCGGGCGTGACCTCGACGTCGGTGACGGTCACGAGCGCGAGGCGCGGGTCGGCGACCTCGGTCGCGAGCGCGTCGGCCAGCGCGGCGCGGACGTCGCGGTCGACCCTCGGGTTGCGGCGGCGGGCCACGGCGTCACTCCGCGTCGAGGGTGTCGTGGCGGACCGCGTCGAGGCGGGCCACGACCCCGGGGTCGCGCTCGGCGACCGGTACCAGGCGCTCGACGACGCGCTGCACACCGGTGGCGTCGCCGGCCGCGACCGCGACGCCGAGGACGGCCGTCCGCCACGTGTCCGAGCCGCCGACCTCGGCGACCGAGCAGCCGAGCTCGTCGACGAGCGACCGCCGGACCCGCTGGAGGTGGGCCCGCCGGTCCTTCAGGCTGTCGGCGCCCGGCAGGTGCAGCCGCAGCAGCGCCGCCGCGTGGTGGACGCGATCGCTCACGGCGGACCTCCCGCGGACCGGCCGGCCCGGCGGGCCGTCAGGCCCGCGCGACCTCGACGACCTCGAACGCCTCGATGACGTCCCCGACCTTCAGGTCCTTGAACCGCTCGAGTCCGATGCCGCACTCGAAGCCCTGCGCGACCTCCCGGACGTCGTCCTTGAAGCGGCGCAGCGAGCTGAGGTCGTCCTCGACCAGCACGACGCCGTCGCGCACGACCCGGACCTTCGCGTCGCGGCGGACGACGCCGTTCTGGACGATGCACCCGGCGACGGTGCCGATGCGCGGGACCTTGAACAGCTCGCGGACCTCGGCCTCGCCGAGGACCTGCTCGCGCCGCTCGGGGGCGAGCAGCCCCTTCACCGCGCCCTCGATGTCCTCGATGGCCTCGTAGATGATGCGGTACGACCGGACGTCGACGCCCGAGCGCTGGATCTCCTCGCGGACGCCCGGCGCCGGCCGGACGTTGAACGCGACGATGATGGCGTCGGAGGCCTCGGCGAGGCGGACGTCGCCCTGCGTGATGGCGCCGACCCCCTTCTGGATGACCCGGACCTGGACCTCGTCGAGCGCCAGCTTGCGCAGGGCGTCGTCGAGCGCCTCGGCCGAACCCGAGACGTCGGCCTTGATGATGACGTTGAGGGTGGCGCGACCACCGGCCTCGACCGCCGAGGTGAACTCCTCGAGGGTCGTCGGGCGGCGCTCGGCCAGCTCCTTGCGCCGCTCGCGGGCCGACCGGCGCTCGGCGACGTCGCGGGCGAGCCGCTCGGCCTCGACGACGCGGAACTCGTCACCTGCTTCGGGGACCTCGCTGAGGCCGATGACCTGGACCGGGCGGGCCGGCGTGGCCTCGTCGATCGCCTCGCCGTCCTCATCGATCATGCCGCGGATGCGGCCGTCGGCGGTGCCGGCGACGAGCACGTCGCCGCGGCGCAGCGTGCCGGCCTGGACGAGCAGCGTGGCGACGGGGCCGCGACCGCGGTCGAGGTGCGCCTCGACGACGCGGCCACGGGCCGGCTTGTCGGGGTTTGCCGTCAGCTCGAGGACGTCGGCCTGCAGCAGGACCACCTCGAGGAGGTCGTCGAGGCCGCTGCCCGTCACCGCGCTGACCTCGACCATCGGGACGTCGCCGCCGAGCGTCTCGGCGATGAGCCCGTGCTCGACCAGCTGCGTCCGGACGCGGAGCGGGTCCGCGGCCGGCAGGTCGCACTTGTTGATCGCGACGACGACCGGGACGCCGGCCGCCTTCACGTGGCCGATCGCCTCCTGGGTCTGCGGCTTCACGCCGTCGTCCGCTGCGACCACGAGGATCGCGACGTCGGTCACCTGCGCGCCGCGGGCGCGCATCTGCGTGAACGCCTCGTGGCCGGGCGTGTCGATGAAGGTGATCGGTCGGCCGTTGCGCGAGACCTGGTAGGCGCCGATGTGCTGGGTGATGCCGCCGGCCTCGGTCGCGACGACGTCGGTCTTCCGGATGGCGTCGAGCAGCAGCGTCTTGCCGTGGTCGACGTGACCCATGACGGTGATGACCGGCGGGCGGGGCCGCAGCGAGGCCGGGTCGTCGACGGCCTCGACGCCGAACTCCAGCTCCTCCTCGGAGAGGAAGTGCACGGCGACGCCGAGGTCGGCGCAGAGGATCTCGACGGTGTCGTCCGGCAGCGTCTGCTGCACGGTCGCCATCTCACCCATCTCGAACAGCTTCTTGACCAGCGCCGAGCCGGGCACGCCGAGACGGTCGGCGATCTCGCCGACGGTCACGCCGGAGACGACCTCGATGCGGTCGACGACGATCTGCTGCTCGAGCGGCAGGTCGCGGCGGATCGGGCCGCGGAGCTCCTGCTCCTCCGGAGACTGGCGCTCGTTGCGCTTCCGCTTCTTCCCGGGGCCGCCGCGCAGGCCGCCCCCGGGACCGCCGGGGCCACCCGGGCCGCCGCGCGCTGCGCCCGGGCCGCCGGGACCGCCGGGACCACCGCGGGGACCCCCGGGGCCACCGCGGGCGCCGCCCGGGCCGCCCGGACCACCGCGGCCG
>JBEARL010000035.1:0-12980 GCA_041163265.1 Actinomycetota bacterium
CGCCGCGCCGCTGCGCGTGGTCCCGGCGGCCCGGCGCCGGCGGCTGCTCGTCCTCGTCGCGGGGGCCGTCCTGGTCGCCGCTCTGGGCGGGCTCGGCCTCCGCGCCGCCGCGGCCCCCGAGGCCCCGGCGGCGGCCGGTCACGTCGTCCTCGCCCCCGGCGAGACCCTGTGGGAGGTCGCGGTCCGGACCGCGGCGCCGGGCGTCGACCCGCGGGCGCAGCTCCGCGACCTCGTCCTGCTCAACGACCTCGACCCGGCCGTCGCCCCCGCGGCCTGGACCGTCGTGCTGCTGCCGGCGCGCTGACCGGCGCGTCGACCGGCGTCAGGCGGGCTTCGGCGGCAGCTCCTTGCGCAGCTCGCTCAGCTCCTCGGCGAAGTCCTCCGGCGTCTGGAAGTCCTTGTAGACCGACGCGAACCGGACGTAGCTGACGTCGTCCAGCTGGCGCAGGCGGGCCAGGACCAGCAGCCCGATCTGCTCGCTCGTGACCTCGCGCCGGCCCAGCGCCCGCAGCTGGCGCTCGACGTCGGCGGCGGCGTGCTCCAGCACGGGCCGCTCGATGCGGTCCTGCGCGGCCCGGGCCATCCCGTCGAGGACGCGGTCGGGCGAGAACGGCACGACGGCGCCCGAGCGCTTCCGCACCAGCAGCGGGGTGCGCTCGATGCGCTCGTAGGTGGTGAACCGCTCGCCGCAGGCGAGGCACTCGCGGCGGCGCCGGATCGCCTCGCCGCCCGGCTGCGGGCGCGAGTCGACGACGTGGTCGTCGTCCTGACCGCACCCGGGGCAGCGCATGGCGTGAAGGCTAGGTCCGCGCGTCGTCCGCGGGCCGGACGTGGGGCGCGCCGCTGCGGTCGGACGGCGGCGTTCGTCCCGGCGAGCCCGTCGACGTCCACGGCGGTCCCCGACGTCACCGCGCACCTTCCCGCCCCGGTCCCGACGGACGCCGGACGCGCGGCGACCGCGGCACGGCGCACCGGCTTGACTGCCCCCGTGTCCGACGACAGCGCACGGTCCGCCCCCCGCCCGCCGGCCGGTCTCGGCCCGCCGGTTCGGCCCGTCGGTCCGCCGGTGCTGGGCCTGCGGGCCTCGGCGCCGGTCGCCGCCGACGGCGCCGTGTGGTGGGCGGTGCACGTCCCCGGCGACCTCGACGGCCCCCCGGGGGTCCTCCAGGGCGGGCTGGTCGCGGCGCTGCACCTGGCGCTGGCCCGCGAGGTCGACCCGTTCGGCGCGCCGCTCCACGAGCTCGAGGTGCGGCTCGAGGCGCCGACGCCGCTGGGCGCGACGGTGCACGCGCGGGCCCGTCCGTCGGGGACCGCGGTCCACGAGGTCGAGCTGTGGGTGGCCGGTCGCCGCCTGACGCGCGGGACGGTGGACCTGACCGGCGCCGACCCGCTCGCTGCCCCCGACCTCGTCGCCCTGGCCGCGGGACCCCTGCCGCCGCCGGCGCCGAGCCGCCGCTACCCGACCTGCGTCGCGTGCGGGCCGGCGGCGACGCACCCGGCCGCGTTCCACGCGTACCCCGGCTGGGTGACCGACGAGGCGGTGCTGCTGGGCTGGGTCCCCGACCCGCGGCTGGTCGACCCGACGCGCCCCGAGCAGGTCGACGCCAGCGCGGTCGCGGCCGTCCTCGACTGCGCCGGCGCGTGGGCCGCGTTCCGTCCGGCGGTCGCGGCCGGAGCGGCGGCGGTGCTCCTCGGCACGCTGCGGCTGCGGGTCACCGCCCCGGTCGAGCCGCTCGACCCCGTCCGCGTCGCGGCCCGCCTCGACGCCCTCGAGGGGCGTCGCGCCCGCGCGCGCAGCGCCGTGGTCGACACCGACGGGCGCGTGCTCGCGCTGGCCGACGCGGTCCACGTCGCGGTCGCGGACCTGCCGGCGACGGGCGCGTCGTCGGTGTGAGGCCCGTCGCTCGTCAGGTGTGCCGCTCGACGAGGACGCGGCGGCCGTGGTTGCCGTCGTCGTCGCTCCAGCGGTCGACCAGCTCGAGCGAGCCGCCGTCGCGGCGCTGGACGCGGACGATCCCCGAGCCCTCGACGGGGCGCAGCTCGGCCCCGTGCTCGACCTGGTGCAGGAACCGGTAGGTCAGCACGCCGCCGTTGAGGATCCCCGCGAGCTCGCCCTCGGGGATGTCGTCGGCGTCGTACCGAGCGATCGCCCGGCGGCCCTCCTGGAGGAACCGGACGACCAGCCCCGGCGTGTCCGGTCCGTCGTCCGTCTCCTCGATCGCGAACGTCAGGCCGTGGAGGTCCAGGACCTCGCCGGCGGTCCGGTGCCGCCGCGCCTCCCAGTCCCCGCGGGTCAGCGCGTACCCCCACTCGGAGGCGCGGCCGCCGCCGGGCAGCTCGAACGAGTCGCGGTAGCGGGCCTCCATGCGGAACCCGGCGGCGTGGAACACGCGCTGCATGGGGACGTTGCGCTCGTGCGCCCGGCCGGTCAGGCGGTTCAGGCCCGCGTCGGCGGCGAAGTGGTGGTCGGCGAGCTGGCGCAGGACCTCGCGTCCCGCTCCGCGGCCCCGGCGGCCGGGGGTGAGGCGGACCCGCACGTCGGCGTCTCCCGCGGCCTCGGCGCGCACCAGCGCGAACCCGGCCGGCTCACCGTCGACGAGGACCGCCCAGCCGAACAGCTCGTCGCTGGCCCAGCGGCCGGCCTCGAGCTCGCCCGCCAGCGCGTCGGGGTCCAGTCCGACCTGCGGCGCGAACGCGGTCGCGGCCGCGCGGTCGGCGGCCGCGAGCCACGCCGCATCGGCCGCGACCGGCATGCGCAGGTGCACCTCGGCCCGGGCCCGCCGTTCAGGCATCGTCGCCCCCGCGGCGCGCGCGGCGACGGGAACGACGCGGCTCGACCGGCAGCGCCTCGGGCAGGACCAGTTCGGGCTCGATGCCGCGGCCGCCGACGGGCCGCGGGCCGGGCGCCGTGCCCGCGCGGCGCAGCTCGCCCCGCAGGCGCAGCTCGTTGCCGACCGCGGCCACGGTGGCGGCCAGCGGTACGGCGAGGAACGCGCCGGCGAGGCCGACGACGACCGTGCCCGCGGTCAGCACCCCGAGGATGACGACGGGATGCAGCGCGACCGCGCGGCGCATGATGACGGGCTGCAGGACGTTGCCCTCGACCTGCTGCACCACCAGCACGACGGCCAGCACGGCGAGGGCCGCGGAGAGCCCGCCGGTCGCGAGCGCGACGAGGGTCGCGAGGAGCCCCGAGGTGAACGCGCCGATGACGGGCACGAACCCGCCGACGAAGACGAGCACGGTCAGCGGGAGTACGAGGGGCACGCCGACGATCAGCAGGCCGATGCCGACGCCGACGGCGTCGATGAGCGCGATGGCCGCGGTGCCGCGGACGTAGCCCGCCAGCGCCCCCCAGCCGCGCGCGCCGGCGGCGCGGAGGTCGTCGCGGTAGCGGGCGGGCGTGCGAGCGATGAACCACCCGACCAGCTCCTCGCCGTCCTTGACGAAGAAGAACAGCAGCACGACGGCCAGGACCAGCGCGGTCAGCACCTCGCCGACGACGATGGCGATCGAGCCGGCCCTCGCCGCGAGCTCGCCCGAGACGGCGCCGACGTTGCCGAGGGCGTCCTCGAGCAGCCCGTCCAGCTGCGCCCGGTCGAGCCCGAGCGGCGAGGCCTCGAGCCACTCGAGCAGCCGCGTGAAGGCGTCGACGACCGTGGGGCCGAGGTCGCCGACCTGTCGCGAGAACGCGGGGACCAGCAGCGACACGCCGCCGACGAGCAGGCCGCCGCCGCCGGCCACGACCACGGTCGCGGCGGCCAGCCGCGGCAGGCCCCGCCGCTCGAGGCGACGCGCCGGCGGGACGGCGATCGTGGCGAGGATCAGCGCGATGACGACGGGCAGCGAGACGAGGTACAGCCGCGTCACGAGCAGGACCAGGGCCGTGAGCCCGGCCAGGACCACGAGCGCCCGCCAGGTCAGCTGGGCGGTCGTGTCGAGCCAGGCCGGCACGCGCGGTGCGTCGCGGGGGTCGTCCGGCTCCGCCACGCGCCCCTCCGGTGCTCGCGCAGGAGGGAGGGTAGTGACGGCCGTCCCGCGCGCCCGTGGGCCCACCGTCGGGGCCGGTCGCGCGCATGCCGCACGTGGCTCGGGACGGACGCGCGGTCCGCGTGCGCGCGGCGGTCCGATCATCGGGGGAGCGGCGGGGGACGGGCGGTGGACGGACGGGGGACGGCGCGCCGTCGGACCGGGGACGGGGTGGGGACGCGCTGCGCCGGGCGGCGCTCCACCACAACCCGTGGGGTTCGGGGGCGCGGACGGCACCGACGGCTGGTGGTCCGTCCCCCGCCCCGCCCCGTCGCGGTTGCTTGCGCGCGTCGCAGTCGCGCGGCAGAGTGGGGGGCGTCTTCCACGCGTGTAGTTCCGCGCCGGCCCCGAGGGGTCGCGGCCGGGACCACCCGGGTCGAGGGCCCGCCGTCCGTGCGCCGGGCCCGACCCCCGGCGACGTCCGGGTCCGCCGCCCGCCCGCGGTCCGCGGTGCGCGCGGCAGGGGGGAGCACCGCAGCACCGCACGGCGCACGTCCGCACCGCACCGCACCACCGACAGGAGCACCGCACCCGACACCCGCCGGGGCGACACCCGGGACCCGCCAGGCCGAAGGACCGCATCGGGCCCCGCGTCGCCGCCCCACCATCCCGGCCACGGCCCGCCTCCGAGGGCGCTCCGGCGGCCACGACGCACGAGAGGGCATACCACCATGGGCAAGCACAGCAGCACGACCGATGTCGACCGCGGCCCGCAGGGCGTCCGGGTCGTCGAGACGAAGGGCCGGACCGGGCTGCGCTTCACGCGCGCCTTCACGACCGCCGGCGTGCACCCCTACGACGAACTCGAGTGGGAGCTCCGCGACGCCGTGCTGACCAACTGGCGCGACGGCTCGGTCTCGTTCGAGCAGCGCGGCGTCGAGTTCCCGACGTCCTGGTCGATGATGGCGACGCAGATCGTGTCCCAGAAGTACTTCCGGGGCCAGCTCGGCACGCCGCAGCGCGAGCGCAGCGTCCGCCAGATGATCGACCGCGTCGCCGACACCATCGCCGGCTGGGGGATCGACGGCGGCTACTTCGCCGACGCCGAGTCCGCCGAGGTCTTCAACGCCGAGCTGAAGCACCTGCTCGTCAACCAGAAGGCCGCCTTCAACTCGCCCGTCTGGTTCAACGTCGGCGTCGAGGAGAAGCCGCAGTGCTCGGCCTGCTTCATCCTCTCGGTCGAGGACACGATGTCGTCCATCCTCAACTGGTACGTCGAGGAGGGGACGATCTTCAAGGGCGGCTCGGGCGCCGGCATCAACCTGTCCTCGATCCGCTCCTCGAAGGAGCACCTCAAGGGCGGCGGCGAGTCGAGCGGCCCGGTCTCGTTCATGCGCGGCGCCGACGCGTCCGCGGGGACGATCAAGTCCGGCGGCAAGACCCGTCGCGCGGCGAAGATGGTCATCCTCAACGTCGACCACCCGGACGTCGAGGAGTTCATCTGGACGAAGGCCCGCGAGGAGAAGAAGATCCGCGTCCTGCGCGAGGCCGGGTTCGACATGGACCTCGACGGCGCGGACTACGCCAGCGTCCAGTACCAGAACGCGAACAACTCGGTCCGCGTCACCGACGAGTTCATGCGCGCCTACGAGAACGACGAGGAGTACGCGCTCCGCGCCGTGACCACGGGCGAGGTCGTCGAGATGCGCTCGGCCCGCGACGTCATGCGCCAGTTCGCGCAGGCCGCGTGGGAGTGCGCCGACCCGGGCATGCAGTACGACACCACCATCAACGACTGGCACACCTCGCCCGAGTCCGGCCGCATCAACGGCTCGAACCCGTGCAGCGAGTACATGCACCTCGACAACTCGGCCTGCAACCTCGCGAGCCTGAACCTGAAGAAGTTCTACGACTACGAGGCCGGCCGGTTCGACGTCGAGTCCTACGAGCGCGCCGTCGAGATCGTGTTCACCGCCCAGGAGATCATCGTCGGGTACTCGTCGTACCCGACCGAGAGGATCGGCCGGAACGCGCTCGACTTCCGCGAGCTCGGCCTCGGGTACGCGAACCTCGGCGGCCTGCTGATGTCGATCGGCCTCCCGTACGACTCCGACGAGGGCCGGGCCTGGGCCGGGGCGCTGACCGCGCTGATGACCGGCGCGGCCTACCGGACCTCGGCCGAGCTGGCCCGCGTCAAGGGTCCGCACAACGGGTACCGCAAGAACGAGACGGCGATGCTCCGGGTCATCGGGAAGCACCGTGCGGCGGTCGACGACATCGACCCCCGTCCGCTCCCGCGCGACCTGCTGGACGCCGCCCGCGACTCGTGGGACGCCGCGCTCGAGCTCGGTCGCGAGCACGGCTACCGCAACGCGCAGGCGACGGTGCTGGCCCCCACTGGGACCATCGGCCTGATGATGGACTGCGACACGACCGGCATCGAGCCCGACCTCGGGCTCGTGAAGCTGAAGAAGCTGGTCGGCGGCGGCTCCATCGTCATCGTCAACCAGACGGTGCCCCAGGCCCTGCGCCACCTCGGCTACACCGAGGAGCAGGTCGAGGCCATCGTCGCGTACATCGACGAGCACAAGACGATCCACGGCGCCCCCGCCCTGCGCGAGGAGCACACGAAGGTCTTCCAGTGCGCGATGGGCGACGACGCCATCCACTACATGGGACACGTCCGGATGATGGCCGCGGCGCAGCCGTTCATCTCGGGCGCGATCTCGAAGACGGTGAACCTGCCCGAGACCGCGACGGTCGAGGAGGTCGAGCAGCTCCACGTCGACGCGTGGAAGCTCGGCATCAAGGCCATCGCCATCTACCGCGACAACTGCAAGGTCGCCCAGCCGCTCTCCGTCTCGAAGAAGTCGGACGGGGCGGCGAAGGACGCGCCGGCGACCGTCGTCGAGACGGTGAACGTCCCGACGCGGCGCAAGCTGCCGAAGACGCGGCCGTCGCAGACCATCTCGTTCGCGGTCGGTGACGCCACCGGGTACCTGACGGCGGGCGAGTACCCCGGCGACGGGCTCGGCGAGATCTTCGTCAAGCTCGGCAAGCAGGGCTCGACCCTGTCGGGCCTGCTCGACGCCTTCGCGATCAGCGTCTCGGTCGGCCTGCAGTACGGGGTCCCGCTCGAGACCTACGTCTCGAAGTTCATGAACATGCGGTTCGAGCCGGCCGGGCTGACCGACGACGAGGAGATCCGCTTCGCCTCCTCGATCGTCGACTACGTCGCCCGCAAGCTGGCCCTCGAGTACCTGCCCTACGAGGAGCGCGACCGGCTCGGCATCTACTCGGTGGCCGAGCGGACGGCGCTGCTCGACCAGGAGCACGGCGAGGCGCCGGCGCTCGCGGCCCCCGCGGCACCTGCACCGGCGACGGCCCCCGAGGGTCCGCGGTTCGCGGGCAGCTCGGTCCCGGTCGACGTCGACGCGCCGATGTGCCTCGAGTGCGGGATCAAGATGAAGCGGGCCGGCGCCTGCCACGTCTGCGAGTCCTGCGGCGCCACGAGCGGCTGCAGCTGAGCCGCCGCGCCGGACGGCACCGGGGAGGGGAGGGCCGCGCGCCCTCCCCTCCCGGCGTCCGGGGGGTCGTCGCGTCGCACGGCCGCGGCCCGGGGGCCCGCGCGGTCGTGACCGCGGTCAGGCGGCGGGCGTCCCGAGGTGCACGAACCCGATGAGTCGCTCGTCGTCCCCGAGGTCCAGCACGGCCCGGACGGCGGGGTCCTCGACCGCGGCGCCGGTCCGCCAGGCCGACCCGTACCCCAGCGCCGTGGCGGCGAGGCAGAGGTTCTGGACCGCACAGGCCGCGGCGGCCAGCTGCTCCCAGTCCGGGACCTTCGGGTGGGGGACCGTGCGCGCGACCGCCGCGACGACGAGCGGACCACGCAGCGGCTTCGAGCGGGCCCGGGCCACGCCGTCGGCGTCCTCGCCCCGCGCCGCGGCCGCGGCGGCGTAGGCGTCGGCCAGCCGCGACCGGGTCGCGGCGTCGAGCACCTCGAGGCGCCACGGGTGGAGCCGGCCGTGGTCGGGCGCGGCGTCCGCCGCGTCGAGCATCGCGGCCAGCTCCGCCGCGTCGGGACCCGGGTCCACCAGCCGTGACACGGTCCGTCGCGCGTGCAGCAGCGCCAGCCGGGGGTCCGTCGGCTCGTCGCGCGACACCTCAGGCCGCCCCGTCGAGCGCCTCGACGACGAGCAGCAGGTCGCCGGCCTCGACTCGGGTCCCCGACCCGACGACGACGCGCGCCACGCGACCGTCGGTCGGGGCCCGCAGCGGCGACTCCATCTTCATCGCCTCGATCGACCCGACCGTCGTCCCGGCCGTGACGGCATCGCCCTCGGCCACGCCGAGGGTCACGACACCGGTCATCTGCGCGGCGAGGTGCCCGGGGTCCGCGGGGTCCGCGAGGACGCGCTCCTCCGGGACCGCCCCCGAGGTCCGGTCCAGCACCTCGACCGTGCGGGGCAGGCCGTTGACGCGGAGGTGCAGCGAGCGGTGCCCCGACTCGTCGGCCTCGCCGACCGCCTCGAGTGCGAGGCCGACCTCGACACCGGGCTCGAGCTCGACGTGCACCTCCCGGTCGGCGGTCAGCCCGTGCCAGAACAGCTCGGTCGGCAGCACCGAAAGGTCGCCGTAGCGCTCGCGGGCCGCCGCGTGCTCGCGCGCGGGCCCGGGCAGCATCAGCTCGGACAGCCGGCGCCGGGCCTCGGCGCCGGGGCGGGCGAGGACCGCCTCGTCCTCGGCGGCCAGGACCGGGTCCTCGAGCCGGACGTCGTGGGCCGCGAGCACCCGCGAGCGCAGCGGCTCGGGCCAGCCGCCCGGCGGCGTCCCGAGGTCGCCGGCCAGCAGGTCCAGCACCGAGGCCGGCAGCGCGTACCGCCCGGGCTCCGCGACCAGCGCCTCCGGCGTCACGTCGTTGATCGCCAGCCAGATCGCGAGGTCCCCGACGACCTTCGAGGTCGGCGTGACCTTGATCAGGCGGCCGAGCAGCCGGTCGGCCTGGACGTACCGGTCGGCCAGCGCGTCGAAGCCGCCCTCGACACCGAGGGCGGCCGCCTGCTGCATCAGGTTCGTGATCTGGCCACCGGGCATCGCGTGGCGCAGGACCAGTCCCGTCGGGGCCCGGAGCGCCTCGTCGAACGGCGCGTACGCATCGCGGACCGCCTGCCAGTACGGCTCGAGGTCCAGCAGCGCGTCGAGGTCCAGCCCCGTGTCCGCGGGCGTCCCGGCGACCATCGCGACGACCGCCGGCAGGGGCGGTTGGCTGGTCGTTCCGGCGAGGGGGGAGGCCGCCCCGTCGACCGCGTCGACGCCGGCGCCGAGCGCGGCGAGGTAGGTCGCCGTCTGACCGCCGAGCGTGTCATGGGTGTGCAGGTGCACGGGCAGGTCGAACCGGTCCCGCAGGGCCGACACCAGCGTCGCCGCGGCCGGCGGTCGCAGCACGCCCGCCATGTCCTTGATGCACAGCACGTGCGCGCCGGCCGCGACCAGGCCCTCCGCCGTCCGGAGGTAGTGGTCGAGGGTGTAGACGTCCTCCCGCGGGTCCGCGAGATCGCCCGAGTAGCACAGCGTCCCCTCGGCGAGGCGGCCGACCTCCCGCACGGCCTCGATCGCCGGCCGCATGCGCTCGACGTCGTTCAGCGCGTCGAAGATCCGGAACACGTCGACGCCGACGTCGGCGGCCTCGCGGACGAAGGACCGGACGACCACCGCCGGGTAGCTGCGGTAGCCGAGCGCGTTCCGCCCGCGCAGCAGCATCTGCAGGCAGACGTTCGGCACGGCCTCGCGCAGCCGCGCGAGGCGCTCCCACGGGTCCTCGTGCAGGAACCGCAGCGCCGCGTCGTAGGTCGCACCACCCCAGGCCTCGAGCGACAGCAGCTCGGGCAGCCGGTGCGCGAGGTGCGGCGCGGCCCCGAGCATGTCGTGCGTCCGCATCCGCGTCGCCAGCAGCGACTGGTGCGCGTCCCGCAGCGTCGTGTCGGTCACGAGCAGCCGCTCGGACGTCCGCATCCAGACCGCGAAGGCCTCGGGGCCGTCGGCGAGCAGACGCTGCCGGGTCCCGTCGGGCGGTGCGCCCGCCGGGAGCGGCGGCAGCAGCTCGCGGGGGTCGGGACGGCCGGGCGGCGGTCCGTGCGGGCGGTTCACCGTGACGTCCCCGACGTGCTCGAGGAGCCGGCTGACCCGGTCCCGGCCCCCGGCCGCGGCCAGCAGCTCGGGATGTTCGTCGAGGTAGGCGGTCGAGAGCTCGCGGACCAGCTGGTCCGGGTCGGCGAGCAGGGCCTGGAGGAATCCGAGGTTCGTGGGGACGCCGCGGACGCGGAACTCGGCCAGGGCGCGCCGCGCCCGTCGGGCGGCGGACGGGAGGTCGGGCCCGCGCGACGTCAGCTTCGCGAGCAGCGAGTCGAAGTACGGCGAGACCTCGGTCCCGACGTCCATGGTCCCCGCGTCGAGCCGCACGCCGTGGCCGCCGGTCGAGCGGTAGGCGGTGATGCGTCCGGTCCCGGGACGGAAGCCGTTCGAGGGGTCCTCGGTGGTGATGCGGCACTGGATCGCCGTCCCGCGCGTCGCGATGGCGTCCTGGGTCAGTCCGAGGTCGGTCAGCGTCGCTCCGCCGGCGATGCGCAGCTGGGCCTGGACGAGGTCGACGTCGCAGACCTCCTCGGTGATGGTGTGCTCGACCTGGATGCGAGGGTTCATCTCGATGAAGTGGTGCCGTCCGTCCCCACCGAGCAGGAACTCCACGGTGCCGGCGTTGACGTACCCGACGCGCCGCGCGAACGCGACGGCGTCGGCGCAGAGCCGGGTCCGGATCTCGGGATCGAGTCCGGGTGCCGGGGCGATCTCGAGGACCTTCTGGTGCCGGCGCTGCACCGAGCAGTCGCGCTCGAAGAGGTGGATGACGTCGCCGGACGCGTCCGCGAGGACCTGGACCTCGAGGTGGCGCGGCCGCAGCACCGCCTGCTCGAGGAACACCGTCGCGTCGCCGAACCCGCCCTCGGCCTCGGCCCGGGCCGACGCGACGGCGTCGAGCAGCTGGGCCGGCGACCGCACGAGGCGCAGGCCGCGACCGCCGCCGCCGGCCGCCGCCTTCACGAACAGCGGGTACCCGAGCGCCTCGGCCGCCGCGTGCGGATCGGCCGCCGGGTCCAGCGCTCCGGTCGCGGCGAGGACGGGCAGGCCGGCCGCGGCGGCGTGGCCGCGGGCCGTGACCTTGTCACCGGCCGCCTCGAGGACCTCCGCCGGGGGGCCGACGAACACGACGCCTGCCTCGGCGCAGGCCCGCGCGAGGCGGGGGGACTCCGAGAGGAAGCCGTAGCCGGGGTGCAGCGCGTCGGCCCCGACGCGCACGGCCAGCTCGACGAGGGCGTCGGCGTCGAGGTAGCCGGCCAACGGCCGGGCGGGGTCGCCGACCACGTAGCTCTCGTCGGACTTGACGCGGTGGATCGAGCGCCGGTCGGCCTCGGTGTAGACGCCGATGGTGGTGATGCCGAGCTCGGTCGCGGCCCGCATGACGCGGACCGCGATCTCGCCCCGGTTCGCGACCAGCAGTCGCCTGATGCCCCCTGAGCCGTCGGCCGCCATCGGCCTCAGCCGTCGCGCAGGCGCGAGAGGAACGACCGTCGCCCCGACCCGGTCCGGGTGCGGCCGGCGGGCGGGGCGGAGCCCTCGCAGCGGCAGCGCTCGTGCTGCGGCACGCCGCGCATCACCCGGTCGACGTGGGCGCCGCACCCGGTCCACGTGGTGAGGCCGCAGGTCCGGCAGCGGGAGCGCGAGCACATGCGGGCGAGTCTAGCGACGCGTCGCACGTCTCCTTACCCTCGCGTCCTCGATCACTCCCACGGAGGGGCACCGCATGAGCATCGGGAGGACGCGCGGACTGCTGTACTCGCTCGCCCGGTTCCTCGGGGACGTGCAGGCGGTCCGGAAGGGGACGGTCGGCCGACGCGTCGGACGACGCATCGTCGGTCGCGCCAGCGCCCGCGGTATCGGACGTCTGTTCCGCTAGGCCGTCGGGACCACCGCCGCCGGACCGCCGGGCGTCACCGGGGGCGTCACCGACGGGGTCGCGTCGCGCCGTGCCGCGGCCCGGGCGCTCGCGGCGACGAGGACCGCCACCGCCAGTCCGCCGCCCAGGAACGCGAGGCTCAGGGGCGTGACCGTCCCGTCGTAGGCGCGGTCGTAGAACGATCCCAGCACCGCACCGCCGCCGATCAGGACCGAGCCGACCACGGCGCTCGCGATGCCGGCGATGTCGCCCATGGGCTCCATCGCCCGGGTCGAGAGGTTCGGGATCAGCGTCGCGTGGTTGAACACGACCACCATGAGCGCGGCGATCCAGAGCGCCATCGGCGGCCCGCCGCCCGAGGTGAGGCTCAGCACGACCAGGGCGGTCGCCCCGACGACCAGACCGGTCAGCCCACCCGTCAGCATCCGCGGGATGCCCACGCGCTCGACGAGGCGGCCGTTCACGAGCGAGCCGAGGCCCGCGACCAGCGCGATGGCGCCGAACACGAGCGGGAACGCCGAGGGGCGGCCGAACACGTCGCCGATGACGACCTCGGCGGTCCCGAGGTAGCTCGCGAACGCGCCGAACAGGATCGCCTGCGCCAGCACCGGAGGGCCCGAGCGCGGATCTGTCGCGATGCGCCGCACCGCCGTCAGGACCAGGCCGAAGCGCAGCGGCCGCCGCGCCGACGGGGCCAGGGTCTCCTGGTAGCGACGGACGACAAGCCACAGCGCCACGCCGGCGACCGCGACGTTCAGGCCGATCAGTTCGCGCCAGCCGACGACGCGCAGCACCAGCGCCCCCAGCGTCGGCGCGATGACGGGCACGACGACGAAGAACGCCATGACGAGCGAGTAGGTGCGGGCCATCGCGCCACCGACGAAGCGGTCCCGGACGATCGCGATCGCGAGGACCCGCCCCCCGGCCGCACCGAACCCCCAGACGAAACGGGCCGCCAGCAGGGCCGGCAGCGTCGGGGCGAGGATCGAGAGCACGGCCCCGG